>CAMAYX010000001.1 GCA_945862405.1 Legionella genomosp. 1
TTACGCGAAAAAATTGGATTGGAATTAGCTAGTTTACAAACCATAGAAGAAGATCAGCAAAAACTATTAGCGGCTCTGCAAATCCAACAGCAAGAATATGAACGAGAGGCGCTGGCTTTGCGTAATTCACGACAACTGCACGCTCAGAAATTAGCGGAGGAAGTAAGCGCTATCATTCGAAAATTAGGGATGCCTAAGGGTTTCCTAGAAATTGACATTATCCCCTTGGATAAACCGCAAGCACATGGCCTAGATAAAGTTGAATACAAAGTTTGTACCAACCCTGGAATGCTTCCTGATAGCCTGGCCAAGATTGCATCGGGAGGGGAGTTATCTCGTATCAGTCTTGCTATCCACATGCTGACAGCACAACGAGGAACGACCCCCACATTGTTATTTGATGAAGTTGATGTGGGCATAGGCGGAGCAACAGCGGCCTTAGTTGGGGAGTTATTGCGTCAATTAGGAAATCGCTTACAAGTATTTTGTGTCACCCACCAGCCTCAAGTTGCATCGTTTGCACATCAACACTATGTTGTGGAAAAATACACACAAGATGAACAAACTTTTTCACGCATTCAACTGCTGAGTCAAAAAGAAAAGATTGATGAAATTGCCAGAATGTTAGGTGGTTTAACCATCACCGAACAGACGCGATCGCACGCACGTGAGATGTTGGAATCCGCCAGCGCTATAGAAATGGCATAACGGTAACATACTGAGGAAATCACGGTCATTGGTAAGCGATTTTTTAAAGGTAGAGAACCCTCTGAAACCCTTGATTACGCTGCGCTGCATAAAGGCTATGATATGAAACAACAGAGCAAATAAATATCTTATTCTTTATTCAAATGCGTACGCCGCTCTTGCATGGTTTCAATGCTATTGACCACGCTTTGATAGCTAATTTCTTGCAGGATGGGAATGGTGCTTAAGCGAGTTCCTTGGTGGATGCTGTAAGCAATAAAAAAGCTGTCTTGCCAAATTTTTTCGTTTTTTCTGGCACTGACTTTAAGCCATAACGTAATCCATAAAAAATGAAATAACCACTCTTGCCTATGGTGCTCCATTTCATGCGCAAACACTGCTGCCATGGCTTCATCAAAGCGGCATACTTTCACACCTTCGATAAAACTGCAGCAGCGGTTAACCAATTTATCAATTTGCGCATTCTCTATGTACCAAGATTCGGTAAAACGTTTTTGCTTTGCCCAAAGCTTAGATCGTGCCAATGACGAATTTAAGGTATCGGGTGTAAAGGGACTGATTTGAATGGCCAATTGTTCTAGCAAATAATCAACATCAAGTTTTTGCGGTACAAAATGCACACCTAATTCTTCTTGCATTTCCAATAATTGCAAATCAGGCATGTTACCTTGCTCGACTGAGACCGCCAAAAAATGATTTACCAAGGTAATAAAGTAATCTTTGTCTACCTTACGTAAAGTAACGCTCTCATCAAACGATTCTTTATAATAACGCTTAATGTCTTTTGCCGGGATAACTGGGGTTAGCCACGCATCTTTAATCCCTACCGAGTGTTTTAACAAAACACCACAAAGCCGATTTTTACGTGTATCTTTAAGGTGCAAAAATATACCCTGCGCCCCCATTCCATCGACTTCACTAGCTTTAATTTCCATGACCGGCGCCGTCTTATCGGTAGCGAAGACAACGCCTTTCTTACGTTGTATTTTTATCCAATCATTAAATTGGTGCTGATAAATAGAAGGATACCAGTGCTTAATTGCCTGAAGCCGGGATAATGAAATTGAAGTAAGGGTGATGTTTTCTATGATCTGTGCGTACGTGGCCACCACAACATCACGAACTTCCTGTTTGGGATGAAGCAAGGTTAGTAAGGCAATGTCCTGTCCTTCTTCTATGCTGTATAAGTCCAGAATTAAATCCAAAAAGAAATCCGCCGGCATAGCATAACTTTGCGCGAAAAAATTCTCTGCGATATCGAAAACCGACAGATCTGAAAGTTCCTCAATCAAATCACGAATTGAATTTAAATGGGTAGCTTCTTCAGTACCAGCAGTAGGCATTTCTTCATCGCTTGCCAGGTCGAAATATGCATCTTTTAGCTCTTCCGATAATTCTACATGAACCTCATAAAACGCATTTAAAATTGGTAGCCAGAAACTTAAAGAATGTTTGCTCTCCCCAATTACCTGAGCCATATGCGCCATTAACTGCTGCATGGTTTTGGCAGAGGATTTGTTATTAGATTCAGCGGCAGCTTGAAGTTGTGCGACACAAATATCTATGGCAAATACACAAGCAGAGTAATAAGCTCGCTCTTCTTCCATTTCGCTTTCAGGCAAAGAAGCAATCAAATCTACTAGACGTATCGCCAATTCGGGTTCTTGTAAGAAATGGGTATAGTATTGAGGATCAGGATTTTCGTTGCGGGCCAATAAAGCCGCCATATCATCAATCCACTGCTTTAATTGCTCTATCTGCGGTGTCATGCTGATTTTGATACCGGTCTTGGTTTGCCTTTGTCATCAATGGCAACAAATACAAAAGTTCCTTCAGTTACACGAAATTGTTCCCCGGTGGACAGCATCTCGGTCCAAACTTCCACCGCAATCGTCATCGAAGTATTGCCAGTTTTAATCAACTCAGCATAACAACTGATCATGTCACCTACATGGACTGGCCTTAAAAACGTCATGGAGTGGATGGCAATTGTGGCTGTGCGTCCCCGCGATAATTTTTTGGACAAAACCCCAGCGGCCAAGTCCATTTGGGAAACCAACCAGCCGCCGAAAATATCGCCGTTAGCATTAGTGTCCGCGGGCATGGCCAGGGTTTGAATGGTAACTTCTCCTCGCGGAGTGGTTTTAGTCATTAGGAACCACGCTTTAATTTTGCGAGAGCGTCGGCCATCGCTGTGTTAAATATGGTTTTTTGAATCGGTGCCTTTTTTTCCACAGGAGCTTTCTTAACTGCATGTTGCTTTTTGTTATCGTGATGTTTTTTCGCTGCCGTATGCTGCTCTGGTTTCTTAGGTGCTGCATTAGCAGGCTTACTATCGTTAAGCCGCATGCTTAAGCCGATACGACGGCGCTCTTTATCAACTTCTACAACTTTGACGGTAACGATATCACCCGCTTTAACCACGGTTCGAGGATCGGTAATGTATTTTTGCGTCATTGCCGAAATATGCACTAACCCATCTTGGTGCACACCAATATCCACAAAGGCACCGAAATTAGTAACGTTGCTCACAACCCCTTCTAAGATCATGCCCTCTTCTAGGTGAGAAATATCTTCAACACCTTCTTTGAAGCTTGCCGTCTTAAATTCCGGGCGAGGATCTCGCCCTGGCTTCTCTAATTCTTGTAACACATCAAGAATGGTTGGTAGACCGTAGTGTTCATCAACATAATCCGCCGCATTAACGCTTTTCAATAGATCTTTATCACCTAATGCTTCGCCAATTTGCACCTTTTTATCGGAAAGAATTTTGTTGACCAAAGGATAAGCTTCAGGATGAACTGCAGAAGCATCCAAGGGGTTTTCACCGTTCATAATACGTAAGAATCCGGCTGCTTGCTGAAACGATTTTTCGCCCATACGCGCCACATTTTTGAGTTGTTCACGATTGTTAAATGAACCGTTCTCATCGCGATAATCTACTAAATTTTTAGCTAAGGTTTCGTTAAAACCTGACACTCTAGTTAAAAGGGCGACAGAAGCAGTGTTAACATCAACACCTACAGCATTCACACAGTCTTCTACTATACCCTCAAGACTTCGACCCAGTAGTGATTGGTTTACATCATGCTGGTATTGGCCAACACCAATGGATTTAGGCTCAATTTTAACCAACTCTGCAAGTGGATCCTGTAGCCTTCTAGCAATAGAAACAGCACCGCGCAGCGTCACATCTAAATCAGGAAACTCTTTGGCTGCTAGTTCAGAAGCAGAATAAACAGAAGCACCAGCTTCGCTGACCATAACTTTAGTCAATTTCAAGTCTGGATACATTTTAATCATATCAGCGACCAGACGCTCCGTATCACGAGAGGCAGTGCCATTACCAATACTAATTAAATTTACTTGATGCTTTGCAGCCAATTTCGCCAAAGAGGCAATTGCTTGATGCCACTCATTTTGTGGGGCAAAAGGAAATACAGTGGTGTAATCTAATAATTTCCCAGTTACATCTACTGCAACGACTTTTACACCCGTTCTAATGCCAGGATCCAAACCAATGGTTATGTGTGGACCAGCAGGTGCTGCCAGTAAAAGATCGCGCAGGTTGCTGGCAAATACTTTTATGGCTTCTTCATCGGCCATTTCGCGTAAATGACTTAGCAGCTCTAACTCAAGCTTATTAAACAGTTTTAATTTCCAGGTTAAACGTACGGTTTCCATCAACCACGCGTCCGCAGGCCGTGACTGCTCTCTAATTTTGAAATAAGAGGCGGTACGCTGTTCACCGTATTCTGGATTATCCGGCAAGGTCAAAGATATCTGTAAAATGCTTTCTCGCCGCCCCCGGAATAGAGCCAAAGCTCGGTGAGAAGGAATCTTTTTGATCGGCTCTACGTACTCAAAATAATCTTTGAATTTATTAGCTGCAGCATTCTTTTCTTTGGTAGCGGTGGATTTCACCACACTGTTTTGCCACAAGTAGTTACGCAGGTCGCTTAGTAAATCGGCTTCTTCTGCGAAACGCTCCATAAGGATTTGTCGTGCGCCTTCAAGGGCGGCAGCCACATCTGCAATACCTAAATCTGCATTTATAAACTCTTTAGCATGAGTTTCCGGATCCAACGTGGGATCTTCCCATAAAGAGATTGCCAAAGGCTCTAAACCCGCCTCTTTAGCCAACTGAGCTTTAGTGCGGCGCTTAGGTCGATACGGTAAATACAAATCTTCCAAACGTGTTTTTGTATCGGCAGCTAAAATGGATTGCTCAAGTTCCGTCGTTAACTTATCTTGCTCACGAATACTATTCAAAACCACTTGGCGGCGATCATCCAACTCTCGTAAATAGTGTAAACGCTCAGCAAGCATACGTAATTGAGTATCGTCTAAACCGTCTGTGGCTTCTTTACGATAGCGCGAGATGAATGGTACCGTGGCCCCTTCATCAAGCAAACGAACAGCAGCTTCCACTTGTGAAACCTTAACCTTAAGTTCCTGAGCTATAATGGCCGCTGTTGCTGGTCTCTCTTGTGTCATTTACACCCCGCAAAAATATCATGATAAAAACGCGGTCATTATATACCCGTTCTAAGTTGGTTACCATTAAGAACAACCATCTTTGGCACAAAATTGATCGGAATGTTGGGTCATCAACCCAAACCAGCATGAAATGACAGGCAAAGGCACGGGCACGAAAAAAATGCTGGTTAGGAAAAGAACTTACACCAGAACCGAGACCGGTTCGGATTTGAGTGGAGGTCGAGAGATTGCGAACTTACAAAAGCGGAGCATACATCAGTATGTGAGCATTTTTTAAGTTCGCAATCTCTCGAGATCCGCCAAAGACGACTGTTTTATTCGACGGTTACGGATTTGGCTAGATTTCTTGGTTGATCCACATCCGTACCTTTGGCTACGGCTACATGGTAAGCAAGTAATTGTAGGGGTAAAGTGTAGATTATAGGTGCTATCCATTGCCCACAGCTAGGTACTTTGATTAACCTTGCGCCATTCGAAGCCCATGCCTGCGAATCATCGACAAATACAAATAATTGTCCGCCGCGAGCATTTACTTCATGTAGATTGGATTTCAATTTATCCAGAAGCTCATCGTTAGGAGCTACCGCAATAACAGGCATTTCTTTATCTACTAAAGCTAAAGGACCATGCTTTAACTCCCCTGCCGGGTAAGCTTCCGCGTGAATGTATGAAATTTCTTTTAACTTAAGCGCACCTTCTAATGCTACTGGGTATTGTACGCCACGACCTAAAAATAACGCGTGCGCTTTGTTAACAAACAAAGATGCCAAACCTTGAATTTCATCGTTCATTTTCAAGGTGCGCTCACAATGCGCAGGTAGTTGCTGCAATTGTTTAAGAACTTCCACGCCACGTTCGTCACGGCATAGTGAAGTAGCCAACATCAATAAAGCAGCTAGCTGCGTGGTGAATGCCTTCGTCGATGCAACACCAATTTCAACACCAGCACGGGTTAAAAACACACACTCAGATTCACGTACCAAAGAACTGGTGGCCACATTACAAATCGCCAAGGTAGAAAGGTAGCCCATGGATTTAGCTTTATGCAAAGCAGCAAGCGTATCCGCTGTTTCTCCAGATTGCGATATAGCGATGAACAGACTATTGGTGTTTACTACCACATCTCGATAGCGGTATTCACTGGCAATTTCTACTTGAGTCGGCAGACCAGTTAGCGATTCGAGCCAATACCTAGCAACTAAACCTGCATGATAACTGGTACCACAGGCCACGATGTGAATTTGCTTTATATCATTAAAGATAGACGTTGCACGGTCACCGAAACTAGCTCGCACCACTTCCAAGCTGGTCGCTCTTCCTTCTAGTGTATCCGCGAGAACTTTACTTTGTTCAAAAATTTCTTTGAGCATGAAGTGGCGATATGGGCCTTTACTTACGGCATGACAATCATCGCTCAATGGTTGAGATTGGCGTTGCACCGGAAGATTTTTAGCATCGTACATAGTAATGCCATCCGGTGTTAACTGAATGCTATCGCCTTCCTCAAGGTACACCACAGATTGTGCAAAAGAACGTAAGGCCAAAGCATCCGAGGCAATAAATTGCTCGTTATCACTAAGTCCAACCACCAAAGGACTTCCTTTGCGTAATGCCACTAGTTCATGCGGATTTTTTTGATGGATCACCCCCAGAGAAAAAGCACCTTCCATTTGCGCTGCTGTGGCCTGGACCGCTTTTAATAGAGATTTGGTTTGTTGGTAGTGATGATGTATTAAGTGCGCAGCAACCTCGGTATCCGTTTCCGAAGTAAATTCATAACCAATTTCTTGTAGATAGGCCCGGAGATCTTCGTGATTTTCAATAATACCATTGTGCACCACAGCGACCTCGCCGTGCGACATATGGGGATGGGCGTTAGTTTCGCAAGGTTTACCATGGGTAGCCCAACGGGTATGTGCGATTCCCGTTTTTCCAGCAATCGAAGTTTCGGACATCGCATCCGCTAAACTCTGGACCTTCCCTTGAATTCGTAACCGTTTTAACCGCGCTTCATCATCAATTACAGCTATACCTGCTGAGTCATAACCGCGGTATTCCAGTCTTCGCAAACCTTCAAGTAATACTTTACTAATATCTCGGTGTGAAGCTGCTCCTATTATCCCGCACATATTAAACTCCTCATTTCAATCTTGATGGTGAAATTCTACTATCAAGACCTGATAGCGAATTTTTAACACGTCTAGTGCTTTTTTGACCTTATTAATTAATTGTGTTTCTTCATAATGCGTGAACGATCACGTTCCCAATCTCTGTCTTTAACAGTGGCCCGTTTATCATGCATTTTTTTACCTTTTGCCAGTGCTATTTTGGCCTTCACTCTATTTTTTTTCCAATACAAGGCAAGTGGAATCAGAGTATATCCTTGCCGCTCTACGCTCCCAATCAAATGACTCAACTCTTTACGGTTAAGCAATAATTTGCGGGTACGATCGGGCTCGGGTTGTATATGAGTTGAGGCCGTAGGCAAAGGTTGTATTTGTGCCCCTAATAACCAAGCTTCTCCATATTTTACAATCACGTGTGCATCGGACAAATTTATTTTTCCGGCACGCAAGCTCTTAATTTCCCACCCTTGTAATACCAGCCCGGCCTCGTATTCATCTTCAATGAAATACTCGAATCGTGCTTTTTTGTTAATCACAATGGTGCTACTGTGTTCTTTACTCACTTTACACCCACTTAAAGCTATTACTAAAAAAATAGGATTAGGATATCATGAATCCTAGGTTCTGCAGGAGATATTTCGTTATGGAACACCAAATGCCTTCTTGTTCTTTCCAAGCCACTAATGGAATTGAAGCCAATTTAAATGATTATCGTGGAAAATGGCTAATACTTTACTTTTATCCCAAAGACTCTACGCCTGGATGTACTTTGGAAGGGCAAGATTTTCGTAACCATTATGGTGACTTTACAAAGCTGAATGCCGAAATTCTTGGAATTTCCCGTGACAGTTTAAAATCCCATGAGACATTTAAATGCAAACAAGAATTTCCTTTCGAACTCATCAGCGATAAAAACGAAGAGCTTTGTCAGCATTTTGATGTCATTAAAATGAAATCAATGTATGGGAAAGAGGTGCGCGGCATTGAACGTAGTACTTTCTTAATTGACCCCAAAGGCGAACTTAGAAAAAGCTGGAGAAAAGTAAATGTAAAAGGGCATGTAGAAGAGGTATTGGATACTTTGAAATCGCTGGCAAAATAGGGTCAGCTAGGTCTCCATTTAACAGGAAAAAACACATGGAAAATACTGCTAAAGAACATAAATTATTTGTACTCGACACCAATATCTTAATGCACGACCCTACCGCCATTTATCATTTCGAAGAACACGATATTTATCTACCTATGGTTGTTCTTGAAGAATTAGACAATCATAAAACTGGTCTTTCAGAAGTTGCACGCAATGTTAGGCAAACCAACCGTATGTTGGTAGAGCTAATGGCAAATGCTACTCATCAACAAGTTGTCGCTGGCTTGCCGATACCCAATTTTTTAAACACTAAAAAAGCTAAGAGCAGTGGTCGCCTATTTTTCCAAACTGATGATTTCGAACCATTGCGACCTATATCTCTCCCTGGTCATAAAGTCGATAACACCTTGTTGGCGACCGCATTAGGTTTACAAAAAAAACACCCTGAAAAGCAAGTTGTGATCATCTCCAAAGATATCAATTTACGGATAAAAGCCGGAATACTTGGTATTCCGGCCGAAGATTACTACAACGATCAAGTATTAGATGATGTAAATCTTCTGCACAGCGGTTTGCATGTTTTGGATAATGATTTCTGGGATACTCACGGTAAAAATATGGAAGCCTGGCAAGAGAGCGGGGATACGTTTTACCGTATCACCGGTCCTCTCGCCAGCCAATGGAATCCTAACGATTGTTTAACTACGCAAGATAATCAATTTCAAGCCGTAGTTAAAGGGGTTTCCGACGGCCAGGCTGTAGTGCAAATGGCTCGTGACTTCACGCAAAAAAAGCATGCTGTTTGGGGCATCACCGCTCGCAACCGTGAACAAAATTTTGCTTTAAATTTACTATTAGATCCTGACGTCGATTTTGTTACCTTACAAGGTTCTGCCGGTACCGGTAAAACACTGTTGACGATTGCCGCAGGCCTCACCCAAGTCCTAGATTTAAGACTTTATTCCGAAATCATCATGACTCGTATCACCATTCCCGTTGGCGAAGATATTGGCTTTCTTCCTGGTACAGAAGAAGAAAAAATGACTCCGTGGATGGGAGCCTTGATGGATAATCTTGAAGTCTTACACGGAGCACAGGAAGGCGGAAGTTTTGGTCGGGGTGCTACTCAGGATTTATTACAAAATAAGATTAAAATCCGCTCTTTGAATTTTATGCGCGGCCGTACCTTCTTAAATCGCTTTATCATCATCGATGAGGCGCAAAACTTAACTTCAAAACAAATTAAAACTTTAGTAACTCGCGCCGGCCCAGGCAGTAAGATCATTTGCTTGGGAGATATTAAACAAATTGATACGCCCTATTTGACAGAAACCACCTCTGGACTAACCTTTGCGGTGGATCGTTTCAAGCATTGGAAACACAGTGCACATATGACTTTAACACGTGGAGAGCGCTCAAGACTTGCATATTATGCTGCTGAGCATTTATAGTACGCGTTTTACAGAAAGGTGAACAATGTCTATTCAAGCCATTACTTTTGATGATGTTTTATTGATTCCTTCATATAACCATCATGAATCACGTCGTGTTGTTGATATCAGCATGACGGATAGATTAGAGAAATTGTCTTTAAAATTACCCGTAATCAGCTCCAATATGGACACCGTTACGGAAAGCAAAATGGCGAACTTCATGCACAGCAAAGGCGGTATGGGGGCTTTGCACCGCTTTTTGAGCATTGAGAACAATATAGCAGAATTTAAAGCCTGCGATGGCCCAACATTTGTTTCCATAGGCTGTACTGCCGCAGAACTCGAACGAGCAGAAGCCCTTCGCGATGCTGGAGCAACTTATTTTTGTGTGGATGTAGCTCATGCACATGCAAAATACGTAGGCAAAACCTTAAAAAGTCTACGCCAAATTCTAGCGGATCGCTGCATCATGGCCGGAAACGTTGCAACTTATGCCGGTGCAGATTATTTAGCTTCTTGCGGTGCTGACATTATTAAAGCAGGCATTGGCGGCGGTTCGGTATGCAGCACACGTATTAAAACAGGTTTTGGCGTACCCATGCTCACTTGTATTCAAGATTGCGCTCGTACAGACCGCTCTATTGTTGCTGACGGCGGTATTCGCACATCTGGAGACATCGTCAAAGCCTTAGCATTTGGTGCTGACTTTGTGATGATTGGGGGAATGTTGGCCGGTACAGGCCCTACTCCTGGTAAAGTTGTAACCAAAGAAGATGGCACGCAAGTCAAGTTTTACCGTGGTATGGCATCTCGTGAAGCACAAGAAGATTTCTTAGGACAAATGCACGAGTGGAAAACTGCAGAAGGTGTATCAACTGAAGTTCCTTATCGTGGTGATCAGCATGAAAATATTATTGCGGATATCATTGGCGGAGTTCGTTCAGGTTTAACTTATGCAGGTGCGGACAGTATCACCGAATTACAACGAAAATTGAACTATATGCTAGTTACTCAAGCTGGTCGCATAGAGAGCCTGCCACACAAATTAATGGAAGGTTAATTCTACTATCTTGGTTGAAACGCCGAGATCTTCTGCTTTCCGTTGAGATCTCGAAGAGATAGTTCTATACAAAATTATACGAGCATTGTATAATTATACGGCATCAAGATACGTCTGTATAAAAATATGAATTTAATCGAAATTTGGCATTATCACAGACCAGCATTAGCAAAAATATATTTAGATACTCTAAATGCAAGTCTAGTTACAACTACAACTATTTTTGCTCCTCGTCGTGCAGGGAAAACTTCATTTCTCTTAAAAGATCTTACCCCTGCTGCAGAGAGTGCCGGTTATACAGTGGCCTATGTGGATCTTTGGCAGACCAAACTATCACCGGGTGTATCTATTGTGCGGGCTTTGGAGCGAGCACTAGAACCAAAGAATTCTGTTCAAAGCGTGCTTGCAATATTTAACACGCCGATTAAAAAAATTAAAGCAAAAGCTGAAATTGCGGGTACTAGTATTGAAGGGGAAGTGGAGCTGGATAATAAAAAGGCTCAATCTGAAATTGCATTGCAGATGGATTTCTTGATTGATGAATTATGTAAAAAGAAACCTTTGTTATTACTCATTGACGAAGCCCAAGAATTAGCAAAGACGAAGGAACATGAGGCGGTAGCTACTGCACTGCGGACTTCAATTACTCGGAATCAAAATCGTTTAAGGGTGGTATTTACCGGCTCTTCAAGGACACAGTTAGCTCATGTTTTTTCAAATTCAAATGCACCGCTTTATTCAACTGGCTCCGCTATAGCTGACTTTCCTCAGTTGGATCGGAATTTTGTTATTTATATTTCAGAACGATTTAAACAATCAACGGGTAGGGTATTACCTATAGAATCAGCTTGGCAGGCTTTCGTTAATTTTCAACAACAACCCGAACCATTTTTAATAGGAATCGTCGACATGGTTCTTAATCCGTCAGTTACCATCGATGAGGCTATGAGAACTGTGACTGATAAACTAGCTCATACTGAAAACCATGAAGGTGCGTGGGCAGCCCTTGATGCAACGCAAAAAGCTTTGGTGCGAATGCTTGCACAAGACTCTTCACTTAAGCCTTTTAGCAAAGCTGTTGTTTTAAGACTACGTACAATAATTGGGGTTGATTCTATAGAAGCAACTCATGTTCAAAGAGCGATGTCTAAATTAACTAATGTGGTTTTTAAGTCGCCTCGAGATACTTACGAATTTGAAAATGAATCGTTTGCACAATGGGTTAGAACCCTAGCCGACTAATGAGCTTATTACTATAGTAGCGAGGTAGAAAGGGAGGGGCTCAATTCCTCGTCAGTTGCCATTAAGGTCTGGTTACTCTGATTAGACTTAAGCACAAGATAGTATTCATAGTATTCAATGATAAAAATCAAAATCTGCATTGGTAATGCTGATGATAATTCCTCTTGTTCTGGCTGAACGCTAGGAATTTTAACGCCGTATTCAGAGAGTTTTTGGGTTAGAATTTCTCGTGAATCGTACGGTTCTGCTAGATGATTTACTGTCCTTATTTCTAACTGTTTTATGGTTTCATCGGGTCCAGAATTTTCCTTCATTTCTTGTGGTACTTGGACAAGTTTTGCTTTTTCAGCATTTAGCTTTTTAGGTCTCCCTCCCATTTTTCCTATAGTACGAGCCGCTTTTAATCCAGCATGAGTTCTTTCACAAATAAGATTTCTTTCAAACTCTGCCAAAGCGCCGAATATGTGAAAGATAAGTTTTCCAGAGCTAGATGTGGTTTCGATTGACTCATGTATGCTTTTCACACCAATCCCTTTTGATTCAAGAAGGGCGACAACTTCAATTAAATCTTTTAGTGATCGACTTAGCCGGTCTAATCACCAAACCACAATTACATCACCTTTGCGAGCATATTCAATTGCCGCATCAAGCCCTGGTCATCCAATTTTGCTACCAGTGATTTTATCATCAAAGAATTTATCACAATGGCCTGCTGGGAAATTTCGTACCTCTGCAAAGTACTCCTTCTCTAAATTCACCGCTTCCACAAGTTTGTCTGTCGCCTGTACTAAATCCTAAGTAAAATATATGCACTTTATACTATAAATTTGCATCGGTGGCCTGCCAGCAGGTTTTGGTAACGCATCAGGGAATTAACTATGCTTTCTTTTTCAAAATATCTAGCGCAAAAGCACAAGTCAACTAAGCTGAGTCCTGGAGAACTTATAAGTTTACTTCCTGTCTGGCTTGAACATTTGCAAGCTATGCTTTTAGAGCTTAGAAGAAAGAGACTGATTGCAGAAAATACCTATGATCAATGCTCCAAGAATATATCTGACTGGGGTTTAAACCTTGAAAAGCATGTGCAAGGGCTCACAATATCAAAAATTGATGCAATTTATCAAAAGCTACTTTATGTTGCGGAGAGCGATATGACATTGAGTCCTAGGCGAATGGGACTTGACTATCCTTTCGTTCCCAATATTTCTGGTGTGCGATTACAAGCCCAGCTAGTCATGCAAGATGATCAAAGGCGTAAAGTGGTTTTACAACAAACAACTACACAGAGCTTAGTGGGGTCAACGCAGGGAGCAGCTCTAAAGAAAAGGATCAATACCAAATTAGGGCAGATTGATTGGTTAGAAAAAAGTTTGGAAAAATTAGGTAAGAAAATTGGCGATATTCATCTCAACGATCCCCATGCTGAAATTATTTGGTGTGTTGAGCATTCAGGGGCTCTACTAGAACAGCTGAAGTCATTGGAACAATTGAATCCATTAAATGATGATTTTCCTCAATCTCAATTGATACAGACGCCGCGACTAGAGGTAATTACCAGTAGTTCTTGTTGTAGCAATTGTCGTTTGATATTTTCAGCACTTCGGTTGCATCTTAAAGAGTTAGGCATCCATTTGCCCATCGTGCTCTATGCGGATAGCCCTTTCAATACCGGTGAAATTCATGGATCAGTGTATGTCGTTTTATCAGGCGGCAGCATTTTCAATACTCAGGTCCAGTGTAATACCCCCGGTGCACGCTATCAGCTCGCACTTCCTTGGGGCGCTCAATTAGATATGAGAAGCTTAAGTTCTAAAGAACAATCTGATTGGAATTGCCTAACGCTTATGGGTGGCGTTGCTCTTTTAGATCTACTGAAAGTTGGAATTGTGCCTGAGGAATTAGGCCGGGTGAATCCCATTACTTATATAGCACCGGATTCATTGATTATTTATGCTGCTGAAAAATGGTTAGATAAACCTAGGCTAGCAAAGCCATTAATGGAAGCAATTGTTCGTTTAAATGAAATGCTGGCCAATATAGGCATGAAGATGTTGACGTGGTGGCGGGTTGCTTTTACTGAACAATTACATTGGTTGTTAATTTCAGAGCTTGATCCAAAATACCGGGAACACGCGCGTAAGCATGCATATGTGACAAATACAAATTTCACTATCGGGGTTGATGCAGATTCTCAATCAAATGGTGATGAATGGTGTAACGATTTTTATTTATTATGGAGTCAGCTGAATAATTTAAAATCTGGATATAAGAGGGTTCTAGAGTTTTTTGTGGAAAATAACCACGCCAGGATGCCTTTTGGGTGTATGGTTGGCCCTTTGTCAGTAGCAATGATAAAAAATCATTTTAAGGAGGAAAAGGCTACTCTTTTGTGGCTCCGAGGGGAACCTGAAGATGACGTAAGTGAGATATACTCTTCTACAAATTATGAAAGCAAAGAAGAAAAGGAGGCTATTTCTGATGACAACTCTGCAGATTCAGAAGCAGTGCAGCCGAATGCACAGCAATACAGTGCATTGCCTACTGGGAAAGCGCTCAATCAGCTGGGAGTATTTGCTACCAATCGAAAGATGAAAATGCAGAAGGATGGTCTGAGTAGTAATCCAATACAATCAGCGCCTTAGCAAAATTCCGTGAAATACCGGGCTTGGGGAGCAATGGAACAGCCAACCGACTTAAGGCTTTTCTGTTGTTCTTAATAGCCTTAACTCACCATGTTTTGCCTCATCTGGCACGGCGAATGAGTATCGTCCAGGCCAACTTGCTGAAGAAACAAGGGATTGATGATGCGTTAATAGGGGTTCTACTCACCCAGGACCCCGTTTACTCGAAATTATCACTTTCGGCAGAATCGATTGAATGACGAAAGCAATTTGTTAATTAGGAACTTATGGGAATTTTACACTTCAGCGCACGATCCTTAGTCCCAGGCCTTTTTGCATTTGCGCAATAAACTGCAACATGGACTTAAGCCAATCATCCTTTACGGCATCAATTGCAGCTTTCATTGCCCCCTGAAAAGCTGTATCCGCATTATCAGTCGGTTTATCATCGGCATAAATTAAGTATATGCGTAAACAGTCAAAATTGAATCCTATTGTGTCAAAATAGATAATTGGTGACCTTGGCAGATCGTATTACACTTCCTCTGCATCAAAAGCCACCCATTATCTCCCTAATCTCGGTGTTGTATCATTTTCTAAAGATGGGCTAACGTCCGGCGTTGTGGTAGTTGTTGGTGTTGTATCTGTCTGAGACAACGACGCTACTGACTGCGGACTAGGTATTGGTTCTGGATTATCAGGTGGCATAAGCATTAAAGGCTGATCATCACCTTCTAATTGCAAGGGCTGCTCTCCACCTTCAAGTTGCAAAGGTTCTTGTCCGCCTTCCAGCTGTAAGGGTTCGTCTGCATCAAGATCTTCATCTTCATCCAGCTCCTTGTCATCCGTTTCCTCATGCTCGCGCTCACTGGGCTTCTTTGGTGCAGGTTTGTCCGGTGCAGCCTCAGCCTCATTCTCATTGCCTTTAGCTAAGCCAATAATTCCTTCCTTGGTATTAGCAAGTGCTTTTTGCATCTGCAAAATAAACTGCAGCATGGACTTAAGCCAATCATCTTTTACCGCATCAATTGCAGCTTTCATTGCCCCTTGAAAAGCATCCTCTTCATTATTTTCTTTCTTCTCTTCTTTTTTCGCCGTCTTTTTTGGAGCTTCAGGAGCCGCTTCAGGTTTGGGCTCAGGTTCGGGTGTGGGTGTGGGATCTTTCTTTTTTGGTTCTGCATTGGCTTGTTTAGGCTGGCGGGCATTGTCATCCACCAGCGCCACCGCATCGCTCACCACTGCTACTGTGGTATCTTCTGTACTAGGTGAAGAGGTTTGTGGGCCTTCGGAAGTAGGCGCCTGAGGCATGGGCCCTTCTGATGCAGATCTTCTCGGATTTTCTGATGTAGGACCTGATGGCTTGGGTTGATCGGGAGTTGGTTGTGGATTCCGAGCTGCCTCGTAAAAAGCCTTACTGGAGTCATACGTACTACGTTCGGAAGGATTTTTTAATATATCGTTAGCTTCATTTATATCTTTAAATCTTACGTTGGCGGCTTCTTGCTCCTCCGGAGATTTAGTCACATTCTTATCTGGACGGTTTTCCAAAGCAAGCTTTCTAAAAGCCTTTTTTACGTCGTCTGCAGTTGCACCTTGCTCAAGACCTAAAACTTGATAAGGATCTTTCCTCTTGGAGAATAAATCTTTATTTGAACCTTCTGGGAATGGCATAATAATTTCCTACATAATGCTTTTACAAAGCTTAAATAAAGTATAGAAAGAGCACCACTATAATTCAACAAGGGTACCAACATATCTTTCTTTATGATTAATGTTGATCATACCGAAAATTTAAGCTAAAAAGTTCAATCTGGAACAGATTTTTACACTTATTTTGCAAATTATGATAAATACAGATGATTTTCGTTACATGCGTCGAGGAATCCCATTAGCGATTCTTCACCCCGAATCAGCCCATATCTTGGCTCCAGTGGATAGTCGTGGAGAGAAAAAAGAGCGAGCATTGTTACTCTTGCATGGCTTTTCTTCCTCGCCAGCTGTTTTTCGCAATATTATTTCTAAATTATCCGGCTATGACGCGATAGTTAGCCCGGCGCTTCCAGGTCATGGGGAAAGCATTAATGCCTTTAGTGTTGTTAAAGCGCAGGAGTGGGTAAATGCAACTGAAAAGCTATGTGCTTCATTGTGTGAAGAATATCAAATGGTGGATGTTCTAGGTTTATCCTTAGGGGGCATTCTCGCCTGCAATCTTAGTAAGAAGTTTCCTCTTCGCCACCTGTATTTATTGGCTCCAGCACTGGATTTGCACTCCAATATCAGTTTGCTATTATGGTATGGTCGATTTTTACAAGCATTAGGTTTTAAACTGTTACGCAATCGTGCAGGAAATTTGCTAAGCGAGCAATTTGGCGAATTAGCCTATCGACAACTCCCTATTGTCACGATTATGGAGCTGCTCAACTACATAAGAAACTTTAAATTCACAGCGCCCACTTGTCCCATGGATTTGTTTTTGGGGGAATATGATGCCGTGGTTGATTCGAAAAAGATTGCGAAACGATTTGCGACAGCTCCAACAAACATTCATTGGTTAAGTAATTCAGCTCATGTGTTGCCGCTGGACGGTGACGTAGATGAGATATTGGAATGTGTTAAAAATAATCTAAAGTAGCCTGGATTGAGGCCCTTTGGGCCTCAATCCAGTATATCCTCCTACGGCGGCCCAATATTGTATTGGTCGTATTCTTGCATGAATGGATTATTCCAATCGCGCATATCTAGTACCGCACCATTGTTCGCCATGAAGTCAGTTTTTAAAGAAGGTATATTAAAAAACTGGATATCACTAGTATCCAAGGCCAAGGTATGTTGACGCTTCACCGCCGACATTTCCGCCACTGAATTGTCATGTGTTTTCACAAAGGCGGTGTTAGCCCGCAGATAACGTCCACGGAATCGAGCTGCGTCCCATAATTCAACATCCAGCTTATCAACAACTCCGGCTAGCTGAATAACGGAACGACCTTTTTCACGAATTATAAGCTGCTGCGATTTAACCCAGTACAGGCTTAAAATTGCATCGCTATTTAAATCTATGGAAGAGATGTTTGCCATGCCGACCAATTGTACTCTGGGTTTTCCTGTAATTTTTAATTGCAGGTTTTGACTTTTAATACCATTGATTTGTACAAAACCATCGCCCTTTATTTCCAAACGTCGTATGCCTAAACTACCACTCATTCGAGTCGTTCCGCTGTTTTGCAAAAATACATCCAGAGCACTGGAGTTTATCGTTGCATTGATCTCGCCATTTCCTTGAAAGCGGAAATAATTTAGGTACTTGGTACAAACATCCACGTGCATATGACACTTTGGATATCCCTTACCTGGAAGTATTTGATACGTGCCATTGCTAACGTACGTTTTTACATTGTCAAAATCACGAGGGTCGCCTTTGAGGATGACATGAGGTTTCGCGCAGCCGGTTGATAAACGAACGCTCATATTACCTTTTATCTGCAAACCATTAAACATAGGGGCTGGGCGCTGTTGCGTTCCTGCTACACAAACAAATTCCGGGGCTGGTGAGGAAGGAGGCGTGCTACGGAAGTATGAACAACTACTTACCAGTAGGGATAAGCCCAAAAATACTAATAAAAAAAACGTCTTACGCATAATAACCACCCTGTTAAGCAATCCCTCCTACATTAGTGGAAGTTACTTTAGAGTGCAACAGAACGATAAGAATTTGAGCGATCAGATATTGTCGGTAAGAACAGGGAGAAAGCAGCCCAGGTTTTGGATTTTCCTACACCCAGGCGCGCTAGAAAGAGGAAAACTAGACTCCGGCTACTTCTTCAGCTTGTAGGCCTTTAAGTCCTTTGGTGACCAAAAACTCTACGCGTTGACCTTCTGCAAGGGATTTGCGGCCAGCAGTGCTGACAATTGAGCGAAAATGTACGAATACATCATCTTGACCATTATCACGGCTAATAAAACCGTAGCCTTTATCATCATTAAACCACTTAACGTGGCCAGTTTCTTTCACAGACATGTTTATTTCCAAATAAGATTAAATATACACTTGCAGGCTGTAGAAGCACAAGAAAAGGACTTTGGATAACGCGATGGATTCGCTGCTTTTGACATCAAAGGAAAGGAAATCACGAATAACAAGGTTCTACCGGCTAATACAAATACAACAAGTACATTTATTATAACCTATGCGCTCTAAAATAGCGAGCATTTCAAGTTGAACCCTTGATTATATTTAATTTCCTCAAGGCAAAGCGTTTAATTGCTGTCGTCATTTAACTTTTTCTGTTAGCCAACGGACAGGTACCCATATGTTTTGCCCCTAAATGCCCACTTAGTTTCGCGATGACTTCTTCATTGTTTTTATAAAAACTCTGAGAACCTAATTGATCGTATAAACCACCACGCTTTAAAACAGCGAGTACTGGCGGCCTTACGCGCGTAAACCAAAGCTCAATGCCAGCCTCCTCAAGACGCGCACAAATACTGCGCAATGATTCGAGACCGCTTGCATCTAATTTATTAATACTCACACAATCCAATATAATGTAACGCAATTTCTGTTTTGCGGTAATCAATTTTAGAATTTCTTGTTCAAAGTAAGAGACGTTTGCAAAATACAATGATCCATTGAATCTTACTATGCTGATCAAATAGCAGGTTTCCACATCACTATCTTCAGGAATTTCTATTAAATCCCCTTCACCATTTCGAATTAACTCTCTAAACCTTGGCCGCATTGTCTCATAAAGATATACGCCTAACGATAATAGAATTCCGAATAGAACCGCATGCGCCAATTTGGGCGCGAGAATGAGTGTCATGAAAAAAGTACACAGCGTCACCAGACCTTCATTACGACTAACCACCCACACTCGCCGCATTTCTTTAAAATCTAATAAACCTAAAACACCTACCATCACAACAGCCGCTAACGTTGCGTAAGGTAAGTAATAAAATAATGGGGTTAACCACAGCAAAACCGCCATGACCAGTAACCCAGTAATTACAGAAGAAAACCCTGTTCTGGCTCCAGCGTAGAAATTTACTGCCGTGCGCGTAAACCCCCCAGATACCGGCATGGACTGGAAGAAACTGCCCACACACTTAGCCAACCCCTGCCCAACCAACTCTTGGTTAATATTAAGTCGTTGGCGTGATTCTGTGGCAATACGCTTAGCAATCGTAATAGCTTCTGTAAAGCCTACTAGTGCGATAACAAGTGCTGACATGAACAAGCGAGAAATATCATCCCAACTATACACCACAGGCTTATAGGAAGGTAAACCTGCTCTAATATTACCAACCACTTCTCCGCCCGACAGTATGATAAGTCGACCGTTCACAGGAAACTGTGAAACTCTCCATTTACCAGGTTGAACATTACCAATGGGGGTCATATCTTCTGGCAAATAATAAAATACTTGATTATCTTCCGTAACCATCCTTCTTAAACGTGTGCGGCTTAATTCGCCAACTTGAAAATTGTAGCGTGCTAACAAACGTTGTAATTGCCATTTTGATTGATTGACTGCATTAAAAGCTTCTGCTGCTGCTTCCGAATTTCGACCATATTGAAGCACTGCTTCTTTTAATTTTTGCTCTTCATCTTCTAAATCTTCCGATCGTTCTTTGAAATCAGTAGGATAGTGCTGATATTCCTCCAACATCTTGCTTACCGAAATATCAGCAATTTGATCAATTGCTATGGTTTCCAGTTTTTCATACCCAATAGCCCAAGAGACTATGGTGGTAATAACGACAGCCAATATTGTATGCGGAAGTTTTGGCCATAACCGTCTTCCTCCAAAAATAATTAGAAAAGCCAAAGCTGAAATAGCAATTGTCGGCCAATGCGGGACTGAGATGATGTCATTAAGTACCTGCCAGATGGTTTGATAATAGCGGGGGGCTGAAACCGCCGAAACCCCGAATAAGTTATTCAATTGCATACTAGCAATAATGATCGCGACCGCATTAATAAAACCTAACATCACTGGGTATGATAGAAAATTAACCACCACCCCGAAGCGTAAAATACCTAAAACAAGCTGAATTATCCCGGAAAGCAGTGTCAGCAAGATTACGTATTCTATGTATTCCGTTGAACCACTTGCTGCTAGCGGCATCAAGGTAACCGCAGTTAGCAATGAGGTAACCGGCACAGGTCCAGTAGATAGAACTCGGGAAGAACCAAATAATGCTGCAATAATAGGGGGAATCGATGCCGCATAAAGGCCCATATATACTGGCAGGCCGGCTAAATGTGCATAAGCCATCGATTGTGGCACTAAGAGTAAAGCCACCGTCAGAGCCGCAATTAGGTCGGATTTTATCGTTGATAATTGCTTAAGTTCGTGCAACCACTCTAAAAAAGGGAATAGTCGTCGCAGCGTAGCATTTTTTTGAGCCGCTTCCATTATCGCAAGCCTTGCTGCAAACACCACGTTGGATGAAAATGCACTGAACTACTCCTTGGCGATTGGATCTAATGGATTAATTGGGGGCAAGTCCTTTACCTTACGCCGCGTAACTGCTTTTTTATGGCGGTAGGTATTTATAACACTCCACAAATCTCGCCCTTGCCAATTAGCATTCTTGTTCTGACTGTATAATGCTTGGCTTAAAAGATGTAGGTGTTTTTTGATTTGTACATTATGAATCCAATGCGCTAAATCATTCAAATTCAAGAGCTCTTCATCTGGCCATTCTGCTGACGCCCAATCCAGCAGAGCGCTTCGCGCCAAAGCAGGGTCATTTTGGCGACAAGCAACTTGTAACTTTTTCTTGGCCTTGTTCAATTTACCCCTTGAGGTGTAAGCAGGTTTAAACCGCGCCAGTAAAAACATCAACAAACACGCTACCACAAAGCCAATCCCTAATCCCCAAACAAGATTATCGTTTGTGGGTGAGGATTCTGTCATTGTGCCTTGGGGTTTTGCTTGAGCGTTTTCATCATGTTCATCTGCTAACGGTGTTGAGGGCAATACTGGAGATGAAACCCCTACTTTAGGAGTAACAGTTAAAGTGTATGAGGGAAGTTCAGCTATTTCTTCTTTTCCGGTAATTGTATTAAACCAGGGAATTTGTAAGGCTGGAATTGTCACGGATCCTTGGTGATTGAATAAATAGGTTACTTTGAGAGTGGAAGTTCCTACTAAATCTTGTCCTTGTACCGTATTCTGAACCTCAGGTTTCTCAGGATAAGTATTAAAATCTTGTCCATTTTCAAACGATAGTGTTGGAAGCAATTGTGCAGGAACGCCTGTACCTTCTATGGTAATCGTACGCACCACCGTACTGCCTTCATGAACAGCATTACCTTTTTTATCATATTCCTCACTGAGACTAAATTGTTTTGCTGGAAGCCAATATTTACCTTCATACTCGGGCGGGATAGGTTGAACATTTAGTTTAATGTTTTTACCTTGGGCATTAATACGTCTGGGAACAGTATCAAACAGTAACGCTTGTAATGAGGGCGCCATCAATTCCAATTGGCCACTCTTTTGTGGGAATATTGCATACCGCTGCTCTTCTACATTATAGCTTCGGCCATTTTCCACGCTCTGATAACGTCGACCTTCACCTAAAGGAAGCAGTAATGCATTATTTATTTGAGGGTGATTATATTGAGCATCCAAGAGTCGCTGGCTGCTGCTGTATAATTTTACCGTATACAAAACTTCTTGATTAATCGATGGTTTTTCCTGGGAGATTTCTGTTTTCAACATGACATCTTGTGCGTTATCAACCGCGGGTTGACCAGCTTGTGTAGCAGTATCATTAGGTTCTTGCGCAGCCTCTTCAGTAACTTCAATCTGCAACGCTTTGGTTTGCTCTTGCCCTATATTTAAGGGCGGAATTTCCAAAACCCCGCTTTTTTTCGGCGACAAATAGATTGTCCATTGAGTTATTGAACGCGATTGTCCGTTAATCATGCTGTAAGATAGACTGCGTTGAGTGCTTATGATGGAGAAGTCTTTCACCAGTGGGGTTAAGCTGTTAAGCCCGACATTTTGCGCATTGTCCATGGTAATGGTCAAACGAATGGTTTGCCCAATTTGCGCTTTGGTAGAATCTAGTTGCGCCGTAATTTCTGCAAATGCAACATTACAGGAAAAGAAAAGAAAGATACTGAACAGAAACCGTTTCATTGCGGCCACCCAAGTTGTCTTCGTAAATGATCTCGCATAAATTTTTCTCGCAACAGCCCACCCGGATCATCCGGCACCAATTGTAATGACTGCATTTTGGTCTGCTGCTGTTCCCGCTCTGCTTGAGTCAAGCTCGAGCTCTGAGTATTTTGCGGTTGTTGATTGTCTTGCTTATTCTGGTCTTGCTTATTCTGGTCCTGCTTATTCTGGTCCTGCTTATTCTGGTCCTGCTTATTCTGGTCCTGCTTATTCTGGTCTTGCTTATTCTGGTCCTGCTTATTCTGGTCTTGCTTATTCTGGTCTTGCTTATTCTGGTCCTGCTTGTTCTGGTCCTGCTTATTCTGGTCCTGCTTATTCTGGTCCTGCTTATTCTGGTCCTGCTTATTCTGGTCTTGCTTATTCTGGTCTTGCTTATTCTGGTCCTGCTTATTCTGGTCTTGCTTATTTTGGTCTTGCTTATTCTGGTCTTGCTTATTTTGGTCTTGTTGCTGTTCTTTTTGCTTTTTTAATAAGTCCTCAACCACTTTACGATTAGCTAATGCATCTTGGTTGTTAGGGTTGATTGCTAAGGTTTTATTATAAGCATTAATGGCTTTCTCATATTGTCCCATATGAGCTAAGGCATTTCCTTGATTATAATAAGAATTTTCATTGTGCAAAGCTTGGTAAAGATCAGCCGCATGCTGATAGTTTCCAGAGCGATAGGCTGCGGCCGCTTGCCAATCTGGACGCTCAAACATCTTACCTGCTTGGGAATAATCTCCTCTGTTCATCAGTACTTGGGCTTGCTGATTTTTGGTCGACCATAAATCCTGCCAACTAAACGCATATGAGCATGTACCTATGCACATCCAAATTAAAAATATGCGGTGTATCATGAACTAATCCTCTGCAACCATCCGCGCCGGAACACCGGCAATAAAAATAACAACGCAGGAATTAAAAACCATCGCCCTTCATCACGCCACACCGGAATATTATTTTGTTGAGAAATATTGTACTTAGTACTATCAGAGGAAGCCAACCATTGATCAATATCACTGGAGGTATCGGAAAAAGGAATTAATACCCCATTTCCAGCAGTTGCAAACTCTTTAAATTGCGCGTTTGACGAGGGGTTGGCGATCATGGGTATTAGCGAAGAGCGAATACCATTTCCTGTTAACTCCTTTGCCTCAGCAATCGTATCATTACCTGGAGATGTGGCCGTCATCACCAAAATATCCCCTTGATGAAAACCAGCTTGCTCAATCAATTTTCCCGCTTCCACTAATGCCTTTTCCAAGCGATTTCCACCAACAGGCATAATGTCTTGAGTTAGGTTTGCAAGCAACGCATCAATGGTTTGCGCATCATCCGTTAAGGGAGAAACAATAAAAGGCTCTCCGGTATAAACAATCAATCCGAATTGACCAACACCCCTTTTTTGAAATAAATCGTGAAGTTTAAATTTAGCTCGGGTTAAACGGTTTGGAGCTAGATCACGCTCTAGCATATTTTCGGACATGTCTAATACAATCACTCGAGGCTTAACGGGTAGATAAGTAGGAACTGGGAGACGAGTCCAGCTGGGACCTGCAAGACTAATAGTCATGAATAAGGTACTTAGGAACAAGAGTAATAGCGATGCATTCTTTTTACCATACGACTTGGTTTTAAGAAGATGCTTTAGTAAATGCGAATCACAAACATCTCTCCACGATTGAGCTGTTGTAACATGACGAATAAAGAACCAAAACGCGATCACAAATGGTATGCAGCTATACAGCCACCAAGGCCTGATGAAGTGAAACTCGCTGATCATTCTTCCACCTCTTGACGCTTGTGGAATCGAAAAGCAAACGCATTAAATATTCCTGAATGTCGTAACGTCCACCATAAAAATAATGCCAAAGCTATTGCAAGCGGCCACGGATAATATTCGTGTTGTGGGCGAATTGTTTCTTGTTCCTGCTTGGTAACTTCAAGTTGATTAATCATGCTATAAATTTGTTGCAAAGATTGCACATCAGTAGCTCTAAAATACTTCCCACCCGTGGTTTTTGCGATTTCTTTCAAGGTATCTTCATCTAAATCCGATGTTGCACCATTATAAAATACGCTACTTAACGTATCTGGCGTGATATCTCCACCCAAGCCAATGGTATAAACCTTAATATCATCGAATTTTGCTAACTCAGCAGCTCGTTCTGGTGTCAATACGCCAGAATTATTAGCACCATCCGTTAATAAGATAATAACTCGCCCCTGTGTGGGGGCGCTTTGTAGACGCTTCACCGCAAGTCCCAATGCATCACCAATGGACGTGGTTTGTCCTGCTAAACCAACTGTAGCATCATCAATACGCATTAATACATTAGCGCGATCATAGGTGAGCGGTGTTTGCAGGTAAGCATTGCTGCCAAATAAAATCAATCCCAATTTATCACCGCTGCGCTCTTTTACGAATTGCATTGCAGCTGCTTTTACTACATCAAGACGGGTAGCAGGCCTTCCATTCAGTATCATGTCTGAAAATTCCATGCTCCCCGAAATATCTAATGCCAACATGATATTGTGGCTTTCTCTAGCTATAGGTTGAGGTTGTCCCACCCACCGTGGACCCGACAATGCAAACAACAATAAGATCCATATTACTAAGAATAATGAAATTGCCGAGCGTGCTGATAGGCTCTTTTGTTCTTTGTCCATTAGTTGGGACATGGCATGGAAGAATGGTACTTTCAAAGCCGCAGAGAGCTGCAAAGAAGCTTTGGGTAAAAAAAACCACAGCAACAAAGGCAATGGCAAAAGGAGAAAAGCCCATGGGAATGCTAATTCAAACATGGTTTTTTCCTCTGCTTAATCCAACGCTGAGCCATAAGAAACAAGGTATCCAAACCCTGTTGATCTGGTTTCGATTGGTAGGGAAGCTCTAATAATTCATAGCTTACTTGATGGAACTCAACTCCCGTTCCTGTTCGATTCAAAAACTCAATCCACTCCGCACCCTGCAAGGCTGCTACCTTATCCCGTGGAAAATAGGCTAATGCAACTCGCTTCAGTAACTCTGAAATTCTAGCACTGATCATATGGCTATCTGCTGATTGTTGATGTTGCTGTTGGTATTGCTCCAATAAACGTAATGCTTGGCGTTTGGGATATGCATGTTGTTGACGCCTATGCAGGGTATAAAGTCCTACGAAAACGGATAGCAGCAAAAGCACGGCAAGAACATACCATCCAATGGCTAGGGGCCACCAACCTATGGCTTCAGGTAAATGAATATCGTGTAACTTTGCTAACTCCGGTGATGGATTAGGCATACGCTCTCCGCGGAAATGTCTGGCGGACAATCCAGGGTAAATCGTCTTCACTCGTCACTTGAGTATACGGAATTTGTAAACCAGTAAATAACGAATCCAGGGAAGCAATACGCTCCTGACAAAATTTTTGATATCCAGCTCTGACGCTCTCCAAACTAGTATCCAGCAATATTTCTTGCCTGCCATTGGTAATGGCATATTGCTCAGGTTTGGGTGGTGCTATTTCTAAAGGATCGGAAATAAAATAAGCAAGTACATCATTATGAATACCAAGACGATTTAAGTGTTGCTCGGTATCTTTATCCACATGATAAAAATCACTGAGCATAACGATAAGGCTGCCGGGACGAATCACTCGTCGCAATCGCAACAACGCATGACTTAAGGAGCAACTCTTTAAATCTTCATCTTTAAATGACTCCGACCGCGTATAGTTACTCAAACCAGCTAAAAAAGGTAAGACCCCGCTTTCTCGATTTCTAGGGTTATACTCCTGATGGGCTGTACCAGAAAACAACAATCCCCCTACACGGTCACCTTGATTAATTACCGTCCAAGCCAAGAGCGCTGCTAAGCGCGCTGCAATTACCGATTTAAATGCTATACGAGTTCCAAAAAACATGGATGCATTAAAGTCTACTAACAGCACAACAGGGCGTTCGCGTTCTTCTTGATATAATTTCACATGAGGTCTGCCGGTACGCGCAGTAATCCGCCATTCCATATGGCGAATTTCATCACCCGCCTGATAATTACGTACCTCAGCAAAGTCCATACCTCGTCCTCTTATGGAGGATAAGTGATTTCCACTCCGCTGCGCGCGTCCGGGCAGGCGGTAATTACCCATTCGAGCGAAGCGCTGCAGGGCAATCAATTCATTTAGATCTACGGAAATTCCGTCGCTCATAACCTGCCCTAGACTTAAGGTAAAGCCACTAATCTTAGCAACTCGCTGATAAAATCGTCACTGCTGATACCTTCTGCTTCAGCTTCATACGTCAACAATATCCGGTGGCGAAGAACATCTGCGGCAATAACATGAATATCTTCAGGAGTTACATAATCCCTACCAGAGAGCCATGCATGTGCTTTTGAACATCGGTCCAGCGCAATAGTAGCGCGTGGGCTTGCACCAAACCGCAGCCAACGTTGCAGCTCTTCGCTGTACATACCGGGTGTGCGTGTTGCTACCACCAACTGTACTAGATAGCTTTCCAAGGTTTCGCTGGTATGCACATTAAGAACCTGCTTCCTCGCCGCGAATAAAGTAGCTTGCGCTAGAGGGGCGGGAGTATTCGTGCCTTCAGAGGGTGCCACTAAGGCGAGCGATTCCTTGCGGGCTAACGCCAGAATATCATGCTCTACCCGAGCATCGGGATATCCTATTTTTACATACATTAGAAATCGATCAAGTTGAGCCTCTGGTAAGGGATACGTTCCTTCTTGCTCAATAGGGTTCTGCGTTGCCATAACTAAAAATAATTCTGGCAGAGGATAGGTTTTACCACCAATGGTCACCTGACGCTCGGCCATTGCTTCTAAAAGTGCCGACTGCACCTTAGCTGGCGCACGGTTAATCTCATCTGCCAGCACCATATGATGAAAAATAGGGCCTGGTTGAAATACGAAAGAGCCATCTTCCGGATGGTAGACATCCGTCCCGGTTAGATCGCCAGGAAGAAGATCCGGCGTAAATTGTATACGGTGAAAATTTCCCTCAACCCCATACGCTAACTCTTTAACAGCGCGAGTTTTTGCTAAACCAGGAGCCCCTTCCACCAACAAATGACCGTCTGCGAGAAGAGCAATTAATAATCGAGAAATTAAGGGCTTTTGACCTAGAATACGCGTGTTCAGATGCGTGCTTAACTGTAGGATTTGCTGCTGCACCGCTTGTGTAGAAGAAATGTCAACTTGCTCCATAGGTAACCTTTTACAAAAAAAACTTATCCTAACGCGAAATGTTATGAATGCCAATAACCTTCAGGACTTATAAAACCTCTACATTGTCAGCTTGGGGACCCTTTCTGCCTTGAATCAAATTAAATTTGACAGAAGCCCCATCCTGCAGCGATCGATGTTCGGTTAATTTTGTTGACCCAGCATGAAAGAAATATTCATATTCACCACTGACGATAAAACCAAACCCTTTTTTTCGATCAAAAAATTTAACTTTACCAAAAAACTCATTATTTCTTGTGCTTCCTTTAAACACGCTTTTTAACTTACTCAAAATAGTTCTTAGGTTCATGCGTTTTTCCTGCTTACATTAATATGCCTCTAAGATAACACCATCTTTTAGCGATTTCGACCTATCTTGAACAAATGATGTTGCACTATTATCATCCTCATTCCTGCAGCTGCGATATTGAGATTTCCATGAGCATCATCTCCACACCTGATTTACAACTTATTACCATAGAAGAACCACAAGCAGCCTCAATTTTAAAAGTTAAAACTGCGCAAATCTCATTCCCTTTAAGTCAGGAAAACAAAGCATTAATTCAAGCCATGAAAGACAAATTGTATGAATTAGCAGGCGTAGGGCTGGCTGCCCCGCAAGTAAGAGAACATAAACGTATTATTGCAGTTCACATTTCTACGGAGGCTGCGGCGGTACGAAATGATGCACAAACCTACCCAATGCGCATACTTATTAATCCCAGTTATGAGCCATACGAAGAAAGTAAAACACTATACGACTTTGAAGCTTGTTTTTCGGTAAGCAGTAAAGCAGGAAAGGTTCCTAGATTTCATACCATTCTCTTAACCTATCAAGATGAAGTAGGAGCGCAGCATAACGAAGTGGCCTCAGGATTCTATGCGCGGGTGTTGCAACATGAAATTGATCATTTAGATGGGACATTAATTACCGATCGTCTAACGGCAAATTGCGTTCAAGGCACCCTGTCTGAAATGATGGCATTGCGTAGAAGCGAATTATCCCCTGAAAAGCTTAAATTGTATGACGAGATCGTTGAGCGACAGAAGCAACTTAAGCAAACATAACTGGCAGAGTCACCATCGCCTACTCTTAAAAAAATCGGTAGTTGCCGTGTTTAAATCATCACTGTACAGCGCATTTTTTTTAGAGGTATTTGGGCAAATATAAATAACATTGCTTAAAGGTTGATTCCAACTTAAAGGCACGTTTGCGCAATATGGAAAAACATAATGGATGGTATTAAATACAGTTCTAGAATAATCATCGCCAAACAAGGGGGCAGCAATGATATTCGCTATCATGAGCCCTTGGGGATTTAAATGCTGTGCAATACCTTGAAAATACTCAATCGATAACAGGGCAGGCGGAATAGTTGCTTGATTGCTGTATACGTCCGAGATGATCACATCAAATCGCTCTTCGGTTTTTTGCAAGAATTGCCTAGCATCCTCTCCTATAAATTTGCCTTGAATGTTCTTTTGTAGAAAATATTTTTCAGCAAGATACTTAAGAGCAGGATCGATGTCCACATAAGTGACTTCATTGGTAAACGTTCCTGCTGCCGTGAACGTAAACCCACCTGCACCGATCACTAGTATTTTTTTATGCCGAAATTGCAAATCTTTAAACACCAAATCACGAACATACTCAATATAGGGGAAAGCTTTATTTTCGTAGGTAAGCTGCGAGCTTGACGATTGATTAATTTGGAAAGTCTTAGTGAACGAAGGTGACTCTATTACTTGATAATTACCATAATTGTTCGTTTCTTTAAATTGCGCATTTTCACCTTGAATGTTCAACATAAAAATAAAACTTAAGACTATAATCAAAATTACGATCTTTAAAAAAGATAAATTTTCCGACTCACACGTTGTAAGCATTAACCCGAATAACAGCAAACAATTAATAAAAACCGTCCATGCCACGCCTAGATATTGAAATAAGACTAAGGAAGTTAACAAGGCGCCTAGAAATGAACCAATAGTACTTAGGAAGAGGGCCCGTCCGCTGATTCGACTTACACTTTGCTGTTGATTGAATAAATTAGTGGTCAACGGTACGGTTTGACCTAACCAATAAACAATAGGAGCTAAAAATATCAACAAATAACTGAATAGGCTGCTGATAAAGGATAAATGCAGGTAAGGAACGGTGAGATAAAAAAACCAAGCAATCAGTGTGTAACTTAGCCCTAAGCCAATCCAAACCAAGCTTAATCTAAAGTTACGGCTTAGCTGACGAAGGTAGTTTTTTTGATACGTCCCTCCGCGCCAGTAGCCAAGTGCTAAAAAAAGCAAAAAGATACCGATGATCACACTGGTAATAACAATGCTGCCACCATAAAAAGGGATCAATTGTCGTATGGTTAAGATTTCAACTGAGATGGTTATAAAACCTTCCAGTAGCAAAATCATTAAAAGCTTTGTAAGCATTAGATGTTCGCGGTGATTAAGCTGTTTTAGCAGGATAAAAGTGTAGTTCATAACGCAAGGAGAAGCTATGAAAAATGCAATGGTTTCCGTATTGGCGATGGCGGCAGCTTGTACATCGCAGGCTGCAACTCAGGAGCTTCTTTGGGAGAAAATACAGCAATAAAACATGAAACATCTCATAACCCCTCAATTTACAGCAATAGAAATCGAACCACCGCTGCTTGCTAAAGAAACCCAGTCCATAAGGTTCAAAAAGAATGAAAACATCATTTTCCTTGATGCTCAGGGAAAAGCTCATTTGGCCTATCACCTCTCATACTACTTAATGAGCTCCTCACTTGGTGTCAAATCACCAAATTATATTATTGATGCAAACAGCAATGAAATCTTGCAACAATGGGATAATGCTCATTCCGAAAACTTAGGGAAAGGACTGGGTGGAAATGGTATACCCATGCCATATCGTTCTGGTGTTTTTCAATATGGAACCGCTTTCCCCAATCTCCCATCCTTAGGCAAGCTTGCAGTGTAATTCAAGCCGCTGTGGATAGACGCTGTGATAAAATGGCAGTGATTGAATCGTTCGCCGAAGTTGGAGTCCATTGCCCCATGTTTTCATAATCACGCAATTATTACCGTGCCCACTTCTCGGGCACGGGCATGTTTTAAATTAATGCCGGTGACATCCTTGTGTTTTTAACTTATGATTCAACAATTCAAATTTTATCCAATGTAGTATGCTCAAGGACCTCAAAACATATACGCAATATTTATTGCCTAAAAACGGCCTAACTGCACTGGCGGGTTATATAGCCGATTTAAATCATCCTGCATTAAAAAGTTATCTCATTCGAAGATTCATCCAGCAATATGGGGTTAATATGCAAGAAGCATTGGAAGAAGACCCCGACAAATATGCTACGTTCAACGATTTTTTTATTCGCCGTTTAAAGCCTGAATGCCGCCCTATAGCGTCTAGTGATATTGTGTCTCCGGTTGATGGCTATGTCAGCGAGATTGGCAGTATTCAAGATGGGCGATTATTACAAGCAAAAAATAAATTTTATACTGTAGCTGAACTGTTAGGCACCGATGGAATAGAAAGCGCTCAATTTAATAATGGTGCATTTGCAACCTTATATTTATCTCCTAGGGATTATCACCGGGTACATATGCCCATCGAAAGTACGTTATTGAAAATGACGTACATCCCTGGGAAGTTATTCTCGGTGCAACCATCCACAGCGCGGGTTATCCCGAGACTTTTTGCCGTAAATGAACGCGTGGTAGTTTATTTCAACACTCAAATTGGTACTATGGTGATGGTTTTAGTAGGCGCGACCATTGTTGGTGGCATCGGTACCCGTTGGCACGGCAAGGTGGTGCGCGGTTCGCGTAAAATGGAATTTAACTATCAGATGCCGACCAGCAGGAATACCGTATTGCAAAAAGCAGAGGAAATGGGATATTTCAAATTAGGGTCAACTGTGGTTTTATTATTCGCAAATGGAAATCAAGTTGCCTGGGAACAAAATTTGCGCGCAGAATCGCAAATTCAATTTGGAGCGCCTTTAGGTATTATAACATAGGAGTACTTAGCAATTTGCTAATCATCTTGAACAATCTTGATGCTTGAGGAGCCTAGCACAGGACATTGAGGTTTTTGACCATAATAGAATTGAATCTATACTTTGTTTAAGAGTCATTAACAATGGTGAAATAACCAAGGAGTTTAAATTGACTGAATATATTTATAAAGGATTCAAGATTTCTTTTAAAATTGTACCTACGGAATCCGATACGAGTCTTTACAAAGCTGATGGAAAAGTACTTTATCTTCTAAGTCATCCTAAATCATTTGTTCCCGTAAAATTCCATACCGAATATGAAACCTACGAAGGTGCCGAGCATGAAATTAAAAAGATGCTTGAGAATTATGTGGATTTTGAATTGAAAAGCTTTTACGAAATGAAAAAAGAAAAAACTTAATTATTGTAATGGTACCGAGAAGAGGACTCGAACCTCCACGGGGTTACCCCCACTAGCACCTGAAGCTAGCGTGTCTACCAATTCCACCACCTCGGCAATCGAGGGTAAGGTACTGAAGAATATTGGGGCTGTCAATTAAAATTTTAGAATTTATGCGCCAGATTCTGCTATTCTTCATTTAACTAATTTGCCTAAATTAATCTCATGCCCTTTATAGATTCAATCGAGAAAATTGTTGATGCATGGTTTGCGCTACTGCCACGCACCCGCCCTAATGTCGGTCATGCTCATAATGCCTGTCTTATAGCCCATCGTGGTGCTCATGATATTCGTTTGGACATTATTGAAAATACCCACGCTGCGTTTCAACGAGCTATAGAATTGAATTGTTGGGGTATAGAGTTTGATGTACATGCCTGTTCGGATACAGTGTTGGTCGTTAATCATGATCCGGATTTACAACGTTTGTGGGGCAAAAGAGAAGATATTCGCTCCTTGAACTATAAAGATTTGCACACCCTAGCGCCACTAGTCCCAAGTCTTGAAGAAGTAGTACAACGTTACGGCAAATCCTTACACTTGTTTATTGAGCTTAAGTCTCCATTTACCCAAATTGCGGTACTTGCGGAAACCTTGCAAGCGCTTACCCCTTGTCTTGATTACCATCTACTGAGCTTAGACGAACACATCTTTCCTTCATTGCTACAATATTTTCCTAAAGAAGCTCTATTGTTAGTACCCATCCATAACAATGTTACGCAGTTCTTTAAAATCAGTTTGGAACATCAATATGGCGGAGTTTTAGGACATTATTTATTGATGGCGGATAAACGCATTCAAGATTTAAAGGCAGCGCACCAAATTGTTGGTGTGGGATTTGTGGATTCAAAATACAGTTTGTATCGGGAATTAAATCGAGGGCTGCGATTTATTTTCAGTAATAATATTAAAGAAGTGAGTTTGTATTTGCAGGAATTACGTCAAGATGAGGCTATTTAAGTTGTTATGCTGGATTGCTTCTTGCCACAAAGCAATCCAGTAATGAACATTATATTACTTAGGACCAATCATTTCCTCAGGCTTTACATATTCATTAAACTGCTCAGCCGTTAAAAATCCTAGGTTCACAGCAGCTTCTTGCAGTGAAATGTCTTCATGCAGAGCTGTTTTGGCAATCTTAGCAGCTTTATCATAACCAATATGTTGGTTTAATGCGGTTACCAACATTAAAGAATGATGTAGGAAGTAATCAATTTTTTTCCTATTGGCTTCCAGACCTTCCACACAAAACTCTTGGAAAGAATGGCACGTGTCGGTCAGTAAATTTAAAGAATGAATGACATTAAAAATAATTACGGGTTTAAATACGTTAAGTTCAAAATTACCTTGGCTGCCGGCAACTGCCACCGTAGTGTCATTACCAAATACCTGTACGCATACCATGGTCATCGCTTCCGACTGAGTGGGATTTACTTTACCAGGCATAATTGAAGAGCCTGGCTCATTCTCAGGAAGATGAAGCTCACCCAATCCACAGCGTGGGCCTGAACCCAACCAACGAACGTCATTGGCAATTTTCATTAAAGCGCAAGCTAGAGATTTTAAAACTCCATGCGCCATAACCAGCGGCTCATGGCATGCTAAGGCTTCAAATTTATTCGGTGCTGAAACAAAAGGTAATCCGGTTAATTTAGCGATATGCGCTGCCGCTTTTACAGCAAATTGCGGATGCGTGTTCAAACCAGTACCAACTGCTGTTCCCCCTAAGGCGAGTTGATATAATTCCGGCATTACATTTTCAATACGCATTAAACAAGCGTCCAATTGAGTTACGTATGCAGAAAATTCCTGGCCTAGAGTTAGCGGAACTGCATCTTGCAAATGCGTTCTGCCAATTTTTACGATGTCTTTGAACTCGTTCATTTTTGCTGCTAAGCCATCGCGTAATCGTTGGACTGCAGGAACCAATTTCCGCTCGAAAGCTATTGCCGCAGCGATGTGCATTGCTGTCGGGAATGTATCGTTTGATGATTGCGACATGTTTACATGATCATTAGGGTGTATTGGCGACTTACTGCCCATTACTCCGCCGGCTAATTCGATAGCTCGATTTGAAATAACTTCATTCGTATTCATATTAGACTGAGTACCACTACCAGTTTGCCAAACATGAAGCGGGAAGTGTTCGTCAAGCTTGCCTGAGCTCACTTCGTCAGCAACTTGAATGATCAATTTGGCTTTGTCTTCTGGTAATTTTCCAATTTCTTGATTGGTGAGGGCGGAGGCTTTTTTCAAAATTCCAAATGCGTGAGTAACTTCTCTGGGAATAATGTCTTTACCTATATTAAAGTGATGTAATGAGCGCTCGGTTTGTGCACCCCAATATTTGTCGGCTGGAACCTCAATCTCACCCATGCTATCGGTTTCGATTCGTGTGTTACTCATGATCTCATCCTCTTTCTTAAATTTGCCTTCAATAGCTGTTTTGAAGACAATATTCTAGCATAAGTTCTATAGGATCATTTCAATTCCATGAAAACCATACGTATATTTCACCCAGAGCCCTTAGCTTGCGGCAAACACATTGAGTTGACACCCTCTGCCAGTCAACACGTGGGCATTGTATTGCGCATGCAGCCGGAGCAAGACGTAATTTTATTTTGCGGTGACGATCATGAATATCGATCAACCATTACCTCCGTACATAAAAAGAAAGTAATTGTTTCGGTGCAAGAATCGATCGCAATAAGCCGCGAATCTCCTTGTCGAATTCATCTAGCACAAGCCCTATCCAAAGGTGAACGCATGGAGTTTGTTATTCAGAAGGCCGTTGAATTGGGGGGCAGCAGCATTACCCCATTGGTCACTGAGCGTTGTGTTGTGCGTTTGGATGAGGAACGTCTTGCAAAAAAGCAAGCGCAATGGCAAGCCATTGCTATTTCTGCGTGCGAACAGTCTGGAAGAAACACCGTACCCGTGGTGCATCCGGTATTGTCACTGGACAATTACGTGCTGCAATGTTCTAGCAGCATCAAGCTGGTGTTAAATCCAGAAGGTTCTGTTTCTTGGCGTGAATGTATATTCGATGCAAAAGACATCGCTCTATTGATAGGCCCTGAAGGAGGGTTAACTGCAAGTGAGATTGAATCAGCAAAAGCTAAAAACTTCACTTCCCTTTGCCTAGGACCAAGAATATTGCGCACCGAAACCGCGGCAATATCTGCACTTAGTGTGTTGCAAGCCATCGCTGGTGATCTATAATGACAGATAGTGTACTAATCACTAGTCGAATTTAACCGAGGTTTATTTATGAGTAACCATGTAAAAACAGTAACTGATGATAGCTTTGAAAAAGAAGTATTAAATTCAGGCAAGCCCGTTTTAGTAGATTTCTGGGCAGAATGGTGTGGACCATGTCGTGCTTTAAGTCCAATTTTAGAAGAAGTGGCTGCAAATAACGCTGATAAAATTACATTTGCAAAAATTAACATTGATGAAAATCCACAAGCACCCTCTAAATACGGTGTTATGAGCATCCCGACGTTAATACTATTTAAAAACGGTCAGGTTGAAGCAGTTAAAATGGGGTTGTTGTCGAAATCGCAATTGAGCGCGTTCGTCGATAGCAACACATAAGAACCTTCATATTTGGCGGATCTTGAACGATCTCGGGGGTAAACAAATGCTGACATACCTTATTTTTACCCCCGAGATCGTTCAACCCCCACCAAATCTGAACGGTTCTTGGCTCCGTTTGTTTTGGTTGATTTTCGCTTCGCTCAAATTTTTTTTAAAAAAATACAAAATTTGCCAGGACTCGGTAGGGCCCAATATATGCTGTGTTTAATTTATGGTTGGCTCGTTAATAAAACCTCACCATAAGATAGCTTTTCTAAAAAACCTGTGGTAGGCTAACGTTCCTATAGTATTTAATTTGTTTTTTTATGCGTAAGTACTATTAAGGCAGCGGTTTCCCGGCTGTTCTTTCCCGTAAAATATTATCCTGGACAAATCATTTCATTTAACCAACACATCAAGTGAGAAGTATGAACTTTAGTGAACTTAAGCAATTACCTATTGCCGACCTCGTCAACATCGCACAGGAGCTGGGTGTTGAAAACACCTCCCGCATGCGAACCCAAGACATCATTTTTTCCATTCTCAAAGCTCATGCCCTCAAGGGGGAAGACATCCATGGGGATGGCGTCGTAGAGGTTCTAACCGACGGATTTGGTTTTTTACGTTCTTCGGACGGCTCCTACTTAGCTGGTCCGGATGATATTTACGTCTCTCCCAGCCAAATTCGACGCTTTGGATTGCGTACTGGAGATACCGTATCCGGGAAAATTCGCCCACCCAAAGACAGTGAACGCTATTTTGCACTTTTGAAAGTAGATCAAATTAACTATGAAACCCCAGAAAGTGTAAAGCGTAAGATATTATTCGAGAATTTAACCCCATTATTCGCTTCCAGACGATTAATTATGGAGCAAGGGAATGGAAGTACAGAGGATTTAACCGCTAGAGTAATTGACCTTTGCGCTCCTTTTGGCCGTGGCCAACGTGGATTAATCGTATCTCCGCCCAAAGCTGGTAAAACATTGATGTTACAAAACATCGCCCATTCCATAGAAAAGAATTATCCGGATTGTTACCTCATAGTATTGTTAATTGATGAGCGCCCTGAGGAAGTTACAGAAATGCAACGTTCTGTGAATGGTGAAGTGGTTGCCAGTACATTTGATGAACCAGCCAATCGCCATGTTCAAGTTGCAGAAATGGTAATCGAAAAAGCCAAACGTTTAGTTGAACATAAGCGTGATGTAGTAATCTTGCTGGACTCAATAACTCGCTTAGCTCGAGCTTACAATACCGTCATCCCCTCTTCAGGAAAGGTATTAACTGGGGGGGTGGATGCTAATGCCTTACAACGACCTAAACGTCTCTATGGTGCCGCACGTAACATTGAGGAAGGTGGAAGTCTAACCATCATTGCTACCGCACTTGTAGATACTGGTTCCAAAATGGACGAAGTAATTTATGAAGAGTTCAAAGGTACCGGTAATATGGAAATTCACCTGACGCGTAGCATTTCTGAACGCCGAGTATTCCCTGCGATTAACATTAATCGCTCAGGAACACGACGTGAAGATTTACTGTTGAGCCCTGAAGATCTCCACCGCACCTGGATTCTGCGTAAAATCCTTCAATCTATGGATGAGTGCGATGCGATCGAATTTTTAATTGAACGCATGAAGAATCACAAAACTAATGCTGAATTTTTTGACGCGATGAAACGCCAGGAATAAATGAAATACAGCGATCTCCGTGACTTTATCACGCAGTTGGAAACTCGCGGTCTTCTAAAACGCGTGCACCACCCGGTGTCACCGTTTTTAGAAATGACCGCAGTTAGTGATAGAGTATTAAGGGCTGAAGGCCCCGCCTTACTATTTACTAACCCGCAAGGCTATTCAATCCCTGTATTAACCAATCTATTCGGAACCGCTGAGCGTGTGGCCATGGGTATGGGGGAAGAATCAGTAGCTGCCTTACGCGAAGTTGGGAAATTACTGGCTTGCCTTAAAGAACCTGATCCTCCTAAAGGCTTCAAAGATGCACTTAGTAAACTTCCTTTACTAAAACAAGCGCTCAACATGGCTCCAAAATATGTTAGTTCAGCTGACTGCCAAACTGAGATTCTTGAGTTTTCCGCTGTGGATTTATATAAACTGCCAATTCAAACCTGTTGGCCAGGGGATGCAGGTCCTCTGATTACCTGGGGTTTGGTGACGACCAAAGGTCCTTATCAATCTCGTGAAAATATGGGGATTTATCGCCAACAAGTCATTGGAAAAAATCGTCTGATCATGCGCTGGTTATCTCATCGCGGTGGTGCTTTAGATTACCAAGCTTGGCAAAAAGAAAATCCCGGCGAGCCCTTTCCTGTTGCGGTTACCTTAGGTGCCGATCCGGCAACCATATTAGCTGCAGTTACACCTGTACCAGATTCTTTATCAGAGTATTCTTTTGCAGGTTTATTACGTGGACAGCGTACGCAATTAGTAAAATGCATTGGTAGTGATTTACACGTTCCAGCCAGTGCGGAAATCATTTTGGAAGGTTATTTGCAGCCTGAAGAAGAGGCGCCTGAAGGTCCATTTGGCGATCACACTGGTTATTATAATGAAGTCCAAGCTTTCCCTGTTTTTACTGTAGAAAGAATAACTCATCGACGCGATCCCATTTATCATAGTACCTATACAGGACGTCCACCTGATGAACCAGCTATTCTAGGTGTGGCTCTTAATGAAGTGTTCATACCCATATTACAAAAACAATTCCCTGAAATTGTTGATTTCTATTTACCACCAGAAGGATGTTCCTATCGGCTTGCCGTGGTTACTATCAAAAAGCAGTACCCTGGTCATGCAAAAAGAGTCATGATGGCAGTTTGGTCTTTCTTACGCCAATTCATGTACACTAAATTTGTTATCGTCTGCGACGATGATGTTAATGCTCGTAATTGGCAAGATGTAATTTGGGCAATTACCACACGCATGGATCCTCAGCGTGATACGGTGATGATCGATAACACCCCCATTGATTATTTAGATTTCGCGTCCCCTATTTCCGGACTTGGTTCGAAAATGGGAATGGATGCAACCAATAAATGGCCAGGAGAAACTCAACGAGAATGGGGGCGCCCAATAGAAATGGATGCCGAAATTTTAGATAAAGTTAATTCTTACTGGAATCTGCTGGGAATTGACGAATGAGCGCTAAAGTCACGGCAGCACAAGTAGATAATATCATTCCACTCACCGATAGCATTTTGCAAATAACCCTTATACCAGAGCAATTTATCGATTACATCGCCGGGCAGTATCTGCAAATTCTTTTTGCGGATGAAGCGTTTAGTTACTCTATAGCCAATGCTCCTCTCGGCTCGAAAAAATATGAATTACATATCCGGCATAGCCCAGATAATCCGTTCACCAAAACATTATTAGCGGAAATCAAAAAGTCTGGAACAGTTAAATTAAACATGCCATTAGGAACTTGTCATTTACAAAATCTGGATGTGCAAAAACCAATTTTATTCATTGCCGGTGGTACTGGTTTTGCTCCCATTAAAGCAATGATTGAACAGCTTCTAGCGGATGGTGACCATCGCTCATTTGAATTATTTTGGGGAGCGCGCTCACAAAGTGATCTCTATATGGATGATGCCGTGTCTCATTGGCAAAAGCACGTTAGTCGATTTAACTATTTTTCTTTGATTTCGAATTCACGCAAAGAAAATTTAGCATCTTTAATTCTAGAACGACATCCCCATGATTTGAATGATTGGCAGATTGTAATTGGCGGTCCTTTTGACATGGTCTACAGCACACGTGATAAGCTAGTAGAACGAGGAATATTTCGCGAAAATATATTCTCAGATGCTTTTAGTTTTGAATCTTCAACATAAGAGAAGCCATGGAAACCTTGTATCAAATTTTAGGGATTTTGGGAGCCGGATTCATTGTATGGTATATGTATCGCAATATTAAAGGACATCCAGAAGTATTTAGCCGTGCCAACTTATCCAAGAGCTTATCCAGCATGGGAGTTTTGGCACTTATTTTAATTGGCGTAGTGGCACTTTTAGTACTACTGGTACGCAGCACCTAAGCATCGGATCTAATGACGATGGCTGTTTGGGGTGTAATTCCCAGAACGCCGTGATAGATAATAATCAACATGTGGGTTATCAATAACTTCTGTGGTGCAATCTAAGATCAATTGACACTCTTCCACATAGGTCATTTGCGAGCTTTCATCAACCAGTAATCGATACCAAGGGTTGCGTTGAGAAAATTCGCGCTTTACCGCTTGTGGATTATAGCGCCCCGAGGCTTGGAATAAAGGGTCAGCATCAACAATTATCGCTCGATATCCTTGCCGTCTATGAATGACAACATCACCAATGTTAAATTTTGCTATTTTTTGCATTATAATAATCTCAGAATGTCTATACTCCTATATATCGACCAAATCGAAAATTAATTTAGCTTATTGAGATTTTTTATACTTAGAAGGAGAGGGATTGTATATCGGTGATCACATTGTATTTAATAGCATGGTGGCCATATTAGTATCGCGCCGTTGGTCATTGCCGCTCGTGCCCCTCGTTTCACTTTTTATTTTCATCAACTGTATGGACTATGATCACTTGTTGAATTTTCGACTCGATGATGGCACCGCTGATTCTCTCATCTTACATCCTCTCCACCGGATGGGCGGTTTTATAATATTCATAGTCGCAGCCTTTAGCCTGATCTTTCCACAGTACAAAACATGGCTTTTTAGTGTCATCATTGCCTTTAGCGCCCATTTGTTCTGCGATCAACTCGCCAATTTTGTGCACTATCAACTCTCAGGCTTAATTGCTTTCGCTATTTTACAGACGGCCTTATTTCTTTATGTTGCGATTCTATATGTGAGCACTGGTCCTTTAGTTGGATTCATCAGCTACATTCTGGTGTCCTGGGCTGTTGCTACTTTTCAAATAATGTTCACCAACTTCGGTCTACACATGAATCCATTAACTGATGTCTGGGTTTGGATTATACCTTCATCGCTCGCGGTTCTCTGCGCCATTTTGTTTTGGATGATATTTTCTACAACCCAATTGGATGCAAGGGTTGAAGCAAATTAAGAGAAGCGTTCTACAGGGCTATGACAGTAAGGTTGTTTATGATGTTTATCATAATAATCTTGATGATAGTATTCAGCACGCCAAAAAATCTGCGCGGGTATTAGTTGGGTTACCACAGCGAAGTGATTTTGTTTTAATTGTTGGATGAGTTGTTGCGCAATGCCATTCTGCTCGTCGTTATAATAAAACACGGCACTCTGATACTGAGGGCCAATGTCAGGCCCTTGTCCTGCACCTTGGGTGGGATCATGAATTTCAAAAAACCGTTTTAACACTGAGAAATAATCGGTTTGCGCAATATCATAGATTACACGCACGGCTTCAAAATGACCGGTATTGGAACGGCAAACTTGTTCATAGAAAGGTTCAGGGGTATTTCCACCGGTATAACCTACTTCTACGTTGAGAACACCTGGTAAACGGCGTAAAAAATAATCTACGCCCCAAAAACAACCTCCAGCAACAATGGCCTCCTCACTATCAATCACCTGATGGTTACTGACAAAATCCAAAGAAGCAGAATTAACACAATGACGTCGGTTTTTTTGCGTGAATCCTTCGCCGTCAAATACATGACCTAAATGTGCCTCACAGCGATTGCACAAGATTTCAATCCGTCTGCCATCACGGTCAGGAATTTCTCTCACAGCATTAGGTATATTCACATCGAAACTTGGCCAACCACATCCGCTGCTGAATTGACTATCCGCGCGAAATAATGCCAAACCACAGCGTCGGCATAGATAACTGCCAACAGCAACAATCTTGTTGTACGAACCAGTATTTGGGTATTCGGTGGCTTTATCGCAAATAATGCGATGCTCAAGAGGAGTTAAGCTGCTGGTTTTATCGAGGAATTCGTTCATAGGTGGCCTCAGGTGAAAATTTGACGTTACAACCTAATTGCTGCCAGCGGAACACCGTCATTGCGAGCATTAGCAAAAAAATCCAGAACGGAGTTCTATTCAAACTTCAAACTGGATGCTTCGCTAACGCTCGCAATGACGAGCATAGGGATTTTTGCTAACTTTCTCTTTGACAGATTTTGTCGGCTAGGTATCCAATCGCTCCGGCATAATAGATTGAATTATTATATTTCAGAATCATTTTATAATTCGGATACGCCAAGAAAGTGGGTCCACCTAAAGGTTGAACGACACTCGCTTGAAGGTTCGGATACGGCAGAGGTTCACCATTTTCGGTGCGAACACCCAAAGCGTTCCACTCACTAACTGGCTTAACAGTAGCTTTACCTTCTAATGCCATATCAAATTTTGGCGGCAACTTCACAATGATTCCCCAAGGCTCTCCGGTTTGCCATCCGTTTTTCTTCATATAATTGGCAATAGAAGCAAATACGTCCGGTTTAGACTCCCAAATATCCTTTCGCCCATCGCCGTCATAATCCACGGCATACTCTACCCAGCTTGAGGGTAAAAATTGAGGTTGACCAGAAGCTCCTGCCCATTCTCCTTTAAAATTCGCTAAGCTTACATGACCATCATTCAAAATGTGCAACGCTAAAAATAATTGTTTTCTAAAGAAATCTTTCCGCTCGGACTCGTACGCTAATGTTGCCAAAGCTTTTACCACAGGGAAATCACCCATATAGGTACCATAACTGGTTTCCATTCCCCAAAACGACATGATAAAACAAGGATCTACACCAAAATCATTACCAATTTTGTCTGCTAGCTCTTTGTGCTTTTTATATTCTCTACGGCCAATTGTAATGCGATAACTGTCCACTCGCGAGCTGCGATATTTTTGGAAGGTTAAACGGTGTTCCGGTTGAGATTTTGCTAAATTTTTAATTTGCCGGCTAGGCTCATGAATATCCGAAAAGGCTTCATCAAATAAAGCAGCTGAAATACCTTGAGCTAAAGCTTCTTGACGGACACCGGCAACCCAGTCACCCCACTGTGTTTGATTAGCAGCCGCGAACCCAGAGAACAGTAATGCCCCCCACAATGCACACAGCAACCCCAATTTTTTCATACCGTTTCCCCTTGTTGTGATCGGTCTAACTTATGCTCGTAATGATACCATAGGTTCCAATAGTGACGCGCGGCGAGCTGGGTAAAATCCAAAAAATACACCGGTGGCCACTGAAACTGCAAATCCTGCCAAAGGAGGCAAAACAAAAAAACTAAACTCCCATTGGGTAAAATAGGAAATAATCAGAGTTACAAGCAAACCCAGTATTACTCCTAAGCATCCACCCAATAAAGATAACATAACGGATTCCACCAAAAAAAGAGTCTGAATTTCTTTGTTCCGAGCGCCTACTGCTTTGCGAATACCAATTTCTTTCTTACGCTCACTAACGGAAACCAACATCACATTCATCACCCCAATACCACCAACCAATAAAGCGATGCTGCCAATTACACCTAATAGCAATGTAAAGATTTTTGCCTGCCCTTCCATGCTTGCTATGATTTGTTTCGCGCTGCGTACAAATATGTTTAATTTAGGATCTTGCTTGGAAATATCTTGTCGAATGCTCTCAATTACTTCATCAATGTTAATGTCTTGTTTTAAAAGCAGCACGGCATTATAAATTTTACTTTCTTTGCTGACCAACGACATGCCGGCAATGGGAATGATGACCGCCTCATTAACATCTTCATTAAAAAACCCATTTTCTTTCCAAGGCTTAGCAATGCCGATAATAGTATATAAGGTTTGGCCAATACGAAACTGCTTACCTACTGGGTCTTCTAAACTGGTTTTTTGCAATTGCTGTGCTAGGCCATGGCCAATCACGCAATAGTGCTCAAAAGATTCCACGAACGAAACAAAATGCCCTTGTTCTAATTCAATATGGATAATACTTGCCAATGATTCATCTGCACCAATGATGGAGCCATTCTGCGCCACGCCTTGGTAACTCATTTCTTGGTAGGTTGTTCCGTAGGGAGCAATTTGCAAAATTTCGGGAATTTGGTCGGGCAATTGCCGCCATGCCGAAAGAGATAGCGTATCTTGCCCTCCAGATTTGCCGTCTTCTGCTCTTTGATACAAGGAAATAGCCAATAAATCAGTTCCTAAAGCCTTAAATTGTGATAGAGCTTTTTCTGTTGCTAGTTGACTACAACTGATGAGGGCTACAACCGCTGCTGTGCCTACTAATATTCCTAGTATCGCAAGAAACGAGCGCAGTTTTGCTGCCATTAGATTAACAATGGCTTGATGGCAGTAGTTATTAAACGTCATGAGAGGAATCCGCCAAGATGTTACCATCACCTAACATTATGCGCCGGGGGCATTGCGCGGCAATATGCTCATCGTGAGTAACTATAATAATTGTGCGGCCTTGTTCATGCATTTGCCGAAATAAATTCATAATTTCTTTGCCGGTATTTGAATCCAAAGCCCCGGTAGGTTCATCCGCTAAAACCAACCTTGGTTCACCAATCAGTGCCCGTGCAATCGCGACTCTTTGTTGTTGTCCACCGGATAATTGCGTAGGTCGGTGATGAGCAAAACCATCCATGCCAACATGCTGTAGAGCCTGTTTGACTTTTTGGTGGATAGTATCTGCCGATTCATTTCGATAGGTTAAAGGTAATGCTATATTTTGCTCCGCATTAAACCGTTGCAATAAATTGAATTGTTGAAAAATAAAACCAATGTGCTGATTGCGCAACATTGCTAAATCATCAACATTGAGGTTAGCAACGTTTTTATTTTCAAGTACATAATCGCCGCTATCTGCTCGGTCTAATAACCCAATAATGTTCATAAGCGTCGATTTTCCTGAACCCGACGCCCCAACGATGGCCACCATTTCTCCTTGATGAATATCGAGAGAAATCTGTTTAAGCACTGTAGTAGATACAGAGCCCATTTGATATTGCTTAACAATTTGACGTAATACAATTAAACTCATAAATGTCGTTAACCCAAGTTTTCCAACATTATTTTCTCGCCAACATTCAGCCCCGAATCAATCACCACTTTGTCCGCCTGCGCCGCTCCGGTAATTACAGCTCTTGATGTTACTTTTCCATGATCCTCAATTTGCACTACACTTTTTCCTTTAACATGTTTGACGGCGGCAATAGGTACCGTTATTTTATCGCTGTTTTCTACATGCACCTCAATTGAGGCACTCATACCCACTTTGACCCATGCTTGTTGTGCAGGCGTTAGATTTTTAACTACAACGATGGCCGCAAATGAAGGCAACGCACTGTTATTTGTAGCGGACGCTTGCGCGTTAACCGCCACCAATTCACCTTTTAGTTCATCTTTGGGATAAGCTACACTGTGTATCGTTGCCGCCATTCCGGTTTTGATTTTATCAATGTCTACTTCTGGCACATCAATTTCTACACTAATACCATTAAGGTCACCAATAAGTCCTAAAACCTGTCCTGTCTTAACTGCGGCACCCACGCTCAAGCGACTGCTCTTATCTTCGGTGGTTTTTGGCGGGTACAATAACACCCCATCTTCCATAGCACGCAGATAAATCAAATTGTGCTTGCTCGTGAGCGCTAGACGCACCTTATCAAACTCTTTAAAACTCAGTGTGGACAGTTTAGGATGATTGGTATCGCCCATTTTTTCCAATATCTCGGAAAGCTTTTGCGATGCCTGCATTAAGGTAACTCGTGAAGAAGTAAGGTTGGATTTTTCGCTTAGAAAATTATTTTTTGACATCAAACCAGATTGCCATAAATCTTCAGTACCAGAAAATTTTGACTTGGCAATCGCATAATTGTCTTTCGCTTTTAAATATTCAGTCAGAGTATCGCTATACTGCTTTTGTAAATCACCTGAATTCAAGGTAAAAATAACATCGCCTTTTTTGATTTTTTGTCCATAGTGATAGTTCATGGCATCAATCGTGCCATCCATAGGGTTGGTAATAGTATTCTCACGCAAAGGCTGTATGGTTCCAGTAAAGAACAGCGTTTTATGAATCGTTTCAGACTGCACTTCATAAACTATATTTCCCTTTTTAGGGTGGGAACTTCCCCCACACGCGGTGAGAAAAATGGACATGATGAACAGCGTTGATTTGATGAATTTTGGTTTTAAAAGTTGGTTTACGCGCACTAACAATACCTCAGTTTAATTTGCCAATACTCCAACGTTGTTCCAATAAGCCGTTGTAAGCTTGACAGTTGATTAAGATAAGCAATTTTTGCATTGATTAAACCCATTTGCGCCAGCAACAACTGGTTCTGAGTATTATTCACATCCAAAGAGCTTGATATTCCGGCTTGTAATTTCTTCTTTTCCAATGCATAGGATTGAGCCGCCAATTTAACTTGCCGCTGGGCTAAGTGATAACGTTTTGCCTGGCTTTCAATATTGCTGATGGTGTTTTTTATGCTGGTAATTAAGGTTCGTTTTGCAGCGATTAGATTTAACCGATCTTTTTCCAACTTCACTTTTGCATTGATTAGTTGACTGTGACGATTAACATCATTGATGGGTATGGTCAGCGTTACCCCCGCAGACTCTGTTAGATTACGACCATTATAAATACTAGGTAACCCGCGACTGTTATTATCCACACCCGTAATTGTTCCAGCCTGAGCATTGGCAGTAAAATCCAGTTGCCACAATTGCTGATTTTTAGCTGCAGCATACGCGCGCTCATCAGCACGCAATCCCATTTTTAGTGCCAAATATTGCACGTTATGATCTAAGCCTTGCTGAATAGACTTTTCTACATCGGGAATAAGTAGTTTGTCGAGATTAACATCGCTGGGAACGGCTAATTTCATATCAGGATCCAAACCAATGGTTTGCAATAAGTCTTGCGCTGTTGTACGAAAATCGTTCTCTGCCTGTTCCACCATCAATTTTAACGATTCAATTTGATAGGAGAGTTGAATGTTTCCCGTAGGTTCGAGTTGTCCGGCATTAATTCTTTTTTCATTGGTTTGTAACGATTTATTCGCTTCGATTAATTGCAAACGCTGATTTTCTAAATTGTTACCACTAACAATTAACGCTCGGTAGGTGGTAATTACGAGGGTAATTTGATCCATAACCGATTGTTGCAAATTATATTTGTTCAGCCATTCGGCATCCTCGGCGTCTAATAAGCCCGCTTCATTTGCCGCAGGTCCAAATCCCCGCAACAAGGGTTGGGTAAATGACAATCCTACCAATGGATTATAATTCCCCACAGCGCCAACATTATTGTCCATGTTTAAGGAAAGCTGCGTACCCCATTTAGTGTTTAAATTAACCTCAGGTGTTGCTATATAATTATGTGTGGTCGTGCTGCCTACGCCGCTATAATGACTTTTTTCCACGCCAGCAGTTCCTGCGAGTGCATACTGAACTTCAAACTCATTATGGGCAAGTCGTAATTGATACCTTTGGATAATGCGATCAAGTTCAGCGTTTTGAATATTAGGGTTATAACGTAATGCCAATAAAATGGCTTCACGTATCGTCAAATTCAGTGTTTTGTTATTCCTGGGGGTTGGTGAATTAGGTAATTCAATCCAGTTATCCAGCATAAACTCGGGATTTTGAATGGCACGCACCAACCGTTGCGCAGACTCTACTACCTGAGCTTTTTCTACCTGAGGATTTTTCATCCAATAATACAAGTTTGGTTCGATAGCGCATTGCTCAGGTAACTCGGCGGCATAAGACCATGCAGTCAACAACACAAGCCCTAAAACAATACAGCTGTTAGCAAATTTTTTCATAGACCAGGCACCGAAAACCGCTGCTTGTCCTGTAAGCGTAAAGCGGTTAACGAACCGCCCCATAGACATCCTGTGTCAATTGCATAAATGTGAGGATTTGGACATTTGCCCTCTAATGCAGCCCAATGCCCAAAAACAATGTCGGCCTCTATTTCGGGTCGATTTGGCACCTCATACCAGGGATAGAGGTGGGGTGGGGCATTTTTTAAAGTGCCCTTATAACCATGCACCAAATGCCCATCTTTGGTACAAAATCGCATCCTAGTAAAATAATTACAAACAATCCGCAATCTATCTACTCCCACCAACGTAGGGTTCCAGTGTTCAGGTTCATTACCATACATGTGTTGTAAAAAATGCAGAAAATCATCACCACGTAATGTTTGTTCAAGCTCTTGAGCTAAAGAGGAAGCCTGCTTTAAATCCCAGACAGGGGCAATTCCAGCATGACAAAGAACTACGTTTAACTCAGCATCGTGGATTAAAATGGATTGTTGTCGTAACCAATGTCCTAACTCTTCACGATCAGGGGCTGCTAAAATTTCATGCAGTGTATCATCATGATTTTCTCGAGTTTGCTCAGTAAATAGGTGTGACAATAAATGCAGATCATGATTTCCGAGAGTAATCCTGGGAGTGATCCGCAATCCTTTTACAAAGCGAATTACATCCAACGATTGGGGACCGCGATTGACCAAATCACCTACAAACCACAGGCGATCCTCACGGTCATTAAAATGTACTTTATCCAATAGTCTTTGTAGGGGTTCATAGCATCCTTGCACATCACCGATGGCATAATCAGGCACTGTGCTTACTTCCCGGTTGCAGCTGAGGATCAGGAGAATCCATGGGGCGCCATTGGCCATTCGTAGTTAAATGTTGCAGAGGGCTTGCATTTACTGCCCCCTGTTTGCGCATGGTACTGCTCAATGCCTGAGTTTGATTCATTACATCAATAGCAGACATCGAATTTACCTTACCGGTATTGGTATTTTGAACTTGCACTACGGCCGGCAGAACCATGGCATAATTCGACACGACGATGCCACTTAACATTTGTTGAGTATTGGTTTGCTCATACCTAGAAATTACATTTCCTCCCGCACTGACACTGGTGATTCCCATTGCTACGAAAGCGTTTTGAATGGCTTGCCAACTTTTATATTCAGGATGCTCACGCACAAACCATTTAAAAATCTCCACCGACATGAGCAAGCCGCCAGGAACCATGAAAAGCGGAGCTTTGTTGATCATGATTTGCCCTTTTTCCAAGGATTGCGTTAGCCATTGAACAAACTCCATACCTACTTGGCGCTCCTTATCAATGGCAGAGTCAGGGCCTCCTGTATCCACAAATGTGGTCATACGATTTAAACGCCCTTTAGAAACAGCTGCTCGATGCATAAATTCATTAAAGAATCGCTGAATAGCAATTGCGTCAGCACGAACTAAAATTGCACCTAAAGTTCCGGCCGATTGCCAATCTTCATTCAACAAAGCAAGCCAGACTGCCAAAGCTTGCGCATTTGATGCAATCCAAACAAAACCTTGATGAGGCATAATCAGCCGAGCCATTAACAAATTTAACCGCCGGCGAAAATCTTCTTCTTGCTCAGGTTGAAATTCAAACTGATAGTAGCCTCCAGCTGAGACCAAACTTTCTAACAAAGGATTCCACTGTTTTATGTACTGTCCATTCGTATCGAAAAGTTCGACTTTATAATCGATTTGCAATTTTCCAATGCCTTGCAGCATTCCCGCCGAAAACAATACATACATCCACAGCAATTGCTCTTCTGATAATTCAGAGCCCTCTTGAATAACGTAATTTCTAAAAAGATCCAGAGCTGCTTCTGTTCGATTCAAAGCATGATCCAGCAACCCCCCGGGCATTGCATAATAACTGTGTGCAGTTTCAGGGATACACTGGACGTGATTAATAAAGTTATGAATAAGTGTCAGTGCCAATTGATCGAAGCGATTGCTTTCAAACGAACTGCAATCTCTAATTTTTTGTAACAGGTCATGGCGCTTAGTTTCTGCAAGCAATTGTGTTGGGGCAACTATCGCTGTTAAATCCTTTAGGGGTTTAGTTTGTAGTGGTGTTGATTTTTTTCCTGGGCGATGAAACAAGGCAATCTCCGCTCTTAAATTAAACCTTATGGTTGAACATCCTCTCGCTGTCCTAGCCGTCATTGCGAGCAGGCGAAGCAATCCAGACCAAGAACAAAAACCCGAACTGGATTCGCTAACGCTTGCAAAGACGGTTAGGACAGCGCGCCATAACAAAACCTTATAATTTTACACTATTTGGTAAATTTTTCGCTAGTTTAACATAATCTGCAATGCTTATCTGCTCAGGTCTTAACCCAGGATCAATACCTAACTCGGATAAAACCGATGCCTGAAAATAGGGTTTTAAATTATTGGCGATTGTTTTCCGCCGCATTCCGAATGCTTGCGCCACCAAACGCTCTAAATCTTGCGTATTTACTTGTAAATACGGCGATGTTTGATATGGGCTTATGCGGACAATCGCTGATTCTACTTTGGGTTGGGGGAAAAAAGCTTCGGCTCCTACATTAAATAAGTGTTCAACCTCACAATGATATTGCACCATAACCGTTAATCTTCCATAGGCCTTAGTCCCAGGTTGTGCTGCTATCCGTTCAACCACTTCCTTTTGCAGCATAAAATGCATGTCTTGAATGCTGTCCTTATAATCCAATAAATGCAGGATCAAGGGTGTAGAAATGTTATAGGGTAAATTCCCTATAACTCTAAGATCGTTGCCTAATTCACGATAATTAATTGTTAAAGCATCAGCAGAAATTAATCGTAATCGCTGTTCCGCATTCGGCAAATTCTGCAAAGGCTCATGCAAGTCTCTGTCAATTTCCACTGCAGTTAAATGATTTAATATGCGCAAAAGAGGTTGTGTTAAAGCACCCAGTCCTGGTCCTATCTCAATAACATGGTCATTCTCTGTAGGATGAAAAGCACGCAAAATCGCATCAATAATAGCGCGATCTTGCAGAAAATTCTGTCCAAATCGTTTACGGGGACGGTGTTGCATAGGCTGCTTTCAAAATTGAAAATCAAATTATACCCAGATTCTAACAAACCTCCAGGATATCTCTTTTGGTCAGGTTTTGCCTTTTTGTTAAATAATAGTAAAATAATTTTCCAATTTGATGTACATTTCTTTAAAATCGCATTTTTAAACCGGACGAGTTTTTTACAATGAAGTTGAACTTGATGAGCCATCCCCTGGAGAAGAGCTTGCAATGTCTTACCACTTTGACCGCGGGTAGCGCCTTGGAACTGATCGGACTGGACAGTAAAAAGCCCAAAGAGATTGAGGAAATCCTTAATCACATCCCCATTTACATCAACTCCTTGACCTTATGGCTAGATTATCAAAGTGCGCATGAAACAATTCATATCATCATATGTTCCATTCCCAAACATATCACTTCTCTAGATTTAAACTTTGATCGCGATGAGTATTTCGTAGCTTAGCGTAAGATACTGCCGTTTATTCCCGGATTACGACCCTGCGGGCCTGCACCCAGGTTACAACATATTGCTTCTTTAAATTTAAATTTTGATCGTATACTAAAATCAGTTTGGGACACGGTAGGCATACATCATGAAAGGGACACCACATAAAAAGCAGAAAAATGTTCATAAAGAGCCTTTGGAATCTCTGAATAAACCTGAAAAGTCGGTGGGCGGAAAGCAGAGTTATGAACGAGTAGCGTGTGTCTTTCAAGGTGGTGGAGCTTTGAGTGCCTATCAAGTTGGGGCGTTTCGCGCGATTCATGAAAAAGGGTATCGTCTAATTTTTTTTGCAGGCGTTTCAATTGGCGATGATTATTATTGGGATGGCGGAATTTACGCGAATACTCCTTTAGTCACAGTGCTGGATGCGCTTCCGGAACAAGATACTCTATGTTTTATGGTGGATTGTTTTAGTTTGAAGAGACCTCTGCCTAAAACCATGGATCAATTAGAAGAGCGGCAAAAAGACATTCGTTATGCCAGTCACTCACGACACCTTACCAAGGTTTATACTAGCCGGCAAAACTTGCAAGCAGCAATTGCTGTTTTAGGAGATAACTTAACTCCGGAGGCAAAAAAGAATCCTGAAATTCAAAAATTAATCGAGTTAGGGAATGAAAAACGATTTAGCGTAGTGCATATCATATATAACGTCACCCCATATTCACATTCATTTAAAGATTATAATTTTATACGTTCAGCCATATCGGTTCGCATAGAAACTGGATATAAGAATGCTCATGATGTGCTTACCAAACCAGAATGGGAACAGCGCTCGGAAAAGACTTTGGCATGTTCAATTTACGGAGTGTCTGAGAGTTATTTTGAACAACAATAATACTTTGTTAGCCCACCTCATCGAATTACGCCGTCGCGCTCTGCTATGCTTCGCGGCTTTCATGGTATTTTTTGTTATTTTCTTTTTCTTAGCGCCTAATTTATTTCATCAGTTAATCCAACCCTTACTGGACATTTTACCCAAAGGAAATTTTGTGATTGCCACGCACATTACCTCTACGGTATTTGTCCCGCTGAAATTAGCAGCAGATGCTGCTCTAATTTGCACAGCACCTTTTGTATTGCATCATCTTTGGCATTTTATTGCGCCAGGACTTTACCGCTCTGAACGCGAACATTTCGGATGGGCTATCGTTAGCAGTCTTAGCTTGTTCGTATTAGGAGTAATATTCTGTTATCTATGGGTACTGCCGTTTATGCTGAAGTTTTTTGTGCGCGCACTACCCGCAGATGTTCATCTAATGCCGGATATGATTTCAACCGTAAATTTTATTACCCGCATGATGTTGGTATTTGGCGTTTGTTTTCAGGTTCCGTTATTGTGCTTAACCATGGTGCGCATGAAGCTTACCACCGTTGCCAAACTAAAAGAAATCAGACCTTATATCATTGTAGGTGCATTTACCGTGGGCATGCTGCTCACTCCCCCTGATGTACTCTCACAAATCACCTTGGCAGTGCCACTCTGTCTGCTGTATGAGTTAGGGATATTCTTAGCAAGATTTATAGTAAAGCCTAATAAATTATTGGAGTCAGAAAAAGCTGGGTAAGACACTCTTAAACTATCTAACGCGCAACACTACCCAAAATTTCATTAGTTTATTCTGGAGCGGGTGATGGGAATCGAACCCACGCTATCAGCTTGGGAAGCTGAAGTTCTACCATTGAACTACACCCGCTTGATGATTTCCGGTTGCTATTTTTTTTGTTCTTTTGTTTCTTGTTGATAGTGAGCGTCTGCTTTTTCGGCTTTCTTAATGTTTTCTTGAAGTTGGTGTTCTTGCAGCTGCTCATTCCAAAACGCGCTCAGCTGGTTTTTAGCATGATTCATACGTTTCATAAATTTACCCAGATGCTGAGCCAGCATCGGCAACTTCGCCGGACCAAATACCAGCAACGCAACTAATAAAATCAGCAACAACTCTGCTGCGCTCATGGCTTCTTATCTTCATCTTCTTGCATGGCTTTGCGAAAGTTTTTAATCGCACTTCCTAGATCAGAGCCTAAAGATTTTAATTTATTGGTGCCAAATAAAGCTAAAACAATCAATAAGATTAGCAGTAACTGTAATGGACTTATGCCGCTTAATCCCATATTAACTCCTGTTTTTGCGGTTAAACAATGCTACAACCCCACCTAAAATAGACGCTCCAAGAGCAGCGCCTGCCAATGTTGCAGAATCCAATACTTGAAAATAGCTTACTCCACTAAACAATAAAAGCGCAAAGAAAATGCCCAGCCCTAACCCTTTGTACCAATTTGTTCGATTCATGGATAGCGGTTGTGTTGTTTGCATCTGTTTTGCCAATAGTTTTTGTTCCTTGGTCAGGAGTAAAACTTCATTGAGTATACGCGGCATATGCGGTAATTGTTCAACAATGAAAGGCCAGTTATCACGTAAATTTCGCAAAAATACTTTAGGTCCTAGCTGTTCGCGCAGCCATTTTTCCAGAAATGGTTTAGCAGTGGACCATAAATCTAATTCGGGATAAAGTTGCCGCCCTAAACCTTCTATGGCCAAAAGGGTCTTTTGTAAGAGTACTAATTGCGGCTGCACTTGCATCTGAAAACGGCGTGCTACTTGGAATAATTGAAACACCATCATCGCAAAGGAAATGTCTTTTAAAGGTTTTTCAAAAATGGGCTCGCAAACGGTGCGAATAGCACTTTCAAATTCTTGTATCCTGGTGTTTGCAGCTACCCAGCCAGATTCAACATGCAATTGAGCTACTCGGCGATAATCTCGATTAAAAAATGCCAATAAGTTTTCAGCCAAATATCGTTTATCGTTGTCATCTAAGGTGCCAATAATACCGAAGTCCACACAAATGTATTGCGGATCCTCTGGGTGCAAATAAGAAACAAAAATATTACCTGGGTGCATGTCTGCGTGAAAAAAACAATCGCGAAACACTTGGGTGAAAAATATCTCCAACCCGCGCTCAGCCAGTTTTTTAATATCCACCCCATGCGCATTCAAACGAGCTACATCAGTGACAGGTATCCCATAAATCCGCTCCATTACTAAAATATTGGGGACGATGTAATCCCAATAGATTTCGGGAATATAGAGCAAAGGAGAATTACTGAAATTTCTCCTTAATTGACCAGCATTTGCGGCCTCACACTGCAAATCAAGCTCATGAAATAAACTGCGTTCGAATTCTTGTACTATTTCTTTAGGCTTAAGTCGTTTGCTTTCAGCCCAATATCGATCAGCAAAATTAGCTATGGTGTGCATGATGCTTAAATCTTGCTCGATGATTTTACGCATGTTGGGACGCAAAATTTTTACGACCACATCCTCGCCGGATTTAAGTTTAGCAGCATGCACTTGGGCCATTGAGGCAGAAGCTAAAACTTGCGGATCAAATTCAGCAAAAACCTCGAAGGCTGAACGACCATATGCAGCTTCAATGATAGTTAGTGCTTTCTCACTGGGAAAGGGTGGAACATTATCCTGTAATTTACATAATTCCAAGGCAATGTCAGGCGGAAGAATATCAGGGCGAGTGGAAAGTGCTTGTCCAAACTTAATAAAAATTGGGCCCAATTCTTCAAGGGTTTTACGGATTGCTTCTCCACGTGTCAATTTTTCCCGTCGAACCCAATTCCACGGGTTAAAATAAACGATGAAGCGCAAGGGTCTAAATAAACGAATGCTAACAATTACTTGATCCAAACCATATTTGGCCAGGATATAATTGATATGTAACAATCTTAGAAGTTGTTTAACCGGTTTCATGGCGTGCCAGCAATTGGTTGATATGTGCTTGCAAGCGCTCCGCTTGCAATGTTAGCTCATGCACATCATTAAAAAAATCATCAATTTCCTCTCGTGGAGGGAATAGCCGCAATTCTTCTTGTAGATATTCGGTAACATTGGTTTGCAGTGAAGCTCCCAGATGTTGGCTCATTTCCTTTCCTTGACGAAACCATGAACCTAACTGATGAGCAACCACATCCCCAGTAAACTGTGCCAAATGTCCTTCCCAGTCAACGTGTAGCTCATCAAATAATCTTTTAACGTTTTGGCCAAGCTCTACATCACCGCTGATTCTAATTTTATCGTTAAACAAGGAACGAACTTTTGAAGCAGGAAGCAGACTTAAACGAATTAATCCCAGCGGGCTGCTATGGATCGTAGTATCTACATAACCCTCATATTCAGGGAGAAGCTCTAGATGACCTTTATAAAATCGTATGAAAAAACCAAGATGGAGGGGCAAGACCACCATTTTTAAAATCTTGCCATTCAATGGCCGCATTTTTTTTACTAAGGCGTTGTCCAAAGCTAACGCTTGATTGATTGCTGCTTGTAATGCCAGTAAGGTGTAATTTTTTATCATGCTGATCTCAATACTTGTAAGCGAGATGTAGGGCTACAATACCACCGGTTAAATTATGGTATTGACAGTCCTCAAATCCCGCCGCTTCAATCATTGATTTTAACTCTTCTTGCGGGGGATGCATACGAATTGATTCAGCTAAATATTGGTAGCTTTCAGCATCATTAGCAAAGAGTTTTCCCAGCTTCGGCAGTATATTAAATGAATACCAATCATAAATTGGCTTTAATCCTGGCAAAACTGGAGTAGAGAACTCCAATACCATAATTTTTCCGCCAGGTTTGCATGTTTTATAAATTGAACGTAATGCGGCATCTTTATCGGTAACGTTTCTTAGGCCAAAGGCCATGGTAATACAGTGGAAGCTGTTCTCGGCAAAGGGTAAATTTTCAGCGTTAGCCTGCACATAATGAATATTACCCAATAAACCATCATTTACTAGTCTATCTCGACCAACGCCAAGCATTTCAGCATTAATGTCTGCTAGCACTACATTTCCAGTGTCGCCTACTTTTTTACTTAAAATTTTAGTTAAATCACCACTACCGCCAGCTAAATCAAGAACGTTTTGCCCAGCATGCACTCCGCTGAGTGCTAAAGTAAATCGCTTCCAAAGCCTGTGAACACCCATGGACATCAAGTCATTCATGAGGTCATAATTTTTCGCTACAGAATGAAAAACTTCGCGAACTTTGGTTTCTTTTTCATCCCAATCAACGGTTTTAAAACCAAAATGGGTTTTTTTGTTTTTTTCAGACATGCTGAGGCTTAATAGAATTCCAGAAGATGTAAGTTTAGGATGTAGCCTGGTCGCTTGCAACCAGGATTCCATTTTGTTCAAACAATGAGGAGTTACGTTCTAGTATTTAAGCGCCTTGAGCGGTAGGTGTTGTTGCATCTCCGCTGTCCAAATCACCATCAGAACCTGGATCATCATTCATGCTGTTGGGATCATTGTCATTGGCATCATCATTGAAAAGATCATTGTTGTTGTCGTCGGGATTATTGTCATGGTCATTTAGCCCAGGACTGTTATGCTTATTTGGATCCGGAAGAGGTGTCAGGCCAGGATTAGAACCGTCGCCAATAATCCCAGGATTTATTTGCTGCCCAGGCATAGAGGGATCAGGTTGCTCGATCTCAGCGTGTACTATGAAAGCTCCTGCCCATAATGCCATCATCAACAAGATTTTCTTCATTTTTTCTCCAAAAAGCTGCGTCATTAACATAGAAACTATAGAGGGAAATTAGTTGCCGTCAAGGGTTAAGCAAATCTCTGCAGCTGTGGAGATATTCCATTTCATTTGGCATATTGTGGTTTCGTTGGGCTTTCCACAAGCACTCGGCCAAATTTTCCATCATTAAATGTTCAACGTCTAAAGCATTACCGTAACGCTTTAACAAATCTTGGTACGTTTGCGTTATGCTCAATGGGCGATTTGTTGAAATTTGATCACGGATAGCTAAGTGCAGCCCCATGTGCAAGAAAGGATTGGTTTCCCCCATCTCTGGAAAATAAGCTGAATCATTTTCAGGTTGTGATGCTTCTAAAATAGAATGATATTCAGGATGGTCACAAATCACAGCGGCAATTTGTTGCTCCAGAGGCAGCATGGGTTCTTGCTTACGAAATTTTTCCCAGCTTATAAAAAAGAGTTTTCGCGTGTCACTGACCTGATTGCTATAAAACATGTAATCGCTCTTAAAAAAACAGATGAAATTTTAATCTATGTAGCGATGAATCACAATGAACCAATCTTGACAAATACTACAAAATTGTGCAATATTTTAAGCGCGAGGTTGGACTTGCTATGTGTCATTCCACTGGGTCAATTGGCGACACACTGATTGGCCCTTTCTAAAAAATCTTACTATCTAAAAATCGATTTCTGCTTCGTTAATTACAGACATATTCTTCTAGCTAAGTACGTGAAATTAAAATGTTCGCTTATTCTTTATAAAAAAATACCAATATTGTCGTTGCTTACTTCATTACCCAAATCAGCTTCCAATGCATCTTTGAATAAATCGGCTCTTAAGCCGAGTGCTGTTCTAGTTATTGGAAAGAAATTATTCGTATAAACCAAACCCATAAAGGAATTGGCTAGCTTTTTCATGAGGTTGGATAGGATGATTTTCCACTCTTGATGCTGTTCTAACTCGCAGCGGTATTCTTCGACCACACCGAAACAGATATTTAAAAACGCTATTTTTTCTTGGTTATCGTGGGGCTGAGCAAAATATGCGTCTCCAAGGGTTTGCAACTTGTTATATAATTTCCGTGCGGTGTCGGCGATCTCATGATAGCTAAGGTTACCCCTCTGAGATTTTTTCTCTACCTCAAGCACACTTATTTCAAATATAGATAAAGCATTATTAAATTTTTGCTGAGCGCTTAGTCGCTCAACAACTTCCTGTTCTATTGGATCTATTTCTATAGGTTCTTCAGCGGCAGAATGAGCCATTTTATCCCCTAACCGTTTTGAAAAAATACAATTATAGGCTTCCTATCTTAAGGTTTTCTTAGCGAAGTTTGACAGAAACAAAGGAAAAATTGAATAAAAATAAGGCTATTTGTTTTTTAATTTGATTAAAACTTAAAAGTATAGTACTCTATTCGGCGATTTAAGTAACTAATTTTGGGAGAGTATTTGATGACTAAGATTTTAAGACCAATGTTTGAAGATGAGCAAAGTCCTTTCGCATCTACCGCGCACCGTTTAAATTCATTATTTAGACCCATTCAAAAAACTCAAAACAAAGAATCAGATTGGACTGCTTTTATTGTAACTCCCTTCTGTGATGGTTTTATCTTAGAACCTATGTATGCTCTTGAAGCTTCTATTCATTTGTTAAATGCTGTCGCTTCATTCGCACGTGCCCTTTACCTGTGGACACTTAACCAACAAAAAAGCCCTCAGTTAGTGGATCAAGCAAGCCGTGTGGAGTTTGAAGAGTCTTGGAAGCATCTTACGCTTGCCATTTCTGCAATTGTTGCACAATCGTTTAATACTGTGTTAAGTGCTCTTGCTTGGATTACTCGTCCAATCGCAAGTCTTATACATGCTGCAGATGGTTGCGTTGATGCTCAGCAGGAAAACTACGAGGGCGGTCAACAAAGACCACCGGCTTATCAACCACAAATGCTCCAACAACCACGCCAGCCAATGTGTTACCCACAACAACAAGAGCAACAACAATTCCAATCCTATGGTCAGCATCAATAAGACGATTGATTAGGTCTGCTCCTCCTGTTGCTTAACACTAGCAACAGGAGGACAATGCTGCTCAGAAATGACTTGCCCACTGGTATCGACTGTTTTTAAGATAACTGGAAATTTCCACAAGGTATGCAAGTGCTTCAATACTTCTTCGGTGCCACTGCCCAAAGGTACTCTGTTATGCTGAGTATATTGTAAGGTGAGTGAACGATCCCCTTCGACATCAACAGAATATACTTGAATATCTACTTCTATATTACCCAAATTATACTGCTTAGATAATGCTTCACGAATCATCTGATAGCCTTGTTCATTATGTATGGCACCGATTACAAATTCGGGGTGACGATCGTCATCAATTAAATTAAATAACTTAAGTTCGCGGATAATATGGGGGGACAAATACTGCGATATGAAACTCTCATCTTTAAAATTACGCATTGCAAAATCCAAACTTGATAACCAATCTTGATTTACAAGATGCGGGAACCAACGTTTGTCTTCTTCTGTAGGTTCCTGGCAGATGCGTTTTATATCTTGCATCATATGGTAACCTAAGGTGTAGGGATTGATACCATTGTAATAGGGGCTGTTATAGGGAGGCTGCATGATTACATTGGTATGACTTTGCAAAATCTCTAACATAAACTCATCTGTTACCAGACCTTCCTCATACAAAGAATGCAACAAGGTGTAATGCCAAAAGCAGGCCCAGCCTTCGTTCATAACTTTGGTTTGGCCCTGAGGATAAAAATATTGTGCAATCTTTCGTACAATTCTAACGATTTCGCGTTGCCACGGTTGCAATAACGGTGCATTTTTTTCAATAAAGTAAAGAATGTTCTCTTGCGGCTCAGCAGGGAAATTTTGTTTTTTTCCTTTCTGATTAACTTCTTTGGCTTGAGGAATGGTTCGCCAAAGTTCATTAACTTGTGATTGGAGATAGATTTCCCGATTTTGTTGGCGAATCTTTTCTTCTTGAATGGATAATGGCGTAGGGTGTTTGTAACGATCAACACCATAATTCATTAGGGCATGACATGCATCTAAAATGGCCTCAACTTCATCAATTCCGTAGCGTTCTTCGCATTCACTCACATAGTTTTTGGCGAATACTAAGTAGTCTATGATGGCGTCGGCAGATGTCCACATTTTAAATAAGTAATTATTTTTAAAAAATGAATTATGCCCGTAGCAAGCATGCGCAATCACCAGGGCTTGCATGGCCATAGTGTTTTCTTCCATGAGATAGGCAATGCATGGATTTGAATTGATAACCAACTCATAAGCCAGGCCCATTTCGCCGCGCTGATAGCTTTTTTCTACACCCACAAAATGCTTTCCAAAAGACCAGTGATGATAACCAATAGGCATACCAACCGAAGCATACGAATCCATCATTTGCTCAGCGCTGATCACTTCCAGCTGATTGGGATAGGTGTCGAGTTTAAAATCTTTTGCAAGGCGGGCAATTTCCCAGTCATACGTTTGCAGTAATTCAAACGTCCATTCTGAGCCAGTTGATAACGGTTGCTTTTTCATACCGTTTTCCTCTTAAATAACTCACGAAATACGGGATAAATATCGACAACATTGTCGATATTTTGCATGGCAAAGTTCGGATATTTTTGGCGTACTTGTTGATATACCTCCCACAAGCTCTGATGATGCCGCGGCATAATTTCAATGTAAGCAAAGTATTGTAGCAGCGGCATGATTTTTTCCTGCAGCAATTCTAAACAGTAGGGGGAGTCAGCATTCCAATTATCTCCATCCGAAGCTTGAGCTACGTAAATATTCCAAGCTGCGGGGCTATAACGCGCCTCAATGATGTTGCTTAATAATTCAAGTGCACTCGATACCACCGTGCCTCCTGTTTCGCGTGAATAAAAGAAGTCCTCTTCATTTACTTCACGTGCGGAAGTGTGATGACGGATAAATACCAGCTCGATCTTTTCATAATTTTTGGTGAGGAAAAGATACAGTAAAATAAAAAATCGTTTGGCAATGTCTTTTTTAGGTTCATCCATCGAGCCGGATACGTCCATAACGCAAAACATTACCGCTTGTGTAGACGGTGCCGGAATTCTTACTCGATTATTGTAACGTAAATCTATGGTGTCTATGAAGGGAACGGCAGCTATCTTCTTTTTATAGAATTCAATATCACGCTGCAATCTTAAGAGATCAACCTCATCTGAATTGCTGCCTTTGGCCTGAATTTTTTCAAGCTCTTCTTCTGCTTTGCGTAATTGTAGTTTGTGAGAAGAGCCTAATGCTACGCGGCGGCTGGTTGCTTGCCGCATAGAACGCAAAATATTAATGTTAGTGGGCGTCCCGCTTGTAGTGATTCCAGCACGTACATTTTTGAAAGTATTAATTCTTGCTAATTCTTTCTTTACTAAATCAGGTAATTCTAAATCCTCAAAATACAATTCTAAAAATTCTTCACGGGTCAATTTAAATACAAAATCATCTTCCCCTTCTCCTGTATTGCTGGCTTGTCCTCCACCAGCTCCACCTCCGCCGCCAGTGGGACGTTTGATACGATCACCAGTCACAAACTCATCGTTTCCCGGGAGGACGCGATCCACTACTCCGCCTTGGCCCCGGGTAAATCGAGGTTCAGAAATGTCTTTTGCGGGGATAGTTATTTGCTCGCCTTGGTCAATTTCAGTAATGCTGCGACGCCCCACGGCTTCGGTCACCGCGCGTTTTATCTGATTTTTGTAGCGGCGCAAAAATCGTTGGCGGTTGACCGTACTTTTTTTGCCCGCATTTTGTCGTCGATCGATCAATTGGGTCATGATGTCACCCTGTTAAAAGCTACTGCGATTTTCGAACACGCAAATACCATTCACACAGCAAACGAACTTGTTTTGGTGTATAACCTTTTTCAACCATACGAGCTATAAATTCCTCATGTTTCTTTTTATCCTCTTCAGAAGCTTTGGCGTTGAAGGAAATCACCGGCAGTAAATCTTCGGTATTGGTGAACATCTTTTTTTCAATGACGGTTTTTAATTTTTCATAACTGTTCCAGCGCGGATTATTGCCGTGGTTATTGGCACGAGCGCGCAAAACGAAATTGACCACTTCATTTCTAAAATCTTTAGGATTAGAAATACCTGCGGGTTTTTCAATTTTTTCCAGATCTAAATTCAACGAATGTCTATCGAAAATTTCTCCTGTATCCGGATCTCGGTAATCCTGATCTTGTATCCAAAAATCCGCATACGTGATGTAGCGGTCGAAAATGTTTTGTCCGTATTCAGAATACGATTCTAGATAAGCAGTTTGTATTTCTTTGCCAATGAACTCTACATATTTAGGTGAGAGGAATTCTTTAATGAAGGTGAGATATTTTTCATGCAATTCTTGCGGGAATTGCTCTTGTTCAATTTGCCGTTCTAAAACATACAGTAAGTGGACTGGGTTTGCTGCTACTTCGGTATGGTCGAAATTAAATACCTTAGACAAAATTTTAAAAGCGAAACGTGTGGAAATTCCACTCATGCCTTCATCGACACCTGCAAAATCACGGTATTCTTGATAAGACTTTGCTTTAGGATCCGTATCTTTTAAGCTTTCACCATTATATACCCGCAGCTTCGAATAGATGCTCGAGTTTTGCGGTTCTTTTAGCCGTGTGAGTACGGAAAATTGTGCCAGCATGTCCAAAGTTCCTGGAGCGCAAGGGGTGCTAACTAAGGAACTGTTATCAATTAATTTGTCATAAATTTTGGTTTCTTCAGAAACTCGTAAACAATAAGGAACTTTTACAATATTGATACGGTCAATAAACGCTTCATTATTCTTATTATTGCGGAAGGTTTGCCATTCAGCTTCGTTCGAGTGCGCTAAAATAATTCCTTCAAATGGAATGGCCGATAAACCTTCAGTGGGGTTGTAATTACCTTCTTGGGTAGCAGTTAATAAAGGATGTAGAACTTTGATCGGTGCTTTGAACATTTCCACGAACTCAAGCAAACCCCGGTTGGCGCGGCATAAACCACCAGAATAACTGTAAGCATCTGGATCATCCTGTGAAAATTCTTCTAATTTGCGAATGTCAACTTTACCTACTAGAGAAGAAATGTCTTGATTGTTCTCATCGCCCGGTTCTGTTTTTGCAACGGCAATCTGCTTCATTCGTGAAGGACGGACCTTAATGACTTTAAATTGGTTAATATCACCATTAAATTCATGTAAACGTTTAATTGCCCAGGGTGACATTACATATCTTAAATGCCGTTCGGGAATACCAAAACGCTCGAACAATAATTTCCCATCCTCGGCGGCTTCAAATAATGAAAGTGGTGAATCATATACCGGTGATCCTTTGATGGCATAAAAAGGTACTAACTGCATCAGCTCTTTTAACTTTTCGGCCAAGGATGATTTCCCACCACCGACTGGGCCTAATAGGTATAGTACTTGTTTCGTTTCCTCCAACCCTTGGGCGGCATGTTTTAAGAAGCCTACAATTTGTTCAATAGGTTCTTCCATTCCATAAAAATCGTTAAATACTGGGTAGCGATGCATGACTTTATTAGAGAAAATCCGGGATAAAACAGGATCATGACGTGTATCGACCAGCGCAGGTTCGCCAATGGCCATCAGCAGTCGTTGAGCTGGATTTGCGTATGCGGAAGGATCGGTTTTACAAAGTTCTAAATATTCATTCAGAGATAATTCTTCTTCTTTATTATCCACAAAGCGACGGGTGTATCCCGCTAAAAAATCTTCTGTGTTCATAATTATCCTCTTCGCATTTTCACTAAGGTTAATCCATCATATTTCCATATTTCTTTGACTTTTTACAGTTCACTGGTTATAAGCGAGACATTCATCTTTTAATTTCAGTATAGAATATATTCAGTAATTAATAAGCAAAATTCTAGTTATTAATCAAAAGATTGTTTTTAATATAACCGGATTTGTTTTTTTAAGGAGCAAGAGTATGGCAGAACCTACAATCTATCGTAAAAATTATCAATCTCCAGTTTTTTCGGTACGAGCAGTATCTCTGAATTTTGATTTATTCGATGACCATGCTTTCGTCAGAAATCAAATGGAATTAACAAGAGAGGCTCAAGGGCCTCTAGTTTTACTGGGTGATGAACTAGAAGTGGTAAGTATTAAACTAAATGGCCAATTATTGAGTGAACACCAATACCAGCTCAAAGACGGAAATGTATTAATCACGGAGTGTCCAGACGAGTTTTCTTTAGATATAACTACTCGTATCCGTCCGCAAGATAATACTAAATTATCAGGTTTATATTTTGCCAAACAATTGTTCTGTACCCAGTGTGAGGCAGAAGGCTTTCGCCGCATGACGTATTTTTTAGACCGGCCAGATGTTTTAAGTTCCTATACCACAAGAATTAGCGCGGATAAGCAAAAATATCCAATTCTATTATCTAATGGAAACTTGGTGGACTCTGGTGAAACAGATGATGGGCGCCACTGGGTGGTTTGGCATGATCCCTTTAAAAAGCCTTCTTATTTATTTGCTTTAGTAGCTGGAGATTTAGCCTGTGTAAGCGACCAATTTACCACGAGTTCGGGTAGAAAGGTGGATTTACATGTTTATGTTGAGCATGGCAACGAAGACAAATGCGCACATTCCTTAGATTCTTTAAAGAATGCAATGCGTTGGGATGAAGAGCAATTTGGTCGTGAATACGATCTGGGTATTTATATGATCGTTGCCACCGGTGATTTTAATATGGGAGCGATGGAAAACAAGGGCTTAAACATTTTCAATTCTAAGTACATATTAGCTCGACCTGATACCGCAACTGATGTGGATTACGCTGATATAGAAGGCGTAGTAGGTCATGAGTATTTTCACAATTGGACAGGAAATAGAGTTACCTGTAGAGATTGGTTTCAATTAAGTTTAAAAGAAGGTTTAACTGTCTTTCGCGATCAAGAGTTTTCTCGTGATATGAATTCCCGAGATGTAAATCGAATTCTTGATGTTAAAGCCCTGCGTACCCTGCAATTTCCTGAAGATGCCGGTGCTATGGCGCATCCAGTTCGTCCCGACTCCTATCAAGAAATCAATAATTTCTATACCGCTACTGTTTATAACAAAGGTGCCGAAGTTATCAGAATGCAGCAAACCCTTTTAGGAAAAGAAGGTTTTCGTCGGGGTATGGATTTGTATTTTCAGCGTCATGACGGCCAAGCCGTTACCATTGATGACTTTGTGAAAGCTATGGAAGATGCTAATAACGTTGATTTTACTCAATTAAAATTATGGTATAGCCAAGCGGGAACGCCTGAAGTCAAGGTGACGAGCAATTTTGCGGATGGTGAGTTAAAGTTAACCCTGACTCAATCTTGTCCTCCTACGCCTGAAACCAAAGAGAAAAAACCATTTCACATTCCTATTAAAGTTGCATTGTTCACGATTAATGGCACTGCACTGCCCACCCATGAAACCATTTTGGAACTGCGGGAAACAAGTCAAACTTTCAGCTTTAAAGGATTGGAAAAAAAACCTTTAGTATCACTACTGCGTGAATTTTCTGCACCTATTATTTTGCGTCATGAGGCAAGCCAAGAAGAACTAATTTCATTATTGCGTTTTGAGTCGGATGGATTTGCCAAATGGGATGCTGGGCAGAAATTAGCAAGTAATTGCATTGCTGAATTTTATAATACTTCTACGCAAACGAAGGTAAATGATGCATTGATGACAGCTTACGCACATGTCCTGCAAGATAACGCGATTGACCCAGCTTTACGTGCAGAATTGCTCACTCCACCTGGATTTGAAGAAGTGGCTGCAGGGTTTGCACAGATTGATGTAAGTTCTTTAGAGACTGCACGAGAGGCATTCCGGTCACAGCTTGGAATAGCATTATTTGATGCAGCGCACAAAATTTATCACGATTCCTGGGCAAAGGAAGATCATGCTATGCATGGAATAGCCTACGGCCGCCGTCATTTACGAAATGTTTGTTTGTGGTTAATGATGAAAGGTGATGAGGATAAAACACGGGCAACGTGCCAACATCAATTCATCGAAGCACAAACCATGACCGATCAAATTGCAAGTTTTGGTTTATTGGTAAATTCCTCACATGAGGCTGCGCGTTTACAAGCGATAGAAGATTTTTACAAGCAATGGTCAAAAGAGGATTTGGTGTTAGACAAATGGTTTGCACTACAAGCTACTTGTGAATTGCCGGGGACCTTGGAAAGAATACAAAATCTGCTGAGTCATCCAGACTTTAATATCAAAAACCCTAATAAAGTTCGTTCTTTAATAGGCGCGTTCTGTCAGGCAAATCCACGTCATTTTCATAATGCAGATGGTAGCGGTTATAACTTCTTAACTGAAATGTTGTTGACCCTTGATCGTATAAACCCACAAATCACAGCTCGTTTAGCCACTCCGTTTACCCGATGGAAACGATTGGATAAGATTCGCCAAGATTTGATGCAACAACAATTGCAACGCTTATCCAAAGAAAAGCTGTCGCGCGACTTAAACGAATTGGTAACTAAGAGCCTAACTTAATCCTCTTAGCTATGTACCCCGGTTGCTCGCAACCGGGGTTTAATCTTGGAGTGCATCGTGCAATTACAATTCGCCGTAATGGGCAACCCAATTGAACACAGTTTATCTCCTAAAATTCATCAATTATTCGCGCAACAGACTGGTGTGGAAATACATTATAAAAAAATACTGATCGACGAATCCCGCTTCGAAGACCAGGTTCGTGATTTTTTTCTACAATGTGGCAAAGGATTGAGCATCACCTTGCCTTGTAAGCAGCGAGCCTATGCTATGAGTAACATGGCCACCCCCCGTTGCCAACAAGCGAAAGCTGCAAATACTTTGTGGACAGAACAAGGCGTACTTCATGCTGACAATACCGATGGTATTGGTTTGTTGCGTGATCTGTCTCGTTATGTGTCAGTGCAGCAAAAGACTATTTTAATACTAGGTGCGGGGGGGGCAGCTAGAGGTATCATTGGACCTCTTGTTGAAGGTAAGCCACAACGCGTTACACTTACCAATCGCACGTTCAACAAAGCCGAAGATTTGGCGAAGGATTTTCCAGCATTGCACGTTTGCAGCTTAGAGAAATTATCTTCCCTACCCTACAAATATGATGTCATCATCAACGCTACCTCTGCCAGTCTTGACGGCATTGGGTTAAGTTTACCTAATTCTATCTTGGATAAAGACAGCATTGCTTATGACCTTGCCTACAATGCGCAAAGGGATACTTCTTTTGTTACATGGGCAAAAGATCAGGGTCTATTCGCAACCGATGGCCTTGGCATGCTGGTGGAACAAGCCGCAGAAGCTTTTTATATCTGGAATAAGGTGCGGCCTGATGCTGAGTTTGTCTTAGACAGTTTAAGCTAAGAACGCACGGGAGCCAGATGAACTCTGCTAAAAAACTGGACCACGCGGTCAACTTCTAGAACAGATCGTGGGGAGTAGGGCTCAGGTTTCAAGCAAAGAATTCTTCGATGGCAGCAGGTGCGGCAATAGTATCCTTATAGCCTAACTCAAAAATTGCACGGGTAAATTCAGCTTCAAATAATAAGAAACTTAGTAAATCTCCTGAATGACTTTTTGCTCCTAAAACATTGAGCATAAAGCGTAATAACCCTGGCATTGCTGGATACTTTTCTTGGGCGATGGATGCCAATCCAATGCTTGGTTGGATATAAAGTGTTTGAATTGGGCGCCATGGGGCGCTGCGTTTTTTCCATAATGATAAAAGCCGCGCTATCTCGTTCATGCGCTTAACCATCTCGATGTCCGTGTCCAAATTATCCAGAAACAAACCACTTAACATGTTCCCCAGTATTTGTGCGAAACCAATGTCACCATTACGCTTAATATCAGAATCAATAGTGACACGAGGTCGGCGTGTACCAATGATTAAAATCTTACCCATGTTAAAGCGAATGGCGCCGCGTAGGGGGGCCACTAATCCCATGCTGCCGTCCCCATAATGCAGGCCTGAAATGTTCACGGTAGGGAAGAAGAGTGGTAAAGAGCCTGAGCCGAGAATGTGTTCTAGCGTAATTTCTGCATATTGACTGATGTGACGGGGATAAAACCAATCTTTAAATTCGGAGGTACGCTGATAAAACGAAACAGTTTGTTGGGTTTCATAGCAATTGGCAATGACTTCAATCGTTTCAAGGTTTCCAGCGACAATATTTTCTTTTATTTTGGTGAAATCAATTTTATCGCTGATAAAATCATGCAAAGGCGATGTGTCTAACAAAAATCCTGCTTGGCGCTGTCGAATGATCAGATGACTGATGTTTCTAATGACCGATTTACCTAATTGATAGTTGCTGGTATTAAAGATATCTTGGCAATGGATGTTGTTCCATAGCGATTCCAACTTTGTTACCCCAAGTGGAAAATCATCAGCATGTTGCGCAAGGATAGCGGCATTCATACTGCCCACGCTCACGCCGCTCACCATGTTAAATGGCAGCGTTTTAACTTGTAAGATCTCAGCTATAGCTTTTAGAACTCCGGCTTGGTAAGCGCCTCGAGCACCGCCTCCTGCCAAATAAAGACCTTTTTTTACCATGGAATGGTTACTTAATAAAAATAATTATGGGAATATAGAGGTGCCGCGTCAACTTGGCAAGAGGATGCTATAATAACAAAGGAATTGGTTAATATTATGACAGATACTGATGTAAATTTATCCATGGATACAAATGAATACAGTGAGTATTTTGCAGTATTGCGTTCAATGCACGATCGAGTACCTTGGCACCCCAAAGAAAAAGCGCCCGAGCATCACCTCTTAGCAAAATTAAACGGTGTGTATTTATTCTCTCAATTTGGTAGTTCGTTAGTACGAACCGGTAGTTCGTCTGTTGGGTTTGGAGAAGCTGAAGGGTTGTTCCAGAATGCCCAAGGGGCGGCTCATGCTCTCAGCAGCGGTTTCAGCATTGCAAAATTAGCCTTGACCATTGTCGACTTTATTCGAATTCCGTTGACCTATATGGTGGCATGGCAATTGGGGCAAAACCCTGAATTATCCGTTTCTAAAAAAGCTAAATGGCTTTATTCAGGTATCCTCATGGGACTTGCTATAACTGCTATGGCGGCTCCGATCACCGCTGTGCCCATAGCCATTACAACTGCTGTGTTGGGCTTGGGGAGTAGTATCTTTGCTCTTGCCAAATTTTTGTATGCCAAGCATGAATGTAAAAAAGAGTTGCACCAAGTCAAAGAGCAGCTTGAGGGAAAAGAAAGCGATGTAGAAAAGCTTAGAGCAAAGGCAACTCATTTGGAAGAACAGTTACAAGAAGCAATAAAGAAACAGGATAGAGAGGCTGTTGAAGCGTTGGGTAAAGAAATTAAACAAATCTCCTCTCTTTATCACGATGGTATTAACGAGGTACAAGGCCTAAAAGATAAACAACACGCATTAGAAATGAAATTAGAGCGAAAAGGGGCCGGAGCTCTATTAGATAAAACTGTAGGTTTCGGTTTGGCATCATTAGGTTTGATTGGCATAACCGTAAGTTTATTTTTCCCACCGATAGGTTTGGGCCTGTTGTTAGGCGCAGTTGGCGGTGGTTTGCTTTATGGCATTGGCAGAGTAAGCGCACCGTTGGTTTCACGATTTTTTAATTTTGTGCGCAGTAATTTTTCATCAGTACCTGAAACAACAGAGGGCACTCCAACAGAGGAGCAACCTCAGCTGCAATCAGAGAAAAATTTTATTCACGAGTCAACAGCTGACGTTATCAAAGAATTAAGTGAGCATGAGCCTGCACACCATCTTCACACTCCCCAAGTTGAGCTAGCGCCGCCTACAGAGGAAGCCGCAGCGCAGAATTCAGCTGTCGCCAAATTAGCGGCGCTAATCGCACACAATACGCCGCACCCACCCCAAGAGGTTTCAGAAAGTGAGCGAGAAGAAGAGAGTGAGCAGGATGGAGAAGGATGGAGAAGGTAATGTTGGACTTAAATTACACTAAATTAATCTGCTGATATTTACTGGTGCTACGCTTACTATTCCTTGCATAAAATAATAGGTATTATACTAGCTTTCCCTTCTAAGGATTTCCTTTAAATGCTAACCCTGTTTCGTGCACAGCCAAGAGCTTTTTACATGGTGTTTATGCTGGAAATATGGGAGCGTTTTGGCTTTTATACTGTCCAGGGAGTTCTTACTCTCTACTTTATTCGCTTTTTAGGATATGACGATCAAGGTGCTTACTATACCTTCGGTGCATTTTCAGCTTTAGTGTATGGTCTAGTTGCTGTAGGTGGCTTTTTAGGTGATCAAATTTTAGGTACTAAGAGGACCATCATCCTTGGCCTATCTACGCTCGCTGCCGGATATTTAGCCTTATCTTTGGTGCATAAAGAGCATGTGTTTTATGCATTAGGACTAATCTGTGTGGGTAATGGTCTGTTCAAAGCGAATCCCTCTAGTTTATTGGCCAAAAGTTATGAGGAGGATGATAGTCGGCTTCATGGAGCATTTACCTTATATTACATGGCGATAAATCTTGGCTCCACCGTTGCTTTGTTTGTAGGTCCAACCCTAGCCACGAATTACGGATATTTCTATACTTATTTTATTAGCTTCATCGGAATTTTATTAGGATTAGCAAACTACTGGTTCCAACGAAAAGCGATTGCGAATATAGATACCCCTGCAGATAATCGTGATGTTGCTCTTTGGAAATGGATCACGGTATTCATAGGAATAATCGGTACCATGTTGGCCTCGGCCTATCTGCTACAACATGTAATGGTGGCCAAAAATTTATTATGGGTAATCACTGCGGTTGTAACGTTCATCTATTTTACTCATGTGCGCAGAAGATGGACAAAAAAAAGAGTAGTATTTCGCATGGTGGTGGCCTTTATCTTGATGTTGGAGGCAGTAGTCTTTTTTACGCTCTACCAACAAATGCCAACTTCAATTAACTTATTTGCTGTCAATAATGTAAACGCGACTTTATTTGGCATAGCGATTGATCCACAGAGCTTTCAAGCATTAAACCCGATTTGGATCATCTTACTAAGTCCCTTATTGGCTTATGCTTATCAAAAAATGCATGTAAAAGGATTCCTTCCCATCCCTCATAAATTTGCACTTGGAATGACCTGTTGCGGATTTAGCTTTCTCATTTTGTTTTTTGCCAGATACCTTCATGATGATGCTGGCATGGTTTCTTCTTGGTGGTTAGTGTTAAGTTATTTATTTCAAAGTACTGGAGAACTCTTAGTTTCCGCATTGGGTGTTGCTATGGTTGCTGAATTAGTACCTGCAGAAATTACGGGATTTGTGATGGGCATGTGGTTTCTAACGTCTGCCACCGCCGGTTTTATTGGTGCATACGTAGCTTCATTTACAACGTTACCCAAAAATGTTCATCCAGGAATGGAGTCTCTGATGATTTACACTGAAGTTTTTGCGTATATTGGCCTTGGAACCCTTGCTGTAGCTCTGTTTCTTTGGCTTATTGCACCAATGTTGGCCCGTCTTATGAGAATCTAGATTTCGTCAAATTCCAATACCTCCTAAAAGTCTGATAGCATTTATTTAATTATTTGCATAAAATAAAAGCACATCTGGGAGCGTAATGTTTCCTTAATCAATATGCAGTATAATAGACTCAATATTATGCAAAATGTCGTTAATTTGTTCTTTTTCATAAATTTGGTATGGGATTAAGATGAACAATTACATAGCTCTTAGTGAACGTTCGCAAAATTTTATTAAGAA
>CAMAYX010000002.1 GCA_945862405.1 Legionella genomosp. 1
TATCTAGGCTATGTTCAGCCTTATCCACAAACTTATCCAACTCTTTGCGAATTGAGTTGATTTCGCGTTGCGCCGAATCCACAGGTTTTGTTGTAGTATCAAAAAACTGAGGAGTACCGCCGAGAGTAAGCATCTTGATGCAAAAGTTAGCAATGTTCTTTAAAGTATCAATGATCAATCGCCCCCAACTTCGATTCGATTTTAGTACCTTTAAAGCATCACCCGAACAATCTGTGCAATGTGTGAAGAAATCATCGACTTGTTTCGGTGAAATCTTATCCCCTTTTAATTCATTTACATTGGCTCGCAACTGATTAATATATGCTTGCATAGCCCGTTTTTCATCGTCTGTTGTATTAGGATCCTTGATCATTTTCTCAAATTTTTTGCCTAAAGATCCTATTACGTTATCTTCAAACACTTTTAAAACTTCCATTCGTTCCTTTCTCGAAGCCATTCTATTCTCCTTTTAATCCATCATTAAATGCACATATATTATTATTATTTTGCACCTTGGTTAGATTATAGACTATAGAATCGATTTTTCAACTGAGCCTTACTGGAATTTAATGCTCCATTGCAACTGTTAGTTATCCTGCTAAACTTACTCGTCTATGCAACGGTCCTTACAAGGAGACACTTATGACCTTCACATTACCGAAATTACCTTACGAAAAAAATGCACTGCAACCTTATATTTCCGAAGAGACTTTGGATTATCACTATGGAAAGCATCATCAAACTTACGTTAATAATTTAAATAAATTAATAGCGGATACTGAATTCGCAGGCATGGAATTAGAAGACATTATTAAAAAATCTTCCGGAGGAATCTTTAATAATGCCGCACAAGTTTGGAATCATACTTTTTATTGGCACTGCTTAAGTCCTAAAGGCGGCAATGAACCTACAGGAAAACTTGCGGATGCGATTCAAGCAAGTTTTGGTTCATTTGAAAAGTTTAAAGAACAATTTACCCAAACAGCCGTAGGTACATTTGGCTCTGGCTGGGCTTGGTTGGTGCAGGATAAGCAAGGTCAGTTAAAGATAACCAGCACCAGTAATGCGGGTACGCCAATGACGGAAGGATTAACAGCGCTTTTAACATGCGATGTGTGGGAACATGCTTATTACATAGATTACCGTAATGTGCGACCCGATTATATGACCGCGTTTTGGAAATTGGTGAATTGGGATTTCGCTGCTGATAATTTACGCTAAAATCGCATTAAGAATTCGATGGCTTGAGTAGGAAAACCTTCAAATTGTAGATTTAGGAGTTTGCTTATGGCTTTGGTGACAACTTACAACTCATTACCCATTTCATTCACCCATGGGGAAGGTGTTTGGTTATACGATGAAAATGGGGATGCCTATTTAGATGCTTTCAGCGGAATTGCTGTCTGTGCCTTAGGGCATGCGCATCCCGATGTGACCCGTACCATCCAACAGCAAGCCGGCAAACTCCTGCATACCTCCAACATGGTGCAAATTAAAGAACAACAACAATTAGCAGAAAAATTGCTGTCCATGGCGGGTATGGAACAAGCTTTTTTTTGTAATTCAGGCGCAGAAGCTAATGAAGCGGCAATAAAATTAACGCGTTTGTATGGCCATAAAAAAGGCATCGAAAAGCCATCGGTTATTGTGATGGATGGTTCTTTTCATGGGCGTACGCTGGCAACTCTCTCGGCTTCAGGAAGCCGTAAAGTTCAAGCAGGATTTGAGCCGCTGGTTCCTGGATTTATTCGAGCGCCATTTAATGATTTGGAAGCCATTCATACTATTGCTGCTAATCGTGAAGACATTGTAGCGGTCATGCTTGAGCCCATCCAAGGCGAAGGCGGTGTTGCGGTAGCGGATGAAATGTACCTGCGCTCCATTGCCACTTTATGCGAAAAAAATGGCTGGCTGCTCATTCTTGATGAAATTCAAACGGGAAATGGCCGAACAGGTAAACTCTATGCATGCATGGAGTATGGAATCCAACCCCACATTCTAACCACGGCAAAAGGCTTAGGAAATGGGATGCCTATAGGTGCTTGCTTAATGAGCAAACAGGCCTGTAATTTATTTAAACCAGGTAACCATGGCTCTACTTTTGGCGGAAATCCTCTTGCTTGTGCAACAGCTTTGACGGTTTTAGAGGTAATTGAGCGAGATAACCTTTGTGAAAAAGTCGCACAAAACAGCCTATGCTTAAAAGAATTGCTGATAAAAGAACTGGGCGAGCATCCTAATGTTCGCGCCATTCGTGGTAAGGGCTACATGTTAGGTATTGAGTTGGATCGCCCAGCTATGGATTTACGCTTAACCGCCTTAAAAAATAACTTAGTGATAAATGTAACTGCCGATTCGGTGATCCGCCTATTGCCAGCATTGATCATTAACCATGAGGAGATTAACGAGCTGGTGAAGCGACTCACACTGTCCATTAATCAATTTGTAGCAGCCCCTGCAGGAGGCAAGTAATGGCCATCTGGTTTAGAGAAATCACCATAAAAGCCTTAAATGAACGCGGCAAAAATACCATGTCTGAATTTTTGGGAATTCAATTTACTCATGTGGCCGAAGAATCATTAACAGCTACAATGCCGGCTAGTGAACGTACAAAACAGCCCATAGGGATTGTGCATGGCGGCGCCAATGTGGTTTTAGCGGAAACTGTGGCAAGTACCGCGGCCAATGCGGTTGTCGACTTAAGTAAATTTTATTGTGTAGGCTTGGAAATTAACGCCAATCATATTCGCCCGGTCAAAGAAGGGCTCATCACGGCCATCACCCGGCCAATTCATTTGGGAGGAACCACCCAAATTTGGGCGATTGATTTGTTTGATGAAGAAGGTAAACAAACCTGTGTATCACGTATGACCGCTGCAGTGGTTTCACGATCTTGAAACAGCGGCATTCCCGCGTAGGCAGGAACGACACTGAGTGATACTAAATTCTTTGGCGTACTACCTCGTATAGAGAAATTCCAGTGGCCACGGAAACATTTAGGCTGCTTACAGAGCCCAACATGGGTAAAGAAAACAACTGGTCACAATGTTCGCGGGTAAGGCGGCGCATTCCTTTTCCTTCAGCGCCCAAGATCATCGCCAAAGGCATTTTTGCATCCAACTGATAAATTGCATGCTGAGCTTCCCCAGCGGCGCCATAGATCCAAACACCGCGCTCTTTTAGAATTTGCAGAGCACGTACCAAATTCGTGACCCGAACTAAAGGCATGGTTTCCGCAGCTCCGCACGCTACCTTAGTAACTACGGGAGTAATGGTAGCACTCTTATCTTTTGGAATAATTACAAAATCCGCCCCAGCTGCATCAGCAGATCGTAAGCACGCCCCAAGATTGTGCGGATCGGTCACCCCATCCAAAATCAGAATTAAGCATGGGTCTTTAGCTATATCTAATAGAGTGGGTATATCCCGCTCTCCATAATCTGGCATAGGTTTGGCAAGGGCAGCTACTCCTTGATGCACTATGTCTTTGAAGCGCTGATTCATGGCTTGTATTGCAAGACGTTCAACGGGAATTTTCAATTGTGAAGCTTGCGACAAGATACGCTCAACTTTATCATCGTGGCGATCTTCACTGACATATACACAGTTAATCTTTCGGTATGGATTCTGGAGCAACGCGGAAACCGCATGGACGCCATAAACAAATTGCTCACTCATTGAGATCTTCTTCAGTAGCTAGCTCAAAATCAATTTTCCGCTCATCCAAATCAACACGCGCAACAGAAACTACCATTTTATCACCTAAGCGATAAACTTGTCCGCCGCGCTCTCCCACCAGTCGATGTTTAATGACATCAAACGCGTAGTAATCATTTTTTAAGGAAGTGACGTGCACCAAGCCTTCCACATAAATGTCATCCAACTCGACAAAAATACCAAATCCAGTAACTGCTGAAATTCTGCCACGGAATACTTGACCCAATTTATCTTGCATGTATTCGCATTTAAGCCAAGCCACCACTTCACGTGTTGCCTCATCGGCGCGACGTTCGGTTGATGAACAATGCTTGCCCAAACGATTCATGTCATCTTCGCTATAACAAAACTCTTCTACAGGGTGGTTATCTAGTAAATGACCTACCGCTCTATGAATTAATAAGTCAGGGTAGCGGCGAATTGGAGAAGTAAAATGCGTATACGCGGTATAAGCCAAACCAAAATGGCCGTCATTAGACTCAATGTATTGCGCCTGTTTTAAGGAGCGCAACATGACCGTTTCAATCAAATGCTTTTCCGGCCTATCGCCAAGGCTCGATAAGGTGCGTTGAAAATCTTTAGGGCTAGGTTTTTTGCCGCCACCTAATTGTAAACCCATTTCGCCTAAGAACTTGCGTAAGGCCACTATTTTATCATCCTCGGGCGGAGCATGTACTCGGTAAACAATTGGTATCTTAGCTTTTTGTAAAAATTTTGCGGTCGCCATGTTCGCAGCAAGCATGCACTCTTCGATTAACCGATGTGCGTCGTTACGAATCACGGGAACAATTCTTTCTATTTTCCTATTTTTATCGAATTCAATACGAGTTTCTGTAGTATCAAAATCCATGGCACCGCGTGCTTTGCGGGTAGCATATAAGATGAGATATAAAGCATACAAAGTTTTCAGCGGCTCCCATATATGCTCATAGTTTGCATCAACAGCATTATTGGTAATCCACTCATTCACTTGGGCATAGGTCAGGCGTGCTTTAGAATGAATCACGGCTCTGAAAAACCTTGTTCGGGAAATTTTGCCGTCGAGACCGACTGCCATTTCTACGACCATACACATTCTATCTACGGCAGGATTTAAGGAACAAATTCCATTCGATAAAGCTTCAGGCAACATAGGAACAACTTTGCCCGGAAAATAAACTGAGTTACCGCGACGAGCGGCCTCTTTATCGATTGCCGAACCTTCTTTTACATAATGACTGACATCAGCAATTGCCACAAACAGTTGATATCCACCTTTGGGCTTTTCATAGCAATATACTGCGTCATCAAAATCTTTTGCATCCTCACCATCTATGGTAACAAATGGCAGATGTCGCAAATCCGTTCTTCCTGGTATTTCTTTTTTATCAACGTGCAATGGAATTTTAGGCATTTCTTCCTGAACATCATCCGGCCATTGAGCGGGAATACCATGCGCAAGAATCGCAACTTCGATTTCCATTCCAGGGGCCATGTGCTCGCCGAGTATATGGATTACCTTACCCACGGCTTGCGCTCGTTTACTGGGATATGCAACCAACTCCACTAATACCATTTGACCATTTTCTGCGCTCATGGTCATTTCAGCGGGAATAGAAATATCTTGGGTTATGTGCTTACTGTCAGGCGCTACAAAACTAACCCCATGCTCCGTAAAAAATCTTCCTACAATACTGGAGTTCACATGCTCAATAACTTCGTGAATCTTGGCTTCCGGCCGACCACGTCGATCAAACCCTGATTGATAAGCCAACACTATGTCGCCATGCATTACTTCCCGCATTTCTTTCGCGGATAAAATCATGTCGTCGCAGTCATCATCGGGAATAAAAAAACCATAACCGTCGGGATGACCTTGAATGGTACCTCTCTGCAAATTAATCCGTTGCAACAAGCAATATCGACCTCGTCGATCTTGCATGACTTGCCCATCGCGCACCATAGCACGCAAGCGAAAACCCAAAGATTCTTCGCGGCTGTCTTCAATTTCCAATTTATTAATCAATTGATTACGAGACATTGGGCGACCAAATTCCTCCAATACTTGCAAGATAAGCTCGCGGCTTGGAATCGGATCGGAATATTTTTCACTCTCTCGTTTATAATGTGGATCATTCTTATAAAACGGAGTCTTTGTTCGTTTACTCACTAACCTCACCAGATTGTTTGCAGAGCATGATGTCTGCATTATTAAAATTATTACGCATCAGTAAAATATTACCAATTCGTTAGCACGCGCCAAAATTAGTTGACTTTCGAGCACCGGAGCGCAGAAAATCAGCTCATTTAGGCGGTGATAGTAGAATTGTCTACCTAGTGTAACACTGAATTTTACTGTGCAGTAGGTAAAATAAAACCTCGGCCCCCTAAATGAGCAGTTAATGCTGGCAAGGTCATATCCTCCCCCGCCCAATATGTGCCGTCACCTGTTGGCATTTTTACGCCCGACCACACGCAAACCGCAATAACACTGCCGCATGGAATTTGTTGTTCATGTCCAGGCCTAGACTCAATGCAACTTAATTCGAAAGTTTCATCTTGTACCGCCAAAGCCGACCAATTCCCACCTTGCAATTTACTGCTCCAACCGGCACTTGCACTTGGTTCTTTTACTGGATGGGTCACCCAGATTTCACTGCTGGATACATTATGCATGAAAGCAATCACCGGTGGCTTTGCAGTCTTTAAAATTAATGGATCGTCGACGATTGAGATTGGCTGACATCCTTTTGGAAAGCCGTCTTCAGCAAAAACCACAGTGCTGAATATGCACAGCAAAAGGCTCAAAAGATATTTCATCGCAATTTCTCCATATTTTTAGAACAGCTTAACACGTTGCAAGCCTTGGCAATAAACAATATTAATTTAATCAGGACATACGAAAATCCCAAAGTCGAGGCAACATCAAATTGATTTTAACGAAGAGATTGGGGTTTTGCGCAAGTCCTGTTAGTCTTAGTCTAATGATAAGTACCAAAGCTTACACAAAGGCTCCTTATGCGGCTAATTCTATCTCTTATACTTAGCATTTTCGTCAGTATTGTAAACGCTAATCCTTTACAAATCGGCATTCCTCCGTTGATTCCACCTTTTGTTCTGTCGAACGATGGCCATACTTCTTTGTCTGGTTTTGACGTGGATTTAATGACCGAAATTTGTCATCGTATTGATATGGAATGCCAGTTTGAACCTCTTAGTTGGGAAGACGTCTATGCGAGTTTACAAAATAAAACCATTGATTTGAGCATTGGCGATATTACCATTACCCAAGATAGGGAAGCTGATTATCTGTTCAGTCTGCCTTACTTACCTAGTAATGCTCAGTTCGTTGTAACCAACTCATCTACAATATATAGCGTAAAAAACTTACCGGGCAAAACCATAGGCGTGCATCACATCGGAATATTTGGACCCGTGATTTTACAAAATTTTGGGGAAACCGTTAAATTAAAAACCTATCGTTTTATTAATGACATGATATTAGGCTTAACCACTGGAGAAGTTGATGCTATCATCCTGGATGCAGCAATTGCACAGAATTTGATTACCAATACTACCAGTTTGCGCTTGCTGCCAACAAAATATACTGTAGGTTTTGGATATGCAATTGTAACCAATCTAGGAAACGAAGAATTAGTTTACAAAATTAATCAAGCCTTGCTCCATATGGAAGCTGATGGAACCTATACCAGTATTTATAGTAATTATTTTTTTTCCGCTCCTTAATCTCTACGGTGCACCATGAACCTTCAAAAATTTGCTCAGGAAATAACCAAACTACACGCCGACTGTATCCGTCAGTGGAAACGTGAAGAGCAAATTAATTTGCAACACGAAGGCCTGCTGCGTTTGGCAGAAGAAAACCATGCTTTCAATTATCAACTCTGGCATGCCGAAGATCGCGCACGTCGCGAGGATCAGGGCTATGAGTTTGTCTATAACGCTAAACGAGAGATTGATCATTGCAATCAGCAGCGCAATAACCGTATGGAAGCCATGGATCAAACTCTGTTTAAAAAATTAAACCCACCAGCACCAACTTCTTGTTCAGTGCATTCAGAAACACCAGGGATGATGATCGATAGGCTTTCTATTCTAGCGTTAAAATATTATCACATGGGCTTGCAGGTAGTCCGCGAAGATGCCACGCCGGAACACCAGCAAATGTGTAACAACAAATTGCAGGTAATAGAACAACAAAAGACGCAATTGGAAATCTGCTTAGACGAATTGTTGCGTGAAATTTTAAACAAAACCAGAACGTTTCGCGTATACCATCAATTTAAAATGTACAACGATCCTACTTTGAATCCAGAACTTTATAGAAGCCGCTCGTAATTCGTTAGATTGAGCAGAGCGCGCTGATATTCGGGCACAGAAGAGCGGATTTGTTTCGCCAAGCTAGTAGAATAATAAACGGTCTCTATTGCAAATTAGGAGCTAAGTTACTTAGATTTGGCGGAGCTTTATCAAGTTTTGCTAGCTCACATGCGCTTATGGTGCGGCTTACGGATTTTGTCGGGGAGGGAGTTCGGAAGAATTGAAACCAACGGTTTTCAGAAACACTTACTGGGGAGTTCGATCGAGGAGGAGTTCCTGACACCGAATCCCCTCGAGACGAACATTCGATTAATTCCGCCTCTTCAAAATCTGATTCGCTCAGCTCATCGCTAAAACTAACCCTTCTTTCGGTACCCTCAGGAGGCGTAACCTCATCAATAGGCGGTCGACCAAAACCCCGGGCATAAGCCCTGAGTGCCAAGCCTCCAGCATAAACCGTAGAGCCGATTAAGCCTACGGCTAACATGAATCTGGAATCGTGATAATGCCCTTGCTCATCCCGTTCTTGCCAGGAATTCATCATAAAATCGATGGCTTTTGGTCCTTTGGTGATCCCAGAACATAATGAGCGTATGACTTCAAACCCTTCCTGAAAATGGAATTGCGGCGACTGGTCCACCACGATCATGTCACCTAGAATTGCTTCAGAAAACTCTTCAGGCTTTAAATCCTGTACTTCCCTTCGTTTGGATTTGATATCTGTTAATAGTGTTCCCAGTTTTATATCTGGCAATGTATTCTTTTGTTCCATCTCGCGCAGATGCCAATAATTTTGGATCAGCGAATTAAACATAAATCCAATTAAAAATACGCCACCAAGCAAAACTGAACTGATGAGTAATGTCGGTGGGAATGGCGCCAGCATAATCGTATACACAGCTGCCAAAGCAAAAATCCCGCTGGCGAGAGCACCGTAAGCGGCCAGACCGTCGCGCAAACCAGCAAACATTGCAGAGGTATACGATAAGGTCAGGTGTGATCTTAATAAATCACGCTTTTCTTCAAATTCTTTAAGTTTTTGTTCCAAGGCTTTAAATAACAATTCTTGTTTTGTGCGCGGCTCTTCTGTTTGTGCAATACGCATAGGATTCGACAGGAATTGCAACGATTTGAAGATGGATTCTAATTCTTTGCCACAAATTGCCAATTCAACCTTTGCCTGCGTAGCAAGCAACCCACGTTGGAAGTCATATTCTTCATATATACGTGTTGCGATACAAATAACTGAAAATACTATGCAGAAGACCGATAAGGACGTCAGCACAGCTGGAGCTAGTGTGGCGACCCCCAAACTCCCCATAAAGAGATACAATCCATCTACTATTCCACCATAGGCGGCAGAAAGCAGCAATTTTGCGCGAGCACCCGTGGATTGGTGCTTTATTTGCCAGCGAAACTCAGCCAGATCTTCCGCATCCACATTCTCAACGCGTAGGTTTTGAATTTTTTGCAGCAACTCGGAATTTTGTTTCATGTAGGTTTTGCGTTCTTCCTTCATGCTGCGGTACCACATCCGGTTCAGCATGGAAATGACGCCTAAGACAATACCAACCGGCACAATTAAATGGCGAAAATCTTGCCCTGAAAGAAGAGAAACAGCTTGAGATAAACCGCGTACGCCCTTATATCCATTTTTTAAGCCTTTCATGCCATCACGCATATAAGGCCAAACGGACGTTATAAATTTTTGCAAAGAATTTTTATTTTTTTCACTATCGTAGACATTGGCAATAAGAGAAAAACCAATGATGGTAACAGCTTCGGCATTGCTGATAGCAAACCCGCTAGGACTCATCATCCACTCGTGCATAATATCGGAAGAAAGTTCACTGCCTGTAGTACATTTCAAATCAAAAATGTATTTGAGCATGCTGTAGGAAAGATTGATGCCATCCAGCAAGCCATACAACTTGTATATCCACGCTAGTTCGTGGAGATCTTTAGCAAGTTGATGCTTCTCTTTCATCTTCTTTTTTGACAGAACATGATTTAAGTCAGCTTCATCACTTGGAAGTGCAGTTTGCATAGTATAATCGCTTTCTGTCGTCATCGCACATCGCATGCATGGCTAAGATGGTGCAAATTTTACACGGATTAATGACATATGGCAAGGATATTTTCAATATGAATTAGATTAATACAAAGTTATCCCCCATCAACAATTATATCATAGTTAAAAAATAAAAGAATACGGGGTTTCATCTGTAATTCTAGGCCACATAGGGAGTGGCATTTTTAATTTACTGTTGTTTAGGTATTATTAGTTAAAGGATATGGGATTTAAGGTCTTGAATGGGCTCGAACTTGCCAGAATTTAAGTATTGGCCACAAGTGATAACGATGTCACTCATTACACTAGCATTCGTAGGCTATCGTTTTTTTGCGTACTATGACACCCGCACGGATGACGCTTATATATCGGCTAATGTTATTAATATGGCGGCGGTGGTTACCGGTCCAATCTCAAAACTTTACATACGCGAGAATCAACCCGTTAAAAAAGGTGAGAAGCTGATTGAAATCGAGCCAAGGCCTTACCGGTATGCTGTTGAAAAAGCCGAGGCGGACCTGAGAATTGAAATTCTGCGTTATAACAACAATAAAATAGCCCTGAAGGTTGCATTTGAACGACTTAAACAACACCAATTTCTTCTAGATTTAAGACGAGACTATCTGACTCGTTATCAAACATTGGAAAAGAAAGGGTTTTTAGCTGAACTTGCCCTCTTGGACATTCAACAGAAAACTCATGAACAAGAAGCCGTTGTTATTGAAGCCTTGCAAGATTTAAAAATCGCGCAGCAAAATCTTGATCAAAATAATATTCGTGCCGCACAAGCTATTCTGAAACAGGCAGAGTATATGAACAACCATACCACACTATTAGCGCCAACGGACGGTTATATTACTAACTTTAATGTACGCGTAGGACAATACATTAAAGCCGGTGATGGCTTATTTGCTCTGGTAGATACTCATCATTGGTGGGTTGAATCTCGCTATCGTGAAACCGCTTTGCGTCTCATAAAATCTGGAGATAAAGCAAAAATTACGGTGGACATGTATCCAGGGAAAACATTTCATGGCCATGTATTGAGCATAGGCTGGGGAATTAATCGGATTGCCAATGGCAATCTTCCCAGCGCTACATTACCCTTTTTGGAGGAAACTGAAGATTGGATTAAGATCGCACAAAGATTTCCGGTGCGCATCACCATCGACGATGTAGACGGCCAGTACCCTCTTAGGATTGGTGCCAGTGCTGTTACTAAAACTTACCGGTAATCCGGGATGTTAAGCCAGTTCTACCCCCGTACCATAGAAAATCGTGCGGCCTTGCGCACTGCAATTGCTGCAGTAATTGCAGTGCTCATCGCGTTCAAATTTCATTTTGACACGCCTTATTGGGCAGGAATGACCGTCGTTATCGTTGCCAATCTCTATACCGGCAGTATTGTTGATAAAGCTATTTTAAGGATCATAGGCACCATAGCCGGCGCTTGGGGCGGATACTTCCTGGCGGGCCTGATAGTGAACAGTTTTGCTCTTTTCCTCTTGGCCAATTTTTTACTGGTGGGCATTGCATGCTATTACTTTATCTTTGCCCGATATGCTTATGCTTATTTGCTCGCAGGGATTAGTGGTTTTATTGTGGTAGCGCAATTGGCGGTGGACCCAGACAATACCTTAGTGGTAGCCATATGGAGGCCAATTGAAATAGGGGTAGGCGTTCTGGTTTCAGCAATTGCAGCGTTTTGTTTATTTCCAAATAAGATACAACACTCGTTGGAAGAGCAGATTCATGCTCTTTTCAATTTAGCAGAACAACAATTTAGCTTGTTCGAAGAAAGCTTGTTAAACGGTAGCGAACCCTCGCCAGCTCTATTAAAAAATAATTTGCAGTTGAAACGAAGTCTGCGCAAAGCCGCTGATATGATTGGCTTTTTACGCAGAGAAGCAGGGATTAAGCGCGAACGGATCGATCAATTCCGTGCCTTACTAGATTTATTGTACGGTTTGGGAAGGTCCTTAAATTACTACATCGTGTCCCTTTCCAACACCCCGCTGAGCGATTATGAGAAAGCTACCCTATCCTCAGTTTTTCAGGTATTAAAAGAAGATTTACACAGCATAGAGTCTCTCTTTTTTAATTCCGCGAATGCACCTCTCATCGCATCTACAGAAGAAATTAGTCAATGGTCAAAAAACTATCCTGAAGAAACTATAAGGAATTATAAACTTGATGGCTTATTTAAGCAGGCTAGTTCTGCTTTAACGCGCATGGCGCATGTTTTAAGTGGTGAAGAACAATGGAATCCGCAACAACATTTCTTAGACTCGCAAACACGGTTAAGCCGAGATCCTGACGTGATTATTCATGGAATTAAGGCAGGGCTGTCCGCAGTGCTTGCCTTATTGTTTTGGTTGCTTACTAATTGTCCAGGAGGCGTAAACGGCATCATCAGTAGTATTGTAATTTCTACTAAAAAGAATTCTTTTGAAATGAAAAGCACAAGCATTCACCGTTTAATTGGCTGCTTCTTGGGAGGAAGCATAGCTCTTGGCTCTTTGTTTGTGGTAGAAATGAATCTTTACGACTTTATTGTGATTTCACTTTTTTCTCTGTGGGCATTCAACTATTTTGCATTTAAATATCCAAAATATGCCTACATTGGTTTGCAGGCGAGTATTGCTTTAATTATTACCTTAGCTCAACCCGGCGGCCCTCCTGTCGTGTTATCCCCACCGCTAGAGCGCTTAGGCGGTGTTGTCATTGGTATAATTTCCAGTTATATCATTGCTAATAGCATTTGGCGTAATGCGCCATTGGCCATGTTAAACGGCAAATTACATAAACTGTTTCGCCTTTTACGCTATAATCTGTCTCAAATATTAACCCACGACCGCGCAGCTATAAAAATTCACGATGTTACTAATTTGTTTTGGGTGTGCCGCGGGTTGATTGAAACATTAGGAAATCTTGAACTTTCTACCAAAAAACAACAATTACTTGAATCCTATTCGGCTGTTTTCGATGAGTTGGTCATTGTGCAGGCCACACTAAGCCATATTTTTTTAGGTATTGACCGTAGCCAAGCGGTCAAAACTGGGGAGCGATTTGGAATTGACCTGCACAAGTATGAACAAGAAGTACTCGCAGTCTACGCACAAATGAGCGCAGGCGAATCATCTTTAGATCTTGAATTGCAGCAGTCCGTTGATGATATAAATGTCAAAGGGCATACGTTGGTCGCTGAAGCTGAATTCATAAATTTAGTAGCGTATCTAAATTCGTTAATAGAGCTGCTACGTCCCCAATCGCTGCGTGAAATTTTCAAAACCTTGGCTATAGTTGATCAACAAACTACTTCCTTAAATCCAAGCGTAGCCAAGTAAATGGAAAACGCACTTAATAGAAACGTCAAGGTCAATTCAAAAACTGATTGTGTCATAGAAGACAAATTTGATAGGATCAGCCATTTTAGTTGGGAGAATGAATGCGGTTTCTTGCGGTTTTGTTTATTTCTTGGGCTTTGTTAAGCGGACCATCTATGGCAGGCAATGCGAAATTGATATATGGTTTTATTGAAAAGGCTACCTTAGTAGATAACGATCTAATGTTATCAGCCAAGCTTGATACAGGTGCAAAATCGGCATCCCTGAATGCCAAAAACATTGCTGAAGTCGCAAAAGAAGGCAAAATTTATTTGAGTTTTATTGTTCCAAGTAAAGAGGGCGATATTCCATTTCTATGCGAATATGTTGGTGATGTAAACATCAAAGTCCGCTCTGGCGAACATCAACCGAACCTGTTATTGAGAAGAAGCTCTATTACTCGCCCTGTGGTACTGATGAAAATTCGTTTGGGTGAGAATGAAAAAGTCATCAGGGTTAACTTAACCAACCGAAAACGCTTTATTTATCCATTATTATTGGGACGGGAAGCCATTGTCGCGTTCGATGGCATGATCGACCCGAGCTTGAAATACACACTTAGAATTGAGAAAAATAAAACATGAAGTCCAATAAACGCCACGTCTATGGGTTAATTATTACCCTGTTGTTAGTCGGGTTAGGGGTTTTCTTTTACCGGCATTTAGTTTTAGATGTACCACTTACTGACACTGAAGACGTTAATAGTTGGATGGTGGAAGCTAATTTACGTTTTAACGCGGATAAAAACGCTCCGGTTAAAGCGGATTTTACCATACCTTATATGCCACCTTATTTTAGTATATTAGATGAATATTTTATTTCACAAAATTATGGTGTTACCACGAACTTAAATGGTTATAACCGTCATACCGTTTGGTCTTTGCGTCGTGGAGGCGGTCCGCAGTCTTTGTATTATCGCGCCATTTTTAGAGAAACAGATAGTAGTGACGCATATTTACCTAAGCCTACGGCCTTCAAAATACAAACCTTAGCAGAGAGTCAAAAAACTGCTGTAGATACCATCATTCAACAGGCTCGCCAATCTTCCGCCGACATTCAAACGTTTACACAGGGCGTGATTAAAGAATTGAATAAAAAAGATGGTAATGCCAAGCTGCTGGTGGGTAATTTATTTAATGATGCCTCGGTTATAACCGCCGCCATGACCGTATTAAACCAAGCCAAAATCCATGCCATTCCTGTGCAAGGAATTTATTTAGGGCAGCAAAATAAAACTGAATTCAGTTTATTATTAGCTGTATATAATGACAAAGAATGGATTTACATCAATCCACGCACAGGCGCGTCTGGTTTGCCGCACAATTTTTTAATTTGGCAATACGGCAGCGAACCCATGTTTAATATTTCCGGAGGGAAGAAACCCCAATTTACACTTACGGTTTCACCTACCCCCATTAATGCTTTAACCATCGCTAAAGCCCGAGGTCTACAAGCCGACTCTGAACTGTTGCGGTTTTCATTGTTACAACTTCCGGTAAACGTACAAGAAAACTATAAAATATTACTGACGGTACCCATTGGCGCCTTCATTATTCTGCTATTACGAAATTTTATAGGCCTTACTACCTTCGGCACGTTCATGCCAGTCTTAATTGCCTTAGCCTTTCGTGAGACACACGTCGTATGGGGTATTTGCCTATTTACGTTGATTGTATCTTTTGGCCTATTAGCCCGCTTTTACTTAGACCAGCTGCGGCTTTTATTGGTACCACGACTTGCGTCAATTCTAACGGTAGTTATTCTCTTAATGATCTTCATCAGTGTGATCAGTCAAAATTTAGGTTTGGATTCAGGACTGTCCGTTGCACTATTCCCCATGGTGATTTTAACCATGACCATTGAACGTATGTGCATTACATGGGATGAACGTGGGGCTTCCGAGGCGATTAAGGCCGGAGCTGGCAGTTTGCTAGCTGCTGTCATCTGTTTTGGGGCGATGAGCTATGCACCCATGCAATATCTGATTTTTGCCTTCCCTGAATTATTGTTAGTTTTATTAGCAATGCTACTGTGGTTTGGACAATATCGAGGCTATCGATTGTTTGAGTTATTCCGCTTTAAGGCATTGGCAGGAAGTGAATAATGCTAGGCAAATACCTACGATTACATCAACGCGGGATAATGAGCATTAATCAACGCAATAGTGATTTTGTATTGCGTTATAATAAACGCAAATTATTTCCCTTGGTCGATGATAAGCTTAAAACTAAACGCTTAGCTCTGCAGGCCGGTATTGCTGTTCCTGCACTGTACGAATTGATTGAAGCAGAGCATCAAATTAAGAAACTGGACACGATGCTGGAGCCCTACACGGATTTTGTCGTGAAACCTGCCCGCGGCTCTGGCGGAGATGGTATTTTAGTGATCACCGACCGTCTCATGGGGCGTTACCGACAAATTAATGGCAAACTGCTGACCACCCAGGAATTAAGCTATCACTTATCTTGCCTTTTATCTGGAGCTTACAGCCTAGGCGGACATTCAGATTATGCGATTATTGAACGTCGAGTCATTGTCGACCCAGTATTTGCCGACGTAAGTCATGAGGGAATTCCAGACGTACGCGTGATTACGTTGTTGGGCTATCCTGCCATGGCCATGTTACGCCTGCCCACCCGGCTTTCCGGGGGCAAAGCAAATTTACATCAAGGTGCTATCGGAACAGGGGTTAATCTTGCCAATGGTTTAACCTTAGGTGGAGTTTTTCACAACGGCACCATAGATTTGCACCCCGATACGCTGAACCCTATTGAGGGGCTGCAAGTCCCTTATTGGGATAAAATACTGGAAATTGCGGCTAAAGCTTATGAGTTGACCGGTTTAGGCTACCTGGGGGTAGATATCGTTTTGGACAAAGAGCAAGGCCCGTTGATGTTAGAACTCAATGCCCGTCCAGGTCTCAACATTCAAATCGCCAACCGCGAAGGTGTTTTAAAACGTTATCGGGCAATTGAAGAGCATGCCGCGAAAGGAAAAGCATCGGTTGAAGAACGTATTGCTTTCAGCAAACAAGCATTTTTACGATAATTGGTGTTCATTTTTAAATCTTTTCATCTTCTTAAGGTTGCCCTAATCATGTCATCTGATGGCAAAATGCACAATGATGACAAGTATCTTGCCTCTGAGTTTATGGGGGATTTTACCAATTTCGAAGACCTCACTCGCCAAACTACCCGCTCCATGATGAAAGCTAATCGCAGCAAAACCCCTGTGAATCAGGTACAAATTCAAAGCAAAATTCGTGAACAGGTCATTGCTCAAATTTCTGAACAAGGTGTGGCGCAACTTGCAGGCGTCGATTTTTCAAATGAAGACTATCAGTTTTTAATTGATGAATACATTGCAGCTTGTCGCAATGCCTTGACCACGATAAGAGAAACTTTTCCACGACTACTTTCCAGCTTTGCTACACAGAAAATTAATGATCTGTTGGCTACTTCCTTTAAAACACGATTAACAGAATATCAAAGAACAGAGCCTAGAGAATTTACATTTGCAATGTGAAGGATAGGTAATTGCCATTAACTTGGAATACGGTAAAAATGGGTAGCTCCTCAACTCTTACTGTAACTCAAGGAAGCCAACATGGCGAAAAAGCAAACCACAATACCATCTTTGTATCGTCATGTTATGCGTAATGGTCTGATGGGGATCATGTTAATAGCCATAGCGCTCAGCATTGGTATGATGGGTTACCATGTTTATGAACATATGTCATGGATAGACGCATTTTTAAATGCATCCATGATTCTTTCCGGAATGGGCCCAGCAGCTACTTTGACCACCACTGCAGGTAAACTGTTTGCAGGGTTTTATGCTTTATTCAGCGGGCTCGCCTTTATAGCAATCGTAGTAATCATGTTGTCACCTGCGATTCATAAATTTTTCCGAAAATTACACTTAGAAACCAGCCGGGATGCAGAATAAATTTATGTCCAAATCTGTTCTTCCCGTCCAGGCGGGAATGACATATTATTACCAAAAATTGCATTTTAGCCTTATGGACAGCTCGATCTGGGGATACTTATGTTTCAATCAGCCTTAATTATTGTGCTCATGATGTTCAGCATCATTGCTCAAGCAACTCTGCCAAAAGATCCTATTCAACGTTGTTTAGACGTTAGACGGCTCACCGACTTTACAACAAGGCAGAAAATGGCCGCAAAAGAGCCGGGCGTCTTACGGTTTAAATTTCATCAAATTTCACCAGCTGAACTACCTTTTGATAATTTTGTCGGCAATATGAACGAAGTAACTCGAGCACTGAAGCATCAAGTCGAAAATTGCGATAAATATCGCGGGCAATTTCAAACGGTGTCGATTGCCGGCCAAAAATTCAAGCGCCAAGATTGGTGCCTTAAAACCAATAGAAAAATGCTTGACCTTGCAAATGCCGCTCATGGGGACTTTCAAAACTACATTACTAAGATCAAAACCGAATTTGATTGGTATAAAAGCGAAGGCTGGCCAGAAAACCATGCAGGATTCAAAAAAGGAGATTTTCAATTTACAGCCTATTATTCACCGGCCGCGGTTGAGGCCAAAAGCAAAAAGGGCGGAGAATTTTTATACCCTCTCTATCGTAACCCTGGCGTAGTAAATGCTTCATTGGAAGCTAAAAGATATCACTTGAAACTTCCACTTTGCGGTGTCGATCCGCTCACCAAAGTCATGCGCAATTTTTGCATGAAAAATGCAAATGGTACTTATTCTATAGCACCTGATCGAGAAGAAATTGAGCATGGAGCTTTAAATCCAAAATACATAATTGGGTTTGTAAAAGATCCCAACGATCCTGCTTTCTTAATGGTTGAAGGTTCAGGGGCACTAACGCTCGACGGAAAACAACTCAACATTAATTATGATGGCGCAAATGGAAGGCCCCGTTCTATGCTAGGTCGAATTGTCCAGTGCGCACAAGACCCAACCTGCGGCGGTAACCTTGATGCCATGGAGCGTTGCGCTAAAGATCCAAGGTGTCATGATGAGGCTAAGCTACGCTGCAACGTAAGCAAAGAAATTAAACAAAGTGGGGCTTCGGAAAAACAAATTCGTAAATACCTGGATAATCCATTGAACCGTGGTAAAGCAGAAGACCTACGCAACCGCGATCAGAGTTACGTATTCTTTTCTTTAGGAGAAGGCGGTCCGTATGGTTCGGAAGATATTACCCTAACCCCCCATGCCTCTTGTGCAACCGATCACAAGGTAATACCCGTGGGCATGAGTTTTATTTATAACTGTAAACAATCAAGTTCCTTCTGCGTAGCTCAAGATACCGGAGGAGCAATCACCGGAGCCCACGTTGACGTCTACAAAGGGGAAGGTGATCAAGCTGGCATTGAAGCAAATGAGTTAAATCACGCAGGCACGCTATTTTTAGCTCTGCCCAAACGAAAAAGTTAGACAGGAAATGTTGGCTCAATGACCTAGGGTTTCGTCACTTTTTAGAGAAACCCGTAGGTAGAGTAAAATTGAGCCAGCCTCCAAACCGTGGCAGAGAGGTTCCTCACTTCGCCTACCGCTAAAGCTTATGGCCCTGGGTTTATTTGCTCCATTATGCACAATCCATGTGCGTCCCGCCGCCATCCATGGCGGCTAGTCGCAAATAAACCCAGGGGCCATAAGCTTTAGCTCTTTCCGATGGTGTGAATATAGTCGTCCTGTTTACCCCTTTAACTTATCCCCGTCTCCCTTCCTACTCCTGTCATTTCCGCGCAGGCGGGAATCTATTTCTGGATTAGAACTGTACCAATATAAGGATGGTTTCCCGCCTGCGCGGGAATGACAAGAATTTAGACAATGACAAGAATTAGGGAATGGCAATGAAGAAGGCACAGAATTATTCCACTCACAGGAAAAGCTAGTTCCCCCCTGGCCAACATTTTTTATTAGCGAAGCGAAATAAAAGAGAAAAAGACCTACTTTCTCCGAAGGAGAAGAGGAATACACCCTGAGCGGAGGACATAACAAAAGATTTGAGCGAAGCGAAAATCCCCCCCCCAAACGGAACCTAAAACCGTTCAGATTTGGTGGAGATTGAACGATCTCGGGGGTAGCGCAGCATACAAAAAGTATGTGAGCATTTTTTACCCCCGAGGTCGTTCACGATCCGCCAAAGATGACGGTTTTAACCGAGGTGGCGGATTCGTTGGGCTTCGATTACCAACGCCTTAAAGTAATCATACGTCATATAAAAATCACCCTTATCACCAATGTTGGTTCCCCAAGAGTTGCGTAAGGTTAAGATACCTTTGTACTCACGACCTTGGTCATCGTTTACTACAGCATTATCATCGTAGCCGGTAATGATCAATTCGTGAGCAGCCTCAGCGGTAGGAATATCGCGCTCAATCTCAGGAGTTAATACCCACGTATCGTTGCGCATATGGTTTCTACCTACGGCACCAACTACACCCAGGTGGTAATCTGGTAATAATACGGCAAACGTTACACGATCACCCAAACGTAATGAAGATTTAACATCTTCTAAGGTTTTAGTAGTATTGGTGTGATCAACAAAGAATTGATAGATATCTAAAATCGGCGACCAAGCTACACCGTAATCTTCTAAGGATTCACTATTTGCGCGGAAATCAGTTGGCAACATCGCAGTCAAGGGATCACTGCCGTATAAGGGATACGCATTTAAACCACCACAACCTTGAGTCTTTTGATTTTGCGTACTAACAAGACCGTAAGCATCCATCTGACTTAAGACGATACGCCCTAGGGAACCACTCCAACCGCTGGGATTGTAACCAGAGTTTTCAATATACCGACCAAGTTGCAGATGACACAATTGACTAACATAATCGCCTTTGTTAATAACAGCACCAACCGCAGCTGTATTGGCAAACGTAGCGCAAGTTCCATGCCCCCCTTGATCTAAAACAGGCACACTATTCATACCCAATTGTATGCTGCTTGTTTCTTCACCGTTTACCAGAGAATCAGTATTTTCTTGTGCATTTTGTTCGCTGCGTAAATTAATAGCTTCTCGGACTTTATCGGAAAGCTGAATCTTTAATAAAGTAATTTTTTTGTTAACAAATTGCGCTGTTGTTTTAGCTTGTTGTGAAGAAACAGGTACATGAACGGTCTGTTTGATATTACCAACAATGGCTACGTCCTGTGCAAAAGAAGCTCCTGAAAAGACAAGGGAAACGAACAATGCTACTTTAGAAAACTTCATCTGATTTTTCCTATTTAAATGACAAAATTTGGCAGCAGAGTGTAACATATGCCTGAAATTTATTCACTAATAACTATTTATAGCTCCCCTGCGGCTTGAGAAATAAAAAACCGTTTTAGCAAAGGAAGTTGGTTGCACACACCTAGACCTAAACTGCGTAAGGCAACTATAGGAGATAGGGGATTGGAAAATAGCATTTTCAAACCTTCCAGCATAAGAATAACTTGCCAAACTGCGTGCTTTCTTTGACGCTGATATGCCGCCAAAGAAAATTCTGTCCACCTATTATGCGCGGTATTTTCTAAGAGTTTATCCCAAACCTGCACGTCAGCTAAGCCCAAATTGAGCCCTAACCCCACCATAGGATGAATATTGTGTGCAGCATCTCCTAAGAGCATCCAACGAGTCCCCGCATATTGTTTGGCATGGCGCATGTGCAGGGGGAATTGTTCACGTTTACTTACTAATTTTGTTTTCCCTAATTTATGGGCAAATGTACTTACTAGTTCTTCAGCAAAAGCACGTTCACTTAAATTGAGCAGCCGCTGCGCATTACCTGGACTTACAGACCAAACAATGGAGCAACGATTTGGATTTTTTAAAGGTAAAAAAGCTAAAGGTTGCCCTTGAGCAAACACTTGATAAGCCTTTTGTTCGTGGTCTTTTTCAGTTTCTACCGTCGCCACAATGGCCTTTTGGTGATACGACCACTCCCTAAGAGGAACACGTAACAGTTCACGTACACTTGAATTAGCCCCGTCGGCAATCATTAATAACTTTGCCTGCAGCTGCTCATCTTTGGCAAAAATTAAGACATTTTTATCCTGTTCTTTAACTCTAGTTACCCGGAAGTCTTCAAAAAAGGTAACTCCCAGTTTCTGCGCTCGCGCAACTAAAGATTCTTTAAGTGTATTTTCTTCAACAATATAACCTAGACGATTGCTGTTGATCATTCGCGAATCAAATTCAATATGAGCACGACTTATTTGATCCCAAACGAACATGCCCTCATAAGGAGTAACTTGTTGTTCGTCCAGCTGTTGCCACACCTCAAGTTGAGTCAACAAGCGCTGGGATGTCTGGTTAATGGCATACACTCTATTGGACGGAGTTATTTCCATAATACTCCGCGCGTCAGCCACCGCTACCGTATAATTTCGCTGTGTCATCGCAATGGCAGCAGCAAGTCCTACAATTCCTCCGCCCACGATGACAACATCAAATTGATGGCTCATAAACGCTCCTCAGAGGAAGAGGAGGAGGAGGAGGAGGAGCTACTAATCGATTTTCTGTGAACTGGTTTCCGCTCCTTTCTTTTTGAGCGCAAAGGAATTTCACAAACGAGATCGGAAGGAGAACCTGCGAATCCTTGCGTATAATGCGTTAAAAGTTTTTGTAACGGCGGCAAGGAATCCAAAGCCATCAATCCCATTCCTCGCAATGCAGCTAAGCCAGGTATAGAGCTGGAAAAAAGCTCAACCAGTCCATGCGTGAAGGCCTGAATTGCATGTTGATCATGACGACGCATGTCTTGATAAGTTTCTAAGGATTTAGCATTTAAACCTTGTTGCACTAAAATTTGTGCTAGTAAAGCGGCATCTCGTAAACCTAAATTAAACCCTTGCCCCGCCACAGGGTGCAGAGTATGAGCAGCGTTGCCTATAAACACAACGGGCCAAGCCACCTGCTCTGGCATGATGGTTTGGCGCAACGGGAAGAGTGAGCGCTTACCAACTTTACCAAGTTTTCCTAAACGATATCCAAACACGCCTTGCAACGCCTGGAGGAACGCCTTATCTGGCATACTTAAATATTCTTCTGCTTTATCGGGTGCCAGGGACCATACCAAGGAAGCCCTATTTCCCGTTATAGGTAATAGTGCCAAGGGACCGGAAGAAGTAAAACGCTCGTAAGCAATTTGTTGATGAGGTCGTGACAATCCTAAATTCGCAACCACAGCTTGCTGATGATAATCGGTAATTTTCACGGATAAACCACATAGTTTTCTAACCGCTGAATCGGCTCCATCGGCAGCAACAATGAGTTTTGCTTTTATTGTTTTGAGCTGTCCGTTTAACAAAACGGATACCATTCCGGTGGGCGCATCCAACGCAGTAATTTGCGCGGGTGCGTGGACGTGCTCATGATCTAGAAACTCATAAAATACTTTTTGCAAATGCTGCATCTCAATTACATGACCAAGAGGGTTCAGCACATCCGAATGCAAGCGCGTATGACCAAATCGCTTTTGTTGGGAAACGTGAATAATTTCAATAGGGGTAGCATGGACGCATAAAGAAGGCCAAAGTCCCAAAACGTTCAGTATATTAACGCTGGCAGGGGACAAGGCTAGTGTTCGTGCATCAAAATCTTCACGGATTTTATCCGAAAACATTTTGGCTTCGATCATCGTGACACGCAATGAGCTATCTGCCAATGCCAACATCAACGACGCCCCGGTTAAGCCTCCGCCGACAATGAGTACATCTACTTCTTCAACCGCCACGAATCAAAGCCTCAATGTCTTCTATGCCAGTAGGAAGCGCCGCCGTTAAATTCTCATACCCTAGATCAGTAACATGGATGTCATCCTCGATGCGCACGCCAATCCCATGCCACCGGGGGTCAACTCCTTTGATATCTTCACTGATGTACAACCCAGGCTCTACAGTTAACACCATACTTACTTCCAGAGGACGCCATATGTGATTTACTTTATATTGTCCGCAATCATGAACATCTATGCCAAGCCAATGCCCGGAATTATGCATGTAAAATGGTTTGTAAGCTTGCATTTGAATGAGCGTATCTACATCTCCTTTTAGTAAGCCTAAATCCACTAAACCTGTTGTAAGGATTTGCACAATAGCCTCTTGTACTTCAAACCATCCACACCCTGGTCGGATACAATCTTTTCCAGCGGTTTGCGCCGCTAGCACTAATTCGTAAATGGCGCGTTGTTCTCCAGAGAATTTTCCATTTAATGGAAATGTACGCGTAATATCAGCGGCATAATTTTCAAACTCGCCGCCGGCATCAATCAATACCAGATCACCTGGTTTTAAGGCTTGATCGTTTGCCGTGTAATGAAGAACACAAGCATTTTGGCCGCAAGCAACGATAGAATCATAAGCGACGCTTCGACAACCGCCACGCACAAACTCATACATTAATTCGGCCTCTAACTCATATTCAAATCGCGCTTTTGTACAAGCTTGCATGGCGCGGCGATGTGCAGCTACGGAAATTGCAGCAGCTTTTCTCATCAGCACCATTTCTTGGTCGCTTTTAAATAAACGCATCTCGCCTACAATTGACGAGAGATCGAAAAAAGATTCAGGGGCACTGATTCCGCGACGAATATTGTTTTTTACAGTTTGCCAAGCCTGAAAAATTCTCTTTTCCCAATCCGGGTAGCGTCCAACAAAATAATAAATCGCCCGCTTATGCTCCAATAACTCACAGAGCATGGCATCAATCTTGTTAACATCATAAGCTTCGTCTACGCCTAAGCTTTGTTTTGCACCATCTTGTCCTAAGCGCTTGCCAGTCCATTGTTCTTGCTGCGGGTCGCGCGGCAGGTTAAATAAGTAGCTGCGACTCTCTTTTCCTGAGGTAATTAAGAGGACAGCATCCGCTTCGTGATATCCCGTTAAATAATAAAAATCACTGTCTTGACGAAAGCGGTAATGAGCATCGCCATTGCGCAATTTTTCATGCGCAGCGGGTATGATTGCCACCGAGTCGTGAGACAACTTCATCGCCAAATTAAGACGCCGCTCTTGATACTCATTTTGGGTAATCATCATGAATCCTTATTTAATTCTACCATTTTAGTCAGGCAAAGGTCTGTCGACAACTCGCTAGCTTGAGTCGTAAAACCTGGATGCTCGAGGAGCATACGTTAGAGTATGTGAGCAACGGAGCACAGAACATCCAGGTTTTACGACCAAGATAGTAGAGTTGTCGACAGACCTTAGTGAGCTGTTTCTGACGTACCTACAGCACTATTCCCTTGAATATCGTGATATATGCGCAAAACGGCCATACGGGTATACTCACTCACCTCGGCAAGCGCTTTTTCATCCGCCTCGTCCACTTCTAGTGAACTATAATCCAGCTGCGCAAACTCCGTAAGATGTTGCATAGCTTCTCTGGCTTCGTCTTCGTCTAATTGATCGTAACTAACACCCGCTAGAGTAATTCCTTGCGTAAAACCCTCACACCATTCGCTAAACGCTTGTGCGCGCTCAATAAGCGGCTGATAGTCATCAGGTACTAACAGTTCAAACTCAAAATCAAAATTTGCCATTTGCTGTTGGCTAATGATAAACACCCCAAATAAAGCCGACAGCGCCGCACGTTGGATGGGATCTTTTTTGTTACTCATCAGCGCCCGTAAATACGTTTCGCCTTTGGTGGGAGTTCCTGCACACAAATACCCGCACATAACGCCGTGCAATTCGCTGGCTGAAATGGGTAAATCTAACTCTGCGATTGAATTTATAAACTCTTGGTACGCAGGCAAGTGCAATGAAACGTGATTAAGCTCCATAATCTAGCTATAAAACAATATCTCTCACATAAATGATAACCGATTTGCTCGTACAAACCAAAATTGCTACCATTCGGACAGCACTCGTGATATGCAAAAGGCTAAATATGACAACAATAAAATCTTCCACGATTCGATTACTCAATAAATCCTATGAGCTTAAATGCCCGGATAATGAGATTGAGAATCTGCAACGGGCAGCTCTAAAATTGAATGCGCAGTTGCTTGAGAAGCGAAGTAAATTTAAAAATTTAGATGAGTTTCAAATATTAATGCTTGCAGCTTTGCACATAAGCCATGAATTGATTGTTTGTCAGGGTCAACAAGAGCAGCAGCGGCAACAGCTAACTCAGTTTATTAGCACCTTGGAAAATAAGATCAGTCAGGTATCGGAGAATTTCTGTCCCCAAGAGCCATAGATGCTCGCTGGCAACTCTGCTAACTTGGAGGCAAACCTTGATTACGTTTCACTTCATTAAGGCTAGGTGTTGATATTTATGTAGCGTTGATGCAACCGAAGCCGTAGTCAAGGTTTGTACAAAAACAATCTGTCCCAAATAAATACAGGTTTTGACCTTTGATTTTTGAATTAAGTGTTATACTTAAATTAGCCTGACAGCAAAGTGATTTAAAACCAACATTTGCATCCAGGGAAGCACCCTGATGGCGACGTTGAGCATGCCCACCTTGAGCGGGAAGTCTGAATCGCCACAACCGTTTCCCACTTGAACTTAAAGGGTTCAAAATCTTTAACTGTCAGGTTTTTTATTGGTTTTTTTTCTAAGAATTTTGCGCGACTAGAACAGCTCAGCTTTGAGATCGTGCAAGATGCGCCAAAGATGACTGTTCTAAGGCTCGTCTCGGTTTATGGTTAACGATGTAACCGACTGCAATCCTCTAGGTAAACGATTCCCGCGCTTTCCTCTTTCCCCTTGATAATGAGCTAAATCATCACCTTTTAAGGTAAAGTGGCGTTTGCCGGCGTGTACGGTTAAGGAGTCCTTTGGATTTAGAACCTGTAGATCGACCACGTATTCTTCCCTGCTCGCGGCTTTGGCGGAGGGAATGCTGATTAGCTTTAATCCTTTGCCTCGTGACAATGTTGGTAGGTCGGTTATAGGAAATAGCAGTAAGCGTCCTATGTTGGTGACACAAGCGACTTGCGCTTCTTCGCGATGAATCACCAACCTCGGTGGCAATACTAGGCTGTTTGCTGGCAATTTCACACACGCTTTCCCGTTGCGGTTTTTTACATAAAGCTCTTTGAGCTGGGTGATGAATCCATAACCTGCATCAGCCGCTAACACTACCCAATCCTCAGCTTCTCCACCGGTCAGTGCCGCAAAACTCATACCATCAGCTGGATTTAATTTACCCGTAAGCGGCTCGCCTTGACCACGAGCAGAGGGTAATACGTGACCAGGCAAGGTGTAAACTTTGCCCTCACTGTCTAAAAATACGACTTGCTGATTGCTGCGCGCGTTGGTCTGCGCTTTAAATTCATCGCCAGATTTATAACTGAGCTCACGCCCATCAATGTCGTAACCTTTGGCAGCACGTATCCAACCTTTTTGTGATAGAACCACCGTAATGGGTTCGTTAGGTAGAATGTCTTCCTCTTTTAAAGCTTGTGAATCTTGTCGCTCTACCAACAGCGATTTTCTATCATCACCATAAGCATCCCTATCTTTGATGATTTCATCTTTTACCAATTTACGTAACCGTTGTTCGCTGGCTAATATTTGTAGCAAGGTATCGCGCTCTTTCGATAACTCGTCTAATTCGGCACGTAACCTAATTTCTTCAAGTTTTGCCAAATGACGAAGTTTAATTTCCAGGATCGCTTCAGCCTGTCGATCACTGATGCTAAATCGTTGCATCAATTCTTGTTTAGGTTCATCGGCCTCACGAATGATGGCAATCACTTCGTCAATGTTCAGGAAAGCTATTAGTAAGCCTTCAAGCACGTGCAACCGATCCAGTACTTTATCTAAACGATATTGCAAACGGCGTTTTACCGTAGCCAAACGGAATATTAACCATTCGTTTAAAATTTCTAATAAATTTTTAACGCGCGGCTTGCCGTCCAAACCAATCATATTGAAGTTAATGCGGTAACTACGTTCTAGATCCGTAGTTGCAAATAAATGCGACATCAATCCTTGGGCGTCCACACGGTTGGAACGTGGGATAATAACTATTCGCGTGGGATGCTCATGATCCGATTCGTCGCGTACATCCTCCACCATGGGTAATTTCTTTTGCTGCATTTGCGCGGCAATTTGCTCGATTACTTTTGCTCCCGAAACTTGGTATGGCAAAGCGGTTATTACAATATTGTGTTGTTTTTCTTCTTGATAAACCGCGCGCATCTTGATGGAGCCATTTCCGCTTGCATACATATTCCGTATGACGGCCGACGGAGTAATAATTTCAGCATTGGTAGGGAAATCAGGCGCTTTAATATGCTCGAAAATTGAACTTAAATCTGCGTTGGGCTTTTCTAATAAATGAATGCAGGCATTGGCTACTTCACGTAAATTGTGGGGTAAAACGTCGGATGACATACCCACTGCAATGCCCATTGCTCCATTTAATAATACATTTGGCAGTCTAGCCGGCAATAATGACGGCTCTTCTAAAGTGGCATCAAAATTATCAACCCAATCCACGGTACCTTGTTGCAGTTCACCTAACAATACGTCTGCGTAAGGCGATAAACGCGCCTCCGTGTAACGCATCGCCGCGAAGGATTTAGGATCGTCGGGAGATCCCCAGTTCCCTTGCCCATCAATGAACGGATAGCGATACGAAAAAGGCTGTGCCATGAGCACCATAGCCTCATAACATGCCGAATCACCATGTGGATGAAACTTACCTAATACGTCCCCCACCGTACGTGCCGATTTTTTATGCTTGGCAGAAGCTTTTAAGCCGAGCTCTGACATGGCATAAATTATTCGCCGTTGTACCGGTTTAAACCCATCCGCCACGTGGGGCAAAGCCCTGTCCAGAATAACATACATGGAGTAATCCAGATAAGCTTTTTCGGTAAATTCGGTAAGAGATTTTCGTTCAATTGCGTAGTTCATAACGGGCTCGTTTTAGACTTTTAAATGTTTGGATAACATCAATTGCAAAAGATTGTACCATAATTAGTTAATCACTGGACTGTTCGTCGTTCCCAGCTCGCAATAGCAGGCTGTCATGATAATAATCAATTTGTACGTTGTGAATAACTTTGTTAATTATTTAAGTACAAATTGGTAGCCCAATCATAACCTATTAATTAATAATTAAATTTATTAATTACTCTATTATTGATTTTGTGGATAACTCTGTTAATTTTATTGGGATAAACTAGCTAACTCACTGTTATTTTAACATTTTAATTTCAAAACAATGGTGAATCCGCTGGTTCCGCTTAAAATCAACATCTATGGTTTCGGCACTGATGTCTTTAATTGCAAAATGTGCACTTAAATTAGGTGACAGTTTAAATTGACGCAGATTGGTGGAGAAATAGAGCGTTCCACCAGGAATCAAAAGCCGCATTGCAGAGTTAATTAATGCTTCCTGGTCACGTTGCACATCTAAAGTGGCTTCCATTCGTTTAGAGTTAGAGAAGCTAGGAGGATCCAAGAAAATAACATCAAATCGATCGCGGGTTATTTTAAGCCACTCTAAACAATCGTACTGAATAAACTGGTGTTTGCCCTTATGGATTCGGTTCAATTTAAAATTGTCTTCTGCCCAACGTAAATAGGTATTGGATAAATCAATGTTCGTGGTCAATGCTCCGGCTAAGGCGGCATGCACACTAGCGCTAGCTGTATAGCAGAAGCAATTTAAAAAACGCGTGTCTTTGGACAATTTAGCAAAGCGTAACCGCAGAGGTCGATGATCTAGGAATAAACCCGTATCCAAATAATCGTACAAATTCACCTTAAAGCGCGCTTCCCCTTCTTGCACTATTTGCGTTTTTTGCGTTTGACTCAACTTTTGATATTGGTTTAACCCTCGTTGTTGTTTACGTTGTTTAACAACAACATGGTTGGGAGAAATTCCCAGTACCATAGGTACCGCTTGTAAAACTTCTAAGGTTCGTTTTTCTGCCTTGTGCACTTCAATAGAAGCGGGAGCCGCATATTCTTGCAGTACAGCAAAGTCATTATAAAGATCAATAGCAAATGCATACTCTGGCAAGTCGGCATCGTACACACGGTAACAGGTGATGTGGTTACGCTTGGCCCACTTTTGCAGGTGGCTGAAATTCTTTTGCAAGCGATTGGCGAACATTTGCGCGGCGGAGGATAATTCCCCGCTAGCACTGCCTTTTAGTTGATTATCGACTAAAGAAAGGCAATATAATTTACATTCTAAGGGTCCGTTATATATGGTGTAGTGCTTTCCTGAACGTAAACCGGTTGCCTTGGCCAGCATGGGATTCGAGGTTAGAAAAGCAGCTTCCCAACCTTGAAAATTAGCGTGCAAAACACTGCCCAATTGCTGATATAAAGGTATGAGCTGTGTCGCTTCCCCTAAGCGCTCCCCATAAGGAGGGTTGCACAACATCAAGCCTTTGGGTTCTGTCGCTTTACAAGCTTCTAATGGTTGTTCTGTAAAATGCACCAATCGCCCTACGCCTGCTCGTTCTGCATTCGCTTGCGCCGCAGTAATCGCCCGTGGGTTATTATCCGTTCCTTGTAGAGTGACCGATAAAGGCTTTACTTGCTCTAAGGCTTGAACCCTTAATTTTTCCCAAAGTGAAGGTTGATGTGCTGCCCAATGGTGCAATGACTGATCGTCACGAATTAGACCAGGTGCTATGTGGGCCGCCATCATCGCTGCTTCAATAACGATGGTACCTGAACCGCAAAATGCATCGTGTAAAGCATATCCCTTAGCTGCAAGTTCAGGCCACTTTGCACGGATCAGCAAGGCAGCGGCTACATTTTCTTTTAACGGGGCATGTCCTGCATCGAGACGATAACCACGTTGATGTAAGCCGTAGCCAGTTAAATCAAAACTTACGGTTAAATTATCAAATTTAAGGTGAGCGTGTAGCAGGATCTGCGGGCGATCACGTTCGACGACAGGGCGCACGCCTTGCAGTTTTCGAAAATGGTCGACAATCGCATCTTTGACCACTTGCGCGCCAAACATAGTATTGCGGATATGCTCAGAGGTACCATGAAATTCGATGGCTAAGGTTTTATCAGGCGAAAATAGGGTCTGCCAAGGAAATTGATTACAGAGCTGATACAAAGTTTGTTCGTTATGCGCCTGACCATTAAAAAGAATTAACTGCACTCTACTTGCCAAACGTGTCCAGAAGCAAATGTTATAAATGGTGGCCAGATTCGCTTCGCCGAAAACGCCTTGTGGACTTACACGTTGTACATGTAAACCCAAACCTCTGACTTCTTCTTCCAATAAATATTCAAGCCCTCGTGGGCAACTTACAAAGAGATTGTAATTCATTCTAAACACGACCTAATAAAACGAAAAAGCGCCCGACCTGCACCGGTGGACTGATGAGTTTCATGCTCGCGCACGGCTTTTTTAATGAGCTGGCGCAGTTGTTGCACGTCTTCTTGTGGATGAGCAGAAATGAATTCGGTAAGCGCTGTATTGCCTTCGAGAATTAATCGTTCACGCCAACGTTCTATGTCATGAAATGCTGCGGTTTGTGCACTTTCTTCGGCTTGCAATTGTCCATACGCAGCTAAAAGCTCCTCTATTTCATCGGTGCGCATAAGCTTGCCAATTAACTGAGCTTGCCGTCTTATGGCGCCATGGCTTTTTAACGCTTTTGCCTCAATGATAGCCCGGCGTAAATTGGGCGACATAGGAAGCGCATTCAGTTTATCCAAACTTAATGCAACTAACTGTACCCCAATTTTTTGCAGCGCATCGGCGTCACGTTTTTTTTGCGATTTACTTTTAGGTTCTTCCATTGGCATTCATGTTCAATACGGTACAGACATTATACAGGAAGTGAGCGGTAAATGCAGGCTTACAAAATGACCATCCAAAGTCTTGCTTAGCGTGTTTTTTTACAACTTGGTAATATATTTTTCCAGTGCTATCATCCGCATATTTTTTTGCCACGAGTGTAATATGGAAGCAATTGTATTGATCATTGGCTGTTTAGTCCAAGGTGTAACCATATCTGTTTTGTACGGTTACGAACGAGAACTGCGTGACGGCATGAGTACTAGTCGCTTTTTCCCATGGGTTATTCAATGGATGAGCTTAAATTTAGTTGCAACGCCTCTTTATGTTCTATTTCCTCAGGCCGCCTTGGCACTAAACCTTGCATATTACAGCAGCTTAGCCGTGATATCGGTGTTGAATTATGCATTTTCAGTTTTCCATAAAAATCAGATACGGCAAAACAGCGGCCAAGACCCGCAATTGACCTTGCCCTTTGATTTACACAATAACGAGTTATTTAAGAATATTGTTTCTGCTTTGACCCCTAGGATTTATTTAGGGTTGGGCGCAATCTATGCATTGTCTTTAGGTTTAACCGTGATGTTGGCGGGAGCTTACTTTTCTGTCGCCTGCATTCTTGGCGCAATATTGCTGGATCAAGTTTATCAATGGGAATGGTTCCCTTCCTTCTTGCAGCAGCCGCTTCAATTATTAAGATTAGCGCTATTATCCAGCTGGGTTTTCGGCTTTGACAGTTGGATTTCGATTGGTTTGACCACCTTCAACTTAACAGTTTTTGTGTGGAACTTTATTTCCATACAACTGCGTGGCGAGCGCAGCCCCACTTGTCATTTTAACATCGCGGAAGCAGAGCATGAATTTTCTTTCGCAGAAACGTTGGATGATGTAAAACCAAGCTCATCACAACAACTAAAGCAATTACTTAACCACTTAAAACCAGCGCTAAGTGTGCGCATCACCTACAACCATTTTCGCGACTCAGCCTTAGCAACGCAAAAATTATTAGCCAACGCGCCCGTACTTAACAATGCTGAGTATTCTAGATTATTTAATAAATTAGACTTTAATAAGCCCAACCTACGTGAACTAATCGTCAACCAAATGGCCGTCCACGATAAATTCCACGAAAAATCCTTAGAACAACGAAGAATAGAGTTTAATCTACCCACAGACTGTGAAGACGCCGAGATTCATATCGCTTTTCTCAAGAAAGAAATGGAACATTTAGTAGAACGATTAAATCACCCCTCCGCTAGCCGCAGCATCAATCACGAACAACGCATTACCATGTGCGGTCAGGCACGCAGAGTCCTGGAACATTTGCTGCAGCATGAAGCTAATGTAGATCAGCAAGAACGCATACTTTTAAATCTGGCCCTACGAACGGGATCCCACTGCTCGAGAATTTATTTAGAAACTTTCGCTGAAATCTGTAACTCCTTACATTTTGAAACTGCAGAATTATCACTGCGCGAACGTACGGTATTAGCGGCACAAGTCTTACGCGATGAACAATATAAAAAATATTATTACTTTGTCATGAAGAATCTCTACGGATTTATTGATTTAAATGACTATCATTCTTATGAGAATTTTGTTGCCTACTATGGCATGTTCTTTTATTTGCAAAATCAAAGCCTGCAAAATCGCTATCCCGATGGCATCGATTTATTAGCCGATCGAGGGTATTACTATTTCTTGAAAGCCATGGGCCAACCTGTTTTTGCTGAGTATTATAATGAAGGAACTTTAATTGAAAGTGTTACCAGCGGATTACTGCATCCACTGTTCCAATTGTGGTGTGAAGAATTCTATGAAGGGGCTTACGATCAATGGGTTTTGGATGAGTATTCATCCGTCAAGGAAAATGCTCCTGATGTATTAGCATTAGCGAAACTGTTCCTGCTGGATCTTGGACTCGTAGAATTGACGCAACCATTAGCGGAAAATATCCTTGCGCAGGTTAAACCCAGTTCGCATCGAGGGCCACTGCAAAATGTACTCAAGGCTCGTAATACCATTACTGAAGCCATGAATGGCGAGCACATCTTAGGTGTAGAAATAGATGCTCTACCGCAAGAATTTGTTGAACAAGATGAATTAGAAACCAGGCAAGGGCTTGGTCTTGGAGTAGCGCCCGTATGGTAGTTAAGAAAATATTGCGCAATCCCTATTTTAGCGGTACGCTTTGCATCCAACCTGACGATAGGATCCTTGATGTCATTGAATCATCTGCAATCTCTTGAAGCGGAGAGTATTCATATTCTGCGTGAAGTAGTCGCAGAAACTGAAAATCCAGTCATGCTCTATTCGATTGGCAAAGACAGTTCCGTGATGCTGCATTTGGCATTGAAAGCCTTTTACCCTGCAAAGCCTCCCTTCTCTTTACTGCATGTGGATACTACTTGGAAGTTTCGCGAGATGATCAGTTTCCGGGATCGCATTGCGGCAAAATATGGCTTGGATCTTATTGTGCATGTGAATGAAGAAGGTATAGCCGCTGGTATTAATCCTTTTGTGCATGGCTCTGCAGTCCATACCGACGTTATGAAAACGGCAAGTTTGAAAAAAGCGCTGGATAAATATAAATTTGATGCCGCTTTTGGCGGTGCTCGCCGGGATGAAGAAAAATCCCGTGCGAAAGAACGTATTATATCATTTCGAAACCAACACCATCGTTGGGATCCTAAACATCAGCGTCCGGAATTATGGAGCTTGTACAATACCCGTAAACGTCCCGGTGAAAGCTTACGCGTGTTCCCTTTGTCCAACTGGACCGAATTGGACATTTGGCAATACATTTATCAAGAAAAAATTGAAATCGTTCCCCTGTATTTTGCAGCACAACGTCCTATTGTAGAACGCAATGGCGCGCTGATCATGGTGGATGACGAGAGAATGCCTTTATTAGCAGGCGAAAAACCGCAGCTTCGTCAAGTACGTTTCCGCACCTTGGGCTGTTACCCACTGACAGGGGCTATGGAGTCGACTGCAGTTACCTTGCCCGCCATCATCGAAGAAATGCTGCTGAGCACTACCTCCGAACGACAAGGACGAGTGATCGATTATGACGGTGCCGCATCGATGGAAAAGAAAAAACAAGAGGGGTATTTCTGATGCAAGCTCATGATATCGGCGGAGATTTTACCGCCTATCTAAATGCCCAAGACCAGAAAAGCATGCTGCGTTTTATCACCTGCGGCTCGGTCGATGATGGAAAATCAACTCTTATAGGCCGTCTATTATATGAAGCACATCTTCTTTATGACGATCATTTAAGTGCATTGGCCAGTGATAGTAAAAAATTTGGCACCACCGGCGAAGAGCTCGATTTTGCCTTACTAGTTGATGGCCTTGCAGCGGAGCGCGAACAAGGAATTACCATTGATGTCGCGCATTGCTTTTTTTCCACCAACAAGCGCAAATTCATCGTAGCCGATACTCCCGGTCACGAACAATACACCCGCAATATGGCCACTGGCGCCTCCACGGCAGATCTTGCCATTGTCATGGTAGACGCGCGCAAGGGCTTGTTAACGCAAACACGACGGCACAGCTTTATTGTTTCCTTATTAGGGGTGAGAAACATTGTTCTCGCCATTAATAAGATGGACTTGATGAATTATCAGCAAGATGTATTTAACAAAATTTACGATGATTATAAGGAGCTTGCGCAAACGCTGGGTCTGAATCAACTGCACGCGATCCCAGTCTCCGCTTTAAAAGGGGACAATATCGTAGAAACTTCAATGCATATGTCCTGGTATCAAGGCCCTCCTCTGCTGCAATATTTAGAAGAAATTACGGTAAGCAGCAACAACGAAGAAGAACCCTTGCGCATGAGCGTGCAATGGGTTAATCGTCCAAATTTAGATTTTCGTGGTTTTGCCGGGCGTATTAATACCGGTACTTTGCGCCCGGGTGACAAAATTAAAATTTTACCCAGCGGCAAAGAAAGTACGGTAGAGCGTCTGGTAAGCTGGGACGGCGATTTATCATTAGCGCGACCCGGGCAATCCATTACCTGCACGCTGCGCGATGAAATTGACGTTTCGCGCGGCGATGTGTTTACCGCAGCAAATAATCCTTGTGAAGTCGCCGATCAATTTGAAACAACTCTGTTATGGATGTCAGAGCAAGCTATGGTAGGTGCGCGCCAATACCTTTTTAAAATGAGCACGACCACGACCTTGTGCAGCCCCGGAAAACCCAAATTCCGCATTGATGTGAATACCATGCAGCACTTGGCAGCTAAAGAATTGCAATTAAATGAAATTGGCTGTTGTGAGATAGCGCTGGACAGGCCAATACCTTTTGAACCTTATGCCAAAAATCGTGAATTGGGCGGTTTTATATTAATCGATCGCATTACTAACGAAACCGTAGGTGCGGGATTTATTAATTTTGCTTTACGACGTTCTACCAATGTTCACCGTCAAGACTTATTAGTAGCCCCTGAAATGCGCGCCGCAATTAAATTGCAAAAACCTGTGGTGCTGTGGTTAACCGGATTATCCGGAGCGGGAAAATCTACCATTGCTAATTTGGTAGAGCGTGAACTAAATACTCAAGGAAAGCACACCATGCTCCTGGACGGGGACAATGTGCGTCACGGCCTGAATCGCGACTTGGGCTTTACCGAAACCGACCGCGCTGAAAATATTCGCCGCGTGGCTGAAGTAGCAAAACTTATGAGTGAAGCCGGATTAATCACCTTAGTTTCCTTTATATCTCCCTATAGTGCAGAACGCGAAATGGCAAAACGAATCATTGGCGAAGCGCAATTTCTAGAAATATTTATTGATGCTCCGTTAGCCGTCGTTGAGTCTCGGGATGTTAAAGGCTTGTATCAAAAAGCACGGGCAGGGGAAATTAAAAACCTTACTGGCATTGGCAGCCCTTATGAAATACCGGCTAGCCCAGATTTAACCGTGAACACGGTGGATTTGAATGCCGAATCGTCAGCTAAATTGGTGTTAGAGTTATTGAAGGTTCAAAAGATGTTGTAAGATTTTGTCATCCCCGCGATCGCGGGAATGACATTAAATGTGGACGAGTATTACTGACCTGGCTCATACGTCGTATATTGACCATCAAATTGCGGCGGTGCAGTTGGCTGTTCTGGGATGCCAAACATTTTCGGACCCGGTGATAAGTGTTTCTGCACTTCTACTTGTGAGGCTTGATTTAATATACGCTCCATTCCGGTTTCTTGTTCACGTATCGTCGTTCTAAGGCGCTCAATTTCTTGTTCTGCAGTTGTGATTTGCCCTGCTAGCGTCTTATCAACACTTAGTGGTAGTAATACCGTTGCATTATTTTGCGCAATGATGCCCTCATTTTCAACCACCTTACCCGCCGTAGTATGTTGCGAGCAGTAGTAAGCTAAGGTAGTAATTGCCGCAACCACGCTTAATGCAGCCAAAGCCGCAGGGCACATAAAGAATAATGGGCTTAATTCATACCCATAGCCTATGCCTGCAAGCAGGATAGCGCGACCACCTGAAAACAAAGTCACGTTAAACCAATCTTGTTTTCGCTGTTCAGCAGCAGTCTTGTCCAGACTGAGCGCAGCATTTTCGATGGTTAATGCTTCGTTTTGTAAAACCATTCCCTGCAGTCTGCTTAAACCACCTGTCATGCCGACATAATCCCTATTCAGCTCAGCTAATTGTGCTTCCATGTACCGATAAGATTTCATCATCTTTAAGATGGATCGTATAGCAGCCTCTTCACTTGCTCTTAAATTAGGTAGCTGCATATTTTCAAGTAAGGTAAGAAATGCAGAATAACTATAAGCAACCGCTTGATCTAAAAGATGTTTTCCAAATCCATCTAATTCGCTATATTTTGCTAGAATTTTTTGTTTAAGCTTATCGCGATTTTGCGGAGAAAGTTGTTGTAAGTCCTCATCCTTGGTCAAGCTGGCAGCTCCTCTCTGGAGTCTATGCGTGGCTCTCTGCATTCTCATTAGTTGCTTTTCAGGAAGTACACTTGTTATTTGTTCTTGCAGAAATACCGAGCGGGCAGTTACCTCTCTAACTATCTCTGCCGCTCTTGCTACATCAGCCTGCCCACTAACGATGTGGCCTTTTGCAATTTCCAAAGTACTTGCCAAAGCTTGCAATTGAGAGCTAATGCGCTGTATCTCTCGTTCATTGGGAGTGCTTGGTGAAGGGTGACCGTGTTCATTGCCTCGTTGTAAAGGCTCGCGCGCTTCAGACGGATGGCCATGTTCGGTACCACGTTGAGAGTGGCCGTGAACTTCACGTTCTGTCTGGGGATGACCATGATGATGAGATTCTGATTCCTGGGCATCTACGGTAGGATGGCGATGTTCATTGGTATCATCATGTCCATGAACATTAGATTCTTGAACAGGCGTGGTCAATCTTCGCAGTGCTTCTTCCAACTCCCTTTTTGCCTGTTGCAGTTGGGCCTCATTTCTAAGGGCCTGTTCCAATTGTGATTGCAAGGCAAGCTTTTTGGGCTCCAATTCAGTACGCAGCGATTGCGCTACACGATGTATTTCCCCCATGTGTCGTGAACGCTGGAGATTATCTTGCTCTTCTTCTTGAGCGTCTGCCCGGGTTTCTTCTTGATCTAATCTTTTTTGCTCGGCAAAAGCATCTATGGTAAATTGCTGTGCAAATCTTTCTTTATCAGCTCTACTTTGGGTGTTTATCGCTTCATCAATTCGGTGAATAACATTACCTATTGGAGTGCGTTGTAGTAGATTGAAACGAAGCCTGGCGTAGTCTGCACTTGCTATTTCCTGTGCTGTCCCAGTATTTATTAAACTTACTACATCAACATCAGTTAAAGCCATAAATCACTCCTAGTTTTTAAAGAAGACTGAAAAATCTAACTGCTCACCTTTTATCCCCTAATGTGGGCGCGGATTTTACAAAATCTTTACACATTTGTCAAAAAATAGCACTGATGTGGCTTGCTTGCTCGTCTTTGCGAGCGCTGGCGTAGCAATTGTAAGTTAAAGAAGTGATAGTCTCTCTTTACTGAGTGAACGATACTATATACCTTTCACTCAGAGAGAGAAAACGTTTCCTGGAAAGGATAACGTGCGGGCGTGAGCGACCGTGTGGCAATTGATTCACCGATCGTCTGGATCTAGGTACTCTAGCCCAATCTCTCGATACGTTTGAATAGTTGAGTGGGATACTTAACGTACTCCCGATTACAATCGCAAATACTATCGAGATAACATGAAATCATATAATAGCTTCATTGGAATTGATATTGGTAAATTGACTTTTTTTGTAGCAGTTCATGGTCAAAAAACCGTTAAAGAATATGAAAATACCCCCTCCGGTATTAACCAATTTATTAAAGATTTTAAACAAACACTCTCCACTAGTTTGTGCATTTTGGAAACCACAGGTGGATATGAGCTTCGTCTATTGTTAGCCTTATGTGCCAAGAATTATGCCATTCATCGAGCCAACACCCGACAAGTTAAGAGCTTTATTCGCTCTTATGGAAATACAGCCAAAACCGACCGATTAGATGCTAAGCACCTTTCTTTATATGGTTCTGAGCGCTATCAATCATTAGCATTGTTTACACCACCTTCTGAACAAGCAATGCAATTATATGAGTTGGTGCAACGTCGAATTGATTTAAAACAAATGTTAGTCGCTGAGAAATGCCGTTTTAAATCACCCCGAACGGCCTATGTAAGCAAAAGTATTGAATTGATGCTTGGCGTATTAAGCCGAGAACTGGATGCTATTACCCAAGAGATTGAACTATTAATTACTCAAGACCCCGTGTTAAAGCAAAAGCAAAAAACACTACGCACCATACCGGGTATTGGTCCAATCATTGCAAATGAATTAATAACCCTATTACCTGAATTAGGCGAATTAAATCGCAGAGAAATAGCTGCACTGGTAGGCCTTGCCCCTATAGCAAATGATAGTGGCCAATTTAAAGGGTATAGGCGAACAACCTATGGGAGACAGGGGATTAAGCCACTCTTGTTTTTGGCTGCAATGGCAGCAAGAAATTCTAATTCAACTCTTCGAACTTATTATGAGTCTTTAATCGAAAGAGGGAAATTAAAAATGGTAGCGATTGTGGCTTTAATGAGAAAAATTATTACTATTGCTAATGCTAGGTTAAAAGATGCTCAACCAATACCAGAAAAAATATTGGTTGAGACATAGTTGATCCAGATCCGAGCTTTGTTGAAATCTTGCGCTCGATTGCTACGCCAGCGCTCGCAAAGACGAGAAACAAGATTCGGTTACAAGCCAGGCTACAGATCCATTCGAGATTATGTTAGCTTTAAGACACTTTACTATAATGGTTGCATGCATGGATTTGATGTATCCGGTGGCCGGAGCATTAACAGGTTTTGTAGTAGGTTTAACCGGTGTAGGCGGCGGTGCGCTAATGACCCCCATGTTACTGCTGATGTTTGGGGTGGCACCCACAGCTGCCGTGGCAACCGATTTATGGTTTGCGACGTTTACCAAAATTACTGCCATGCTCATTCATCACCGCGAACAACAAGTTGAATGGGCGGTCGTACGTAGGTTGTGGGCCGGCAGCCTTCCTGGTGCTGGTATAGTAATATTCGCTTTATGGATGGGCAGGCTAACTCACCTCAATTCTAAATTTCTCACCAGTACCATAGGCGTAGTAATTTTGATAACCGCTGTAGGTTTGTTTGCTAAACGTTGGCTACGCCCTAAGCCTATACAAACACAACATCGTCGTCTCCAAGTTCCAATCACCATCTTATCAGGTTTGATTCTTGGGGTTTTAGTAGCGTTTACTTCCGTGGGAGCCGGAGCGCTTGGCAGCATTGTTCTTTTATATTTATACCCAGGAATAACTCCTAATAAATTGATAGGCTCCGATATCGCCCATGCCATTCCTTTAGCATTGTTGGCGGGGCTGGGTTATTTGGCGGCGGGGCAAGTTAATTTTCATATATTAGCTGGTCTTTTAATAGGCTCAATCCCAGCCGCAATCCTAGGCAGCATTCTGGCAACACGATCTAGCCATACCAAGCTCAGATTATGTTTGGTCGCGGTACTTAGCATTTCTGGGGTGAAGTTGATTACATGAAAGCTACCCGCAGCATCAAAACACACCTACTGCGCCGGATAAAAAGAAAGCGCGAGGCGCAGTCGGAATTAAGTCTCAACCTTAACATTGGCCGCCAAGCATTAAGTGTTGGACAAGATTTCATACGAATTATTGGCCTTTCGATTTCACTGTTCGCCGACCTATTTCGTTTCATTCGCCTACCCCTGCAAACTATCAACCTTTGTCTGCAATGGCTTGTAGTTTTGCACGATAAGAATTTCCCACCTACCGTGAAAGCAATCACCTTAGCACTTATAAGCGGAACCATACTTTTAGCAAGTACCGTTTGGATGTTAGCACCAACTCTTTCCGCAGGCTTGCTTGCGTTAACGGTTGTATCTCATGCAGTAACTTTATTTTATCGTGCCAATAAATTGCAGGTTAATGTTCATCAATATTTGACCCAGCCAGAGTTGCACATTGAAGAAGCTGACGCCTTGCTAATGCGTATTATTAATAAATATCGCAGCTTGAAGACTCTAATATCATTTGCAGAAAAAAACGCAGGAGCTCAAGAGCTGGTTAGCGATGTGGAGCAATATTGCAAAATGATGGACCAAGACTACGCACGGCGATTTCGTTGGAATCGAATTGTTGAACATACCCTAGGCGTTTTATTGCTCATAATCCGAGGAATTGCAGTAACATTACTTTTAACAATTGCGGTGGGTTACTCTGCCTTGGCTTTTCCCCTAATTCTAGTTTCTTTAGGGTGCAATCTAGGTGATTTAATTCGCAATAGCTATGGCCGTTTCCAGGTTGAACAACAGCAAGATAGATTACTGCACCAGCAAATGGTTTTAGTTAATAATATTGAAACTTACACTCAGCACTATACAGAAAGCGCGGATGAACAAGCACTAGCACGTTTCCACGCGATTGAACCTGAATCTAATGCTCAAAAAACTCGTGGCATTCGTTTTTTTACGGAAACAGGTAGTCTGGTTGCCTGCACCCAGGACATAGTCTCAAACACTCCTGGCTACGAGCAACTGCCCCTTTGATTGCAAATCGCTCCCAAAGAACTTCCCTGTAACTTATTGATTAACAAGGAATCTCTACGAGCTCAAATCCAAGCGCTTTTGCACGGAAACTTAAGCTT
>CAMAYX010000003.1 GCA_945862405.1 Legionella genomosp. 1
TCTTACCGCCGCTTATAGAGGCAGTTAAAGCCAGCAAAATTCCGGTAACCTGGTCCTGCGACCCTATGCATGGAAATACAGAGACTACATCTGAAGACATTAAAACTCGACATTTTGACAACATCCTCAGTGAACTGCAACAAGCCTTAAAAATTCATCGAGAAATGAACAGCTTTTTAGGCGGGGTCCATTTCGAGTTAACTGGCGAAAATGTTACCGAGTGTATCGGTGGAGCTCGAGGATTATCCGCACATGATTTGAAGAATGCCTACCGCAGTTTAGTCGATCCACGTTTGAACTATGAACAGTCGTTGGAGATGGCGATACAACTTAGCCGCGAATTCAAAAAGTAGAACCGTCATATTAGGCGGATCTTAAACGATCTCGGGGGTAAAAAAATGCTCACATACCTGGTGTATGCTGCGCTTTTTTTTACCCCCGAGATCGTTTAACCTCCACTAAATCTGAACGGTTCTTTGCTCCGTGATAGTCTAAGACCTTTCGTTTCGCTCACCGAAGTCGGTCTTTTTTCTTGCCCCTTGCCCTTGCTTAAAATAAAAACCTCTCGCTCGTCTATAATTTATTTATGACTTTCGCCGGAGAATGAACATGACCCGAATGAGCGAGCAGTAGCTGGTTGATCATATTAAAGGCTATTTACAATTTAACAGGACTTGTTAAGTAGTCAAGTTGATTATACGCTAACCAATTATGCGGAACATGTATCTGATGTAAGCCATGATTTGGTAAAATTATACCTGGAAAGAGAGCGCTTAACAGCCAGTGACGTCTGGTTACAGGTAAAACCAGATATTGTGATAAGTGATGTGGAACAATTTCATCGCGAAGTAAAGCAGCTTACTGGCATTGATAAATGTCAGTGTCGAAAGCAACGCATACAGCGCAATCATATTGCCTGCGCCATTCATGTCTGGGTTAATTTGAAAAAAATCGCTTATCAAACGGCACAAACTGCCTACCAAATAAAAAAGAAGCTCCTAAAAAATTATCTTATCAATGAACTAAAGAATCCTTCTGTTTTGATGAGTTTTTCGTAAGTCCTGTACATTAAAATTCATCGTTGCATACTCTTGATAAGCTTTTTCAGGAAGCGTTTCGCAGCCTTTGCATTCCTTCGATGGGAAAGGTAAACATCAATCGTATTGCCCCGTTCATCGATTGCACTATACAGGTATTTCCATTCACCTTTTATCCTGATATAGGTTACATCCATCCAGATGCCAGCGACTGGCGTAACATTTCTTAGCCACTCAAGGCGTTTCTTTAATAGTGCCCCATGTGGAGATGACTGTCTTACTGCCGTTCTAGGAAATCGGTAAGATATTCCGGGATACGTTGTTCCAGCCAATACACCGGCTTGCCAAGTTTACTCCCGGAAATAAATCCTACATGGCCGCCGCGCTCACTAACTTCCAAAGTAACTGAGGCTGAAAGCTCATCATCGTTGGGCAAAATTTCTGAGGTCATGAAGGGATCATCTAACGAGTGTAGCACTAGCGTTGGTGTGGATATTTTTTTCAAATAATGAATTGAACTTGACTTACGATAATAATCATGCACATGGGTAAATCCATGCAAGGGTGCGGTTATCTTTTCATCAAACGTCCAAAAACAACGAATATTCTCCAAATCACTAGCTGATAATTGTAAAGGGTTATTGTATTTTTCCCATTTTCGGGTAAATACCGTGCGCAATTTGCGCAGTAGATAGGTTTGATAGCAACGGGAAAAACCACGGTTAATTTGATCGGCAATAATTCTTAGCTTAAAAGGGACCGATACTGCTACAGCGGTTTCAGCATAAGATTGTTGCCCTTGTTCGCCTAACCATTTTAACAGCACGTTACCACCAAGAGAAAAACCAACTACCGCTTTTTTAGTATGGGGCTCTCGCTCTGCTAATTGGCGTAATAACCAGTCTAGGTCACTGGTTTCTCCTGAATGGTATGCACGCGCCAAGCGATTAGGCTCCTGACTTGCTCCTCGAAAATGCATTAAAACCGCACGCCAACCTTTTAGGTTAAACGCCCGCATTAAACCCGCCGCATATTTTGAATGAATGTTTCCGCCTAAGCCGTGCAAAACTACCACCAATGGAGCATCGACAGGCAATCCTTTTTCAGCCCATGCCAAATCAAGAAAATCACCATCTTCAAGTTCTAAACGCTCCAAGCGATTAACGGGAGCTTCTACCGCTCGCGTCAGGGTAGGGTAGATGGTTTGGGCATGACGGTTACTAAGCCACCATGCGGGTTTAAAATTACTTTGTTTGATCATACGTTATGATGATATTGAGGACTAAACTCATGTACAGCGGAGATCATTGCTTGCACATGCTCAGGAAGCACATCCGGTGTGATTCCATGGCCCAAATTGAACACATGGCCCGAACCATGACCATAAGCCGCTAGTGTTTGCTTTACTTGTTCACGAATGCATTCTGGATTACTCAATAATACCGAAGGATCTAGATTTCCTTGTAAAGCCACTGTATGGCCCACTTCTTTTTTTGCTCGTGCTAAATCGCAAGTCCAATCGACACTTAATGCATCGCAACCTGTCGCTGCCATCGCAGAAAGCCATTGTCCTCCACCTTTGGTAAATAGAATGATTGGTGTTTCTGGATGTTTACTTTTTAATTGCTTAACAATCTTTGCCATATAATTTAATGAAAATTTTTCATAATTGGTGGTCGTGTGAATACCACCCCAAGAATCGAACAGCATAAGCGCATTTACACCAGCTCGAACTTGCTCATCCATATAATTAATTATAGCAGTTGTTAATTTTTCTAATAAATGATGCAGTGCTGCCGGTTGAGTATATAAAAATTTTAAAATGGATTTAAAATCTTTACTGCTGCCACCATCAACCATATAACAAGCTAGAGTCCAAGGGCTACCTGCAAAGCCAATTAGCGGAGTCTCAACTGGCATAAGCTCGCGCGTCAAATGCACTGCTTTAAACACATAATCTAATGAATCCATATCAGGAACACTTAATGCGTCTATTGCCGCAGTAGTTTGCACAGGCTTACTGAAACGCGGCCCTTCACCTTCGGCAAAACTAAGACCTAATCCCATGGCATCAGGAATGGTCAATATATCTGAAAAAATAATAGCGGCATCTAAATTAAAGCGGCGCAAAGGTTGCAAAGTAACTTCACATGCCAGGCTTGGCGTTTTACATAAGGTTAAAAAGTCCCCTGCTTTTGCACGAGTCTCACGATATTCCGGTAAATACCTACCGGCTTGACGCATAAACCATACCGGTGTTCTTTCCACCGGTTTTCTGTGCAAACTGCGAATAAAAACAGACTCTGCGACCATGAAATCACTCTAAGAATTTAATTGGCATGAATTTTACCATGAATCCAAATAATTGTAGCCTAGTTGCTTGTAACCAGGTTTTTAAATTAAAGTGAAATGTTAATATAGACTCCAGTTTCACACTTCAATGGTGCTCATTGTGGATCAAATTGATATCACAGGACTCTCGGTCTCTACTCGAATAGGTATTCATGCTTGGGAGCAGAAAATAGCTCAACGCTTACTATTAGACATCAACATTCCAATCGATTTATCTCAATGCAATAATGATTTAAGCAAGTCCATAGATTATGATGTCTTATCACGTCGAGTCACGTCGTTTGTGGAAGATCAATCCTTTGACTTAATCGAGACCGTAGCAGAGAAAGTTGCAGCATTAATTAAAACAGAGTTCCAGCTTCAACAAGTTAGCCTTAAAATTAGCAAACCTGATGCTGTTAAAAACGCAGCCAATATTAGCGTGCGTATAACTCGTTGAAAATTAGAACTATTAGATAACACACGTAGTAATATGGTCGTCCACTAATACTGCAGAAGCTTTCTTTTTAGACTGATAGGCTATCGGTTCCTCAAAATCTTGCTCTGCGGGCAGAGTTACCCGCCAGCAAGGCAAACAGTCATTCACTATTTGATAACTCAGGCTGGTTTTTTCAGTTACAACATCTTCTTGCTCAAGACTTGGTATGTAAGATAAATCTTGCTGCTTAAAACGGTACGCGTTGCTGAGAACTAACATGCTCTGAATAAACATAGTGGCCACACCTACGGCAGGGTTTAATACAATACCCGCTGACAGCAGTAAGCCGCAGGTGAGCAATAAAGCGCCCATATTATAGCCAAGGCTTATCAATAAACTCTGCCGAATATTTCCTACTGTTTGCTTGGCCACTGAAAAAGCATTAACCACAGGAAGCAAAGATCCACTGTAGATTAGGGCGCCAGCTTGCTCCTCTGTTGCTTTATCAACATCACGCACTGCAATGCCGAAATCAGCAAAAGCCATGGCGACAGCATCGTTCCCATCATCACCTACCATGGCTACACGATATCCGCCTTCTTTTAACTTCGCAATTTCTTCAGATTTTTGCGCGGGAAGGTATCCACCGCGAATGAACTCAGGTTCAATACCTAATAAGCCACCCACTCTTCTAGCTGTTGCCTGATCCTCCCCAGTAATAATATAGACTTCCATGCCCATATCTTTTAACGAGTCAACCGTAAATTTTGCATTTTCTCGCAATGGATCATTTAACAATACGTAACCTACTACCTGCTGATCACGAGCTAAATATACTAAATGCTCATCATCCTCCATGGTTACTAATTCATCGATGGATTGCGTAGCAATACCATGCTCACGCATCATTTTTTGATTACCAACCGTGTAAACATGTTCATCTATTGTGCCTTTTATGCCCGAGCGATGTGACTTATCGATGTCATTTACTATCAGTTCTTCTCCAGACTCGAAGTTTTCGCTGTCCACAAATTTACATATGTCTTTTGCAATGGGATGACCAGAGCTCTTCTCAACAGCCCTTAATATAGTGAGAAACTCCTTTGCGCTTAACTCCATATTCGGTAAAACTTCAAATTTGCGCACGGAAAAAATACCTTTGGTAAACGTTCCACGCAGATCAAAAGCAACTTTATGAATTCCTTCAGCCTCTTGGAGGTGTCTTGCACTCTTAAACTGCACGCCATTTTCTCCCGCTTTATTCATTCCAATTAAAATTGCCAATGGAATAATAAAACCTAGAGTGCAAGGGCATGCAAAAACTAAAATGGATACTCCGCATTGAATCGCTAACGCCAATGAAAAAAAGCTAGCCACCACCGCCGTAGAAACAAGTGCAATTGCGAGGACGGCAGGGATAAAATATTGCAAGACTTTATCCGTTACCGTTTCTATTGGCGCCTTATCTTTGTGTGCCTTAGCAATGGCTTTATCCATCTTGGTCAAATTAGAATCTTGCAGGTTACGTGTTACTTTAATATGAACAGGTGCTGAGTCTTCTGCTACGTACATACCACTGATCACCTCTTCACCAGCATCAATGCTTACCGGTAAAACACTGCCGGTTTTGATAGGGGCGTAGACCAATCCCCCTTTACTTTGGCAATCCCCATCCAAAGGGATTAACTCCCCGGGTTCAACGATAATGACTTCCCCAGGCAGTACCGCCGCTAGACTTTTCTTTTCCACAGACCCCAAGATGGAGACTTCTTGCGGAAGCCTATCCTTAAAGGTAATGTTTAAGCCCATGCTCTTTTTGAAGGATTCTTCAATAGCTATGCCGATGTGCCGGAAACCAAAAATTAACAATCCAGCATCACACATCATCGGCAGCCAAGGCAAAAAAAATCCAGCAATAGAAACTGTTATGATGGTTAACGTACTAATTGCAAACAAGGTATCCATCGTTAAGGTTCGTGTTTTTACAAATTTGATGTACGCTTCTCGGTAGGAATCTGCGCCTAAGAATAGGGTTAATCCTATGCTGGTTAACGCCATGACGATCATCACTGGCATGGATAAAGAAATACCTAATAATGAAATGAGAACCCAAACCAAGCCCGAACTGGTACCCAAAAATCCCAAAAAGCTATGGGACCTTAGCCATGAGCTATGAGAGTTCTGAGGTCGATTTTGAGTTTCGTCTGGTTGGACTTCAGTAATCAGAGGCACATCGACAGGCTCTTCAGGAAGATAAACGCATTCCTCACCCACTTTATCCAAGGCTTCAATGATGATTCGCTTAATTTCTTCGGCTTCTTTATCCTGATCAGTAACGTCTACTGTTAATTTCCCGGGTACGACTCGAACATCAATTTCAGAAAAGCTCAAACCACAACCCCGCAAAGTCCTTTCTACAGTTCTTACACAACTGACACAACGAATACCTGGGAGGGAAAAATTATAAATGGCCATATTACTTCTCAATAAGAGGGGTTAAGTTGGTGATGTGAGCATTGGGATGCAATTCGTTAGCTTTTAAAGAAACCTTTATTACGCCTTCGGCTGCATTAAGGCTACGCTGTCCTTCGGATCATACCCCTGATCCCTAACGATGATGACGCTTTTTCTGCAAGCACCCGTGAAACGTAGGGGCCAATCACCACTCGGTACCAATTGATTCCATTTTGGTTAACCACTGCAATGTTCACATTAAAACCTTTTAGAATTAGCGAGGCCTTCATTTTTTCGGCATCATCTTTGCGACCAAAGGAAGCAATTTGTACAGAATATGATTCTTTAGCAGTAGTCGAGTTGGGTATTGGATGTGCAGCTGTTTTATCGGCAGCAGCTATAACTGTGGCAGCAGGAGAACTTACTGGAGGCAAATTAGGCTTTTTTGCAACTTCAGCACTTTTTACAGCCGTATTCGACATAACGTTAGAGGCATTAGTGACGGTATTTGGATTTGCTGCGGACACTGCAGCAGTAGAAGTAGAAGGATTTGGGCCTTGCTCATTGGCCAGTAAGGTGTAAAACTCAAATTTAGGTTTTGGCAACTTTTGCTGGGCAGTCTTTTTTGCAGAGGCAGAGGTAACTTGAGTGGATTTTTCTAGGGCTTGAGTTTTTACCCAGTCACTCAGCTTGGCAAAGCTGATCAAGGAAGCGCTTAGGTATCCGCAAATAAAAGAAATTAATACAAACATCAGCTGACTACCAGCATTACCAGCGGGTTTAGAGCGTGCCTTCTTTTTATACTCTCTGGCCATTACATACTCTCTGGAGCCGAGACACCTAGTAATCTCATACCATTTTTAAGCACTTGTTGCACTGCTTTCAACAAACATAAGCGAGCATAACGCATGTTTTCCTGTTCGCACAACAATTGTACTGCATTGTAATAGCTGTGCAATCCATTTGCCAGCTCTCTTAAATAGTAAGCTAATTGATGTGGCTCGCAGGTCCTTGCAGCAGCATCAATTACTTCAGGATAACGGCTTAATAGGGATATTAACAGAGCTTCTTGCGGTTCAGTCAATAAATGAATATGGTCTAGACCTTGTTTTTCATCCCAACTTAGCTTTCGTTCTGCTAATTGTCTTAATACACTGCAGATTCGGGCATGCGCATATTGAATGTAATATACCGGATTATCATTTGATTCTGATTTTGCCAAATCCAAATCAAAATCCATGTGCTGTTCTGGCTTACGCATTACATAAAAAAAACGCGCAGCATCTTTTCCTACTTCTTCGCGCAGTTCACGAAGGGTAACAAACGACCCACTGCGAGTTGACATCTGCACCCGCTCTTCGCCACGATATAAAATAGCAAATTGTACCAACAATACATCTAAAGCGGTCTCATCATGACCTAGAGCATTCACTGCTGCTTTAACACGAGTAACATAGCCATGGTGATCGGCACCAAAAATGTCAACTACACGGTCAAATACACGATCGTATTTATTCCAGTGATAGGCAACATCAGAAGCAAAATACGTGGTCTGACCATTCGCGCGGATTAGCACGCGATCTTTCTCATCGCCGAAAGCAGTTGCCCTAAACCATATGGCATCTTTTTCTACATAGGTATGACCCGCGTCTTTAAGCGCTTGTATTCCTTTTTCAATGGAGCCATCTTCCAAGAGCGACTGCTCGGAAAACCAACAATCATAATTTACGCCAAACTCAGACAAATCTTCTTTAATATCATCTAAAACAGAATCTAAAGCTTGCTTGTGGAATAAAGCAAAACCATCTTGCAGCAACTCACGAGCACGGAGGATTAAAGCATCAATATAGAGCTCTTTATCTCCCCCGTGCGGTTCATCGGCTGGCAAATTGGCACTGATTTCAGACCAATTATGTACGTACTGTTCGCCATGTTTTGTCAAAAGTTCTTGCGCGATATCGTTAACGTAATCACCTTTATAGCCATTCGCTGGAAAATCAAACGTCGCACCGCTTAATTGTAAATACCTTAACCACACACTAGCTGCCAATATGTTCATTTGCCGTCCGGCATCATTCACATAATACTCTCGGCTAACAGCAAAACCCGCTTCTGTTAAGATACTGGCTAAGGTTGCACCAAAAGCAGCGCTTCGACCATGTCCCACGTGCAAAGGGCCTGTGGGATTAGCCGACACAAATTCCACAATTAGCTTTTGCCCTTGGCCCAAATTACTACGGCCAAAAGTTTCGCCCTCATGCAGGATTGTAGTGACAATTTGAGCTAGTTCTTCCGATTTCATAAAAAAATTAATGAATCCGGGACCGGCAATTTCAACCTTTGCAACTTGAGAATGTTCCGGCAAATGTACGACTAATAATTCGGCTAATTTGCGCGGAGCTTGACCGACGGACTTTGCTAAGATTAAAGCTACGTTGGTAGCGAAATCTCCATGACTTGAATCTTTCGTACGCTCAACCTTTATATCTTCTATTTTGGCTTGTGGATTTACACCAGATTGTATTAAGGCTTCTAGAATTAAATGTTCAACGGTCGCTTTCATATAGTATATCGTGTAGTTAACGGACAAAAATGTCATCAAAACGCAGGTATTATGCAATTTTTCATGACAATTGGCAAAGACTATGTCTCAATTCAATTCACTGTGACCAGACCGCCTGTAGGAGGTTGTTGCATTAACTCATCTTCTTCGAAGAAATCCACTAAATCGGTCTTCAGCCGTTGTAATCTTACCATAGAATCCGTCGGAGGAACCTCAAAGAAACGAATTTTGCCCGTCAGCAGATAACTAATTCCGCTAGCAACACCTACCGTAAGCACATTCGTGAAGAAAAACATTAGATCCCTAATAAATTCGCTCCATCCTCTGTGTTTTTGCAACTCCTCCTGTGCACCATCAATGTATCCATTGCTTAATTCTATAAACTTTTCCTTGGAAATATCCTTAGCAAAATATTGTTTTCCGCTCCACTTGAGTGAATCCAATAAGCCTCTTCCTGCCTGTGCAGCTTTTTGATATTTCTTGGGACTTTTAATAGCCTCTTGTTCAAGCTCTACAACTTTCTTTTCCATGCGTGCTAATAATCTTGTGAAAAGAGCTTTAGGATCATCGGGAATCAACAAAGCCCCTAAATCTTGGCTTTCTAGGTAATTAGAAATATGGGATTCCTTGTCCCCAAGCGTAAAGTGCTTGGTAATGAACTGTTGAAAACCCCCGTCTTGATCAAATTGCGTACCATACTTTACCCTCAGACTTTTTATCCATTCATTGATTGCAGTTTGTGGAATATTGCCTTTGATTAAGTCTTCTGATGGTGGCTCCAATTCAATGATCATTTGATCAAGGCCTTCTTTCAATTTTCGTTTATCTTTGTTGCTCAGATCCCCCAAATACTCAACATAATACTCATGGATAAAATGGTGGATTTCTTCGCGCAGCAATTGATGGGTTAAAATTGTTAATAGCGCATGGCCAACCACCGCTATTGCTATTCTGCGGTTAACCCCGCTGTAGCATGAAGGATCGTCCAAACGTAAATCATCATATTCTTCCTGAACAACATTACCTCTTTTATCCCGTAATGGTTGTCTGGGATTTTGGGGATCCATCACGTTACGTTTTTGATCCCAATTGTGTCCACGGCCAATTAATGCAAGGGACTTAATAAAAAAATCGACTCTTCCTTGCAGCGTTTGTCCGTTAATGGGAGGAGAGTTTTCATCCTTCGCGGCTACCCATAGTCGCACAATGAGGGGAATGTACTGTTCAAAATTAGCATAAGAGCCCCACTCTGGATGGCCGTCATTACGCTCGGCATAAGTAGCATTTGGTTTAATCCAGTGGTTAGGTTTTGATAACCAGCGATGCGCGGTATGAACTTCATGCTTGAAATACTCTTTCATCGCTCTTGCACGTTCTTGTTCATTAAGAATCTCGGCTTGAACCTCAAAATCTTCCCAGGTGAACGGCAATGTCCAAGCAAATCCATTATCCTGAATCAAAACTGCTGGATTGTCTTCATATCGTTCTTGGAGATAAGCCTTAAATTCCTCCAATAACACAGCATCCCCAACTTTCAACTGAGCGCCGTAATGAGATTGCAATTGTTGTTGTAAGCGGATTTCGGTATCCGTTAACCCACGAATGGAAGATTCGACATCATTGGCTGTTGCTCTTAGATCTTCATTTTGATGTGCTAAATCCTCATCAACGCCCTCTAGATTAGGAAGCTGTTTTAGTAATTCAACCGCGGAATGATTCTTAACTTCCTGCGCCAGCAGGTATAGACCGAGCGCCGTCTCATGCTTCATACGTCGGATACGACTTATGCTCAAAATAGCATCTATATCCTCTATATTAGTATCGGTGTTTCTATGAATTAAACTGCGCAAGATTCCAATATAAATATCAACTTCATTAGGATCTATATCAATTTGTACTGCTTGAGATTTGCGAAACCCCCATTCAACAACTTTTCTTTCTACAAAGCCGCGAATAACTGTGCGAATAACTCTGTCTTGCGACTTTTCAAAATGGGCAAAGATTCCTGGGTGTTCTAATAAGCGGTAGGCATTGGGAAGTTTTCTATTATTCGCGGCTTGTTCGAAAGCCTGACGAACTTCTTCTTGGGTAAATTCAAATTTTTGCAATAAACTATCAACTTGCTCAGGTGTCCCCAAGACCGCAAAAATTTCCAAAACTGAAACCGATTCTCGTTCTCGGTTTTGTACGAACAAATATTCTCTTTGTAAGAAGTCGAGGTTTTCTTCACTCCTAAGAAAGTTAGTTAGTTCAGGATACATATGTATATCTAACTCATTAATAACTAACATCACTTCTCCTTAGCGCTGGCAAATAGTCGATGCCATTATATATTAACAAATCACCATGAGCAATATTTGCCCATAACAAAATTATTCTATGGTCTCATAGCTTTTTTTAACATACCCGTCCTGCGACAAAAGAATTGCGATGGGGCGTGTTGAATTGAAATGCGCAAATACAATCATCATCATTACCGTAATAGGCACGGATAGAAACATTCCCAAAATGCCCCAAAATGACCCCCATAATGCTAACGCAATTAATATCACCAATGGGCTCAGATTAAGCGATTTACTCAAGAATCGAGGCTCTACCAAATTACCAATTATAAATTGAATAGCTACAATACCAGTAGTTACGATGATAAACGGCCCCCAATTTTGAAATTGAATCAACGCCAAAAGTGCGGGAAAGGCAGTTGCTACAATTGCTCCTATGTTAGGAATATAGTTTAAGAAAAAAATCAGCAACGCCCAAAACTCGGCAAAATCAAGACCGACACTTTTCATAATGACCCAACTTGCCACCGCGGTAATAATACTTAATAAGGTTTTGATACCTAAATAAGTTTGTATATCTTTAGTAATATGCGTGGTAATGCTGTCAACTAGTTGTCGATGACCTGCTTGTGGGAATAATGCATCCATTTTAAGGGTAAAATAGTGTTGCTCAACAAATAAAAACACCACATATAAAGTTATTAATACAGCAGAACCCGTGATGGTAGTAAATACTCCATAAATATTGAGCAACATGCTTTGTACGCTCAAATTTTTAATAAGTCCATCCAAACTGGCCAATGCCTTTATTCGATATCTATCATCAACAGAGTTAAAAATACGCGCAAGATTTTCCTGATATCGGGAAGATGCTTGAATTACATCAGTAACATTATTACCAATAATATCAATCAGAATCTTGAAAAGAATAACCACCAGCAACAATGAGATTACTAAGCTTAGCCAGGAGGGTAACCGCACCCCTACTACAGGGATTCTCTGTATTGCATTATGCAGCGTATTAAGTAAATTCCAAATAAACAGCGCAATCACGAAAGGAATTATGAGCCCTCTGCCTTCCAACAAGATATAGCCAATAATCCAAACTACAATTAACCCTGACGCAATGGTCAAGGTACGATTCATTCTCGCTTCCACAAACGCTCCCTAAGTCAAAGTTCTCTTGCAACAAAGTGATTATAAGTTGATGATATCTAGAATCTCTTGGTATTATCATTTTTTTTTGGACTAAATCCTACTGTGTTAACCCAAGCTTGCGAAAATATTCCTGGCGTAGGTCCTTCCGTTGCGGCAAAACTTGCAAAATGCGGTATTAAAACTGCCCAAGATTTATTATTCCATCTGCCCTACCGCTATCAGGACCGAACTCGCATTACTCCAATCCAAGACTTAAGAGTAAATGAGTGGTGTGTAGTAACAGGCTGCGTTCGAAAAACAGAAGTTAAATATGGTAAGCGTCCCATGCTTTACTGTTACATAGAGGATAAAACGGGAATACTAAGACTACGCTTTTTCCATTTTAATAAACAACAAGTTCAAAAATTAAATGAGTCCACATCCATTCGAGTGTTTGGTGAGGTTCGTGAATATACACAACAGTTAGAAATGATACACCCGGAATATCAATTGCTGAATGAAGATTCCGACGTTTCCGTAGAAGAAACTCTAACCCCCATATATCCAACCACCCAGGGTTTAACACAAACAAGAATCCGACAATTAGTTAATCGAGTTTTAGCGGGATTTAAAGATGATTTAAACAACCTTGAATGGATGAATCCGCAACAACTTGAACAATTCTATTTTCTACCGCTTGCAGCATCACTAGAATGTTTGCACAATCCAACCCCTGATATATCATTGCTTACCTTAGAGGATGGAACTCATCCAGCATTAAAACGTCTTGTATTTGACGAGCTCTTAGCACAAAGGTTAAGCCTACAGTTTGCCCGTAAAGAACGTGCGCGCTTAACAGCTCCAGTTTTACCCTCCAAACAAGATTTATTGAAACAATTTTTACAAAATTTACCATTCACGCTCACCTTAGCACAGCAACGTGTTATTGAAGAAATAAGTTTGGATTTAACTCAAGATAAACCTATGCTTCGACTGGTACAAGGCGATGTTGGTGCCGGTAAAACCGTTATTGCGGCCATAGCTGCCCTGCATGCAATCGCCAATGATTACCAAGTAGCTCTCATGGCGCCTACCGATATTTTAAGCGAACAACATGCAAGTGTATTACAACGCTGGTTAACACCGTTGCAAATTTCAGTTCACCGGCTTAGTGGAAAAATGAAAACCAGTGAACGCAAAAAAGTATTAACTGCATTAGCCGACCAAAGCTGCCAGATGATTGTTGGAACCCATGCCTTATTCCAGGAAAATGTTGCTTTCCCGCGTCTGGGACTGGTGATCATTGATGAGCAACATCGTTTTGGAGTAGAACAGCGTTTATTGTTGCAGCAGAAAGGAGAAGGGCTGGACTCAGCGCCCCATCAACTGCTAATGACGGCCACACCTATTCCTAGAACTCTCGCAATGACCCAATTTGCTCATCTTGATCTATCTGTTCTTGATGAATTACCTCCTGGAAGAATCCCAATAGTTACAGCGGTTGTAAACCAAGAAAAACGTCAAACGATCATTACCAAATTACAAAGCGCTATCGCCAGTGGTCGTCAAGTTTATTGGGTATGCACTCTAATTGAGGACTCTGAAAAATTACAATGCATAGCTGCTACTGCTACAGCACAAACTCTGACAGAACAATTACCCGGGGTGCGAATAGGACTAATTCATGGTCGTATGAAAGTAACTGAAAAAGATGCAATCATGAATGCCTTTAAAGACGGTGCTATCAATTTGCTTGTGGCAACCACCGTTATCGAAGTCGGTGTCGATGTTCCCAATGCAAGTTTGATGATCATTGAAAATGCTGAGCGTTTAGGTCTTTCACAATTGCATCAGTTAAGAGGTAGAGTCGGCCGAGGAAATGCACAGTCACATTGCATACTTTTATATCAAACACCCCTGTCATCTATAGGAGTAGAACGGTTAAAAGTAATGAAAGCAACACATGACGGGTTTATAATAGCTGAAAAAGATTTACAATTACGTGGCTCGGGTGAGTTGTTAGGAACGCGACAAACAGGTTACCGTCAGTATAAAATTGCCAATTTGCAAAGAGATCAGAACGTTTTAACCTTATTACCCCCAATTGCGGAAGAGTTGCTTAATAAAAATCCAAATGTGGCACGTAAAATTTCTCAACGCTGGCTAGGTGATTTTGAACAGTTTTTACAAGGTTAAAAATATATTAAGTCAAGACTGTTTTTTCTATTTTTCTTTGAGTAATATAGCAAATTTTTTCGCGCTTACCTGCTCAAATCTTCTGTGGATAAGTTTAATACCAAGCACTCTTCCTGAATTTCAATTTCAATTGATTTCATATAACTTATTGAAAAATTTTATTTTTTTATTATTGTTCCGCTATTAGCCAATTCTTAATATCCACAAAATCTGTGGATAACCCTGTGCATTGAAGTTTAAGCTCCTTGAAAGTAAAGGCGATTGGCTGGTGTCTGAGAATACACCAATTGCATAAACCCACAAAAGTCGTATCCTATTAAAAAAAATGTTAACGCCAAAACTACATTTTGGAGTGATTTGTGAAAGAAGAAGAACGGTATAAGAAGGCTAAATCTATAAGCTTAATTGGTGCAGGAATTAATGCTTTGTTGGGTATTATTAAAGTTATTGGGGGCTTACTCTACAATTCTCATGCATTAATAGCAGATGGATTCCATTCTTTCTCTGATTTACTAACCGACACCATGGTTCTTGTAGCATCAAAATATGGAAGCCAGGACGCCGACCATTCTCATCCTTATGGCCATCAGCGAATTGAAACTGCAGCAACACTCGTTCTAGCATTGGTATTGATTCTTGCTGGCGCAGGTATCGCTTGGGATTCTTTTGATGCGTTGATGCAGGGTGGTCAAGGGAAACCCAATTGGTTCACCATTCCAATTGCTTTACTTTCTATATTTGCTAATGAAGCACTCTTCCAATATTCACTAACTATAGGCGAAGCCATTCGTTCTGATTTGATCATAGCAAATGCATGGCATCATCGCTCCGATGCTGCTTCGTCTCTAATAGTCTTATTGGGATTACTAGCAAGTATCTTTGGTTTTGGCTATTTTGACGCTATCGCCGCTATCGTGGTTGGTTTTATGATCATAAAAATGGGCTGGGATTATGGATGGGATAGTGTTAAGCAACTAGTTGACAGTGCTGTTGACCCTATATTGATAGAAAAAATTGAAAAAATAATTCAAGAAATTGACGGGGTGCAAAAAATTCATCAATTGCGCAGTCGCTCAATGGGGAAAGATGTATTCGTAGACGTTCATGTACTAGTGTCTCCGCAAATCTCAGTTTCGGAAGGACATTTCATTGCGCAAAATGTTCATCATGCTTTAGTTGAAAAGATTCCAGAAGTGGAAGATGTTACCGTCCACATCGACCCTGAAGACGATGAAACAGCATGCCCTTCTCTGCATTTACCCAACCGTGCAAAACTAGAAAAAGGGATTCTCATGAAATGGCAAATGTTATTTCCAGAAATCCAATCCTGGGTACTGCATTATCTTGATGGTAATTTAACCATTGATTTATTTTGTATGGGAAGTTTCAACCGCAGTACGGAACTACAAAATGCAATAGAAATGGATTTACCATTTTATACAGATATCAAAGATGTCCGGATTTTAAGAGTTGATTAAATTCACGGTACAAGAAAACGGGGAATTATCCTTATCTTGGTGCAATACCAACCCAAATAGCTTCCTGCCTACACGGGAAAGACTAGAATAGCACCTATACCGTCGAACACATCTAAATCTTGTGGCTATCTAACAACCTTAGACGACCAAACCCGGTTTTTTTGCCTTGTTCTTGGGGTTTTGTGTAAGTCCTGATAGTATTCAGACCATTGATAAATTATTGAGGTTTCTGATGGCCACGGCCACCCTTAAAATATTTTTTGCACTCAGTATTGTAGCGGTCATTTTATTAGCCGGTTGGATCCCTTTTAAAAAGAAATTAAAAGAGGAAGAACATTTCGACTTTCCTTTAGGCGAGACTTTAGCTACAGGCGTTTTTTTAGGAGCAGCTTTATTGCACATGCTCCCAGAATCAAATTCGATGTTTCTGGAAATGGGGTATAACTATCCTTTTGCCTATATTATTACGGGGATGGTCTTTCTGGTATTTTTGTGGTTTGAACATCTTGGCAAAGAACTTTACCACCATCACGATGCTTCGCACCCAGCATTTGCATTGCTTGCTTGGGTTATGTTTTCTATTCATTCGTTAATGTTGGGAACCGCTTTAGGGTTTAGTCAACAATACGCCGTAGTCATTATGTTGTTTTTCGCAATTATCACCCATAAATGGGCGGAAAGCTTTGCGATTGCAGTACAACTGAACAAAAGTTCCTTGACTACGCGCACCAGTATTTTGTTTTTCCTATTATTTACCTTAATGACCCCATTAGGAATTTTCATAGGCTGGTACTCAAATCATGGGATTGAAACACATTCACTTTTTGACCCAATTTTAGTTTCTATATCGGCGGGTACGTTCCTTTATTTGGGAACGCTGCATGGCCTTGAGCGTTGCGTGTTAGTAGAACGTTGTTGTAATCTCCGGGATTTTAGCTTTGTTATTATTGGTTTTCTGTTAATGGCTGGGGTTGCTGCTTATATTTAAAAAGGGGCAGCTTAGAGCCATCTCCCAAATCCTAGGTAAAGATGTTCCTCACTTCGAAAATCGCAAAATCTTATGCTCCTTCGCGATGAACACCGGGTCAACGATCTAACCTACGCCTGGGATTTAATATTGTTCCACAGATCCCGGATTACGGCCCCTTGGGCCTGCATCAAGGCTGCCATACTGTTCTCATACGTCTCTCGGACAAGCGCTCAAATACAGCGCCTACTTTCGTATCTTGTCCAGATTACCCATATAGGGCTTTAATACTTCCGGAATTCTGATGCTTCCATCTTCTTCTTGATAGTTTTCCAAAATGGCAACTAACGTTCTCCCTACTGCCAATCCCGAACCATTAAGAGTATGTACCAATTCCATGGACTGGGTTTCTGGATTGCGAAACCTTGCTTGCATACGCCGCGCTTGAAAAGACTCCATATTGCTGCAAGAAGATATTTCGCGATACGTATTTTGGCTAGGCAGCCAAACTTCTAGATCATAAGTTTTTGCGGAACCAGCACCTAAATCTCCTGTGCACAAACTCACAACTCGATAGGGCAACTCTAGTTGCTGGAGTATCGTTTCGGCATGATGGGTTAACTGCTCTAAAGCTTTATAAGATTGCTTGGGGGTAGTTATCCATACTAATTCGACTTTTTCAAATTGATGTTGTCGAATCATACCTTTTGTATCTTTCCCGTAGGAACCAGCTTCACTGCGAAAACAAGGGGAGTGACAAGCATATCTTATGGGTAAAGCACCGGCATCTAGAATGGTATCACGCACTGTATTGGTTACAGGTATTTCAGCTGTAGACGTCAAATAATAGTTTTGCTCACCGGATAGTTTAAACAAATCCTCTTCGAATTTAGGTAGTTGACCTGTACCTAACAAACTATCTGCATTTACAATGTAAGGAACATAAATCTCTTGGTATCCGTGCTCATTAACATGAACATTCAACATGTATTGGATCAAGGCGCGGTGCAATTTTGCAATTTGAGATTTCAAAACTACAAACCGGCTGCCAGTGATTTTGGCTGCCAGCGCAAAATCCATCTGTTGTAAGTTTTCCCCAAGCTCATCGTGGGATTTAACTGGAAAATCAAATTGCGTCGGCGAACCCCAGCGTCTAACTTCTACATTGTCATTTTCATTTTTGCCCACAGGGACAGAATCATGAGGTAGATTGGGCAGAGTTAAACTGATACTCTCAATTTGGGATAAAACGTCATCAAGCTCATTCTTTTTCTGCTCCAGCTCAACGCCTAATTGATTTACAGCTTCGCGCATTGGGGTAATATCTTCATTACGAGCTTTCGCCTGCCCAATTGATTTAGAGCGTGAATTACGCTCATTCTGCAGCGTCTGCGTAGCAATTTGCAAAGTTTTGCGCTTTTCTTCTAATGCAATAAATGCAACAGCATCAAAAGTAAAACCTCTTTTTTTCAATTGCTCTGCTATGTAGGTAGCTTTTTCTCTTAAAATATGTGGATCTATCATTTTTTAACTGACCTCTGCCAACCATTGTAAAACACGCCCTGCCTCAATTTTATCTTTAAAGTGCTCCATAACATCATCCACTTTTGTTGGCTCATCAAAGAATTCCAATATCATAGGCAAATCAAAGTGCAAATCAAGGAAACTCGTCTCACGAATTTTTCCACTAACACCAAATCCCTTCACGCCACGAAACATAGTAGCTCCGTGAATTCTATTATCATGCAGATGTTTAAAAAGTTCTTTTAGTACAGAAGATTCTTCGCTTAGATATATTCGAGTTACTTTAACCTGCATACATACCTCCTAGTAAACGGCTAACGTGCAGTCCCATAAGAACCAATAATAGTGTACCAATATTATTAGCTAGAATGTTAAATATGCCTCCTAGGCGGTCTCCTGCATTGAAAAGTACTAATGATTCCCAAGCATAACTCGAAAATGTTGTATAGCCGCCTAAAAAACCTACAACTAAAAACAAGCGCCATGCTTCAGCATATTCGCCCGAGCGTTCGATAAGAAAACTCATAATGAAGCCGATTAAAAATGCACCTAAGCAATTAACCAGCAAAGTTCCATAGGGGAAGCGTGGACCACATAATAACTGAGCGACATTAACAGTTCCAAAGCGGGCAACAGCTCCCAAAGCTCCCCCGCCAGCAACCAGTAGTACACTCAGCATTTGCGTTACCTTACAATCCCTCGAGTGGATTGATTCAATGCATCTATCATTGGTAAAACTTCAGGACAGTCTTGTTGCAAGACTTCAAGTTCACCAACCGCTTGTTGAACGGTTAAACCTTTACGATAAATTATTTTATAGGCGCGGCGCAAACAGTCGATTGCCGCTGAAGAAAATCCTCGGCGTCTTAACCCAACTGTATTAATACCACAAGCAGATGTTGTATGACCCGCAATCAATACGTAAGGCAAAACATCTTTAGTAACATAAGTAGCGCGGGCAATGAACGCGTATGCTCCAACGAGACAAAACTGATGTACAGCAGCATAAGCACCAATAGTAGCGTAATCATTAAGGATCACATGACCAGAAAGCGCTGAGTAGTTAACCATGATAACGTGATTACCCACCATACAATCATGACCTATATGGGTATAAGCCATAAAAAAATTATTATTTCCAAGGCGCGTCAACCCACCGCCCTTAACAGTACCTCGGCTTATCATACAGAATTCGCGGATGATATTATTATCGCCGATTTCAAGTCGTGTAGGCTCACCTTTATATGTGATGTCTTGTGGTTCGTCGCCTACGGATGCGAATTGAAATATCTTATTATTCTTGCCAATGGTGGTCGGTCCTTGAATTACAACATGTGGACCAATCCAAGTACCTTCATCAATTTCTACATCAGCGCCGATAATTGTTCCAGGCCCTACGGTTACTCCTTTAGCCAACTTAGCTGAAGGATGAATTATTGCATGCTCACTTATCACGTTTTATTTCCTTCGCTGCACTCATTAAATCTGCTGAACAGGCAAGCTTGTCACCTACATACGCCGCACCATGCAAACGCCAAAAATCACGTTTGTTTCCCGTTAGTTTTACTTCAAGACGTAATTGATCACCCGGAATAACAACACTCTTAAACTTAGCGTTATCAATGCCGGCAAAAAAATATAAAAATTCGTGACCTTCTTTAGGGACTCTCGATAGATTTGATAGGATAGCGCTTGCTTGTGCTAAAGCTTCAAGCATTAGAACTCCCGGCATAATAGGATTACCAGGAAAATGTCCGGGGAAAAATGGTTCGTTGATCGTTACGTTTTTAATCGCCACTAGGTAGTCAAATTCTTTATATTCAAGCACCCTATCGACAAGGATAAAAGGATATCGATGCGGGAGCAACGAAAGAACTTTGGTTATATCAATAAACTCTGTCATACATTTTTCCGTTATGTTCTCACTACAACTCCTGTATGCCCTACGATCAAACCAAATACGGCAGAGGAAAACATCCTTTAACAGAAGCTACTTAAATACACCAGTAAGATGAGGGTAAGAAAACAAGGATTAATGTTTTGCATTAATCCTTGTGAACGAATTTTTAGATTATTTAATTTCTTGCACTACTTTAGATGTAACATCTAATTTATCTGAACTAAAAGGTGCAGCATCTTTTTGTAACACAACATCGAATTTTTCGCCTTCAGCAACTTTCGCTATTGCAGCACGGATTTTAGTATAAAATTCCTCCATTGATTCATTGTGCGCAGTGCTCAATTCTTGTTGATATTGTTGACCTTCTCTTTCAAATTGCTGTTGAGTAGCAACAATTTTCTTTTCTAAATCTTTGCGTTGGCTTGCACTCAATACAGAACTATCACGTTTGAGCTTTTCCATATCTTTTTTCAAACCGTCTTCCATGGCAACTAACTTGTCACGACGAGGTTTAAATTCCTTTTCCAACTTTTCTTGGATGGATTTCATTTGAGTTGAGGTTTGCATGATCTTTTGTAAATCAACCACACCTATCTTGGTACCATCAGCTACAGCTACCGCACTGCCTAATGTAAAAAATAACGCGACTAAAACACCTAATACACGCTTCATGATTTGACTCCCGATTGAAGACTTTCTAAACACTATTATTAACGCTGTACCATGCAGGTTATTCCACTGAGAGGTGTATAATACCTAACCCAAAATGATTTGCAACGGGTCTACATGCTAGCACAATAATAAAAAAGTTGCGATAATTTGATTGGTATTTACGCATGGAAAAAATGCTTATACCCGGTTGCAAGCAACCGGGTTGCTTAGTTAAAAGCTAGAAGACAGACTAAATTGGAAAATTTGACTTACATCTGTTGGCTGCATATTTAATGGTTTTGCAAGGCTAAATGCCAGAGGGCCGAATGGAGAACGCCATTCTACCGAAATACCACCAGAATAACGCATAGGTCCAGCATCACTACCTGTTAGTGCGGGAGGAATACCATCAACAAACACGTTACCTGCATCCATGAATAAGGTAGTTCTTACCGTTTCCCTGCTCAGAGGGTAAGGCAAAATTATTCCAGCACTGCCGTTGACCAATAAGTTCGCACCTAAGGAATTACCCCAGTTATCTTGCGGGCCTAGAGAATAGCTATCATAACCTCTTACTTGACCAGGTTGTGCAATACCCCCCGCAAAGTAGTTTTCATAAAATGGAAGTCCTTGACGGTTGAACGTATTACCATATCCAACGTTACCTAGCATGGTAAAGACAAAGCCATGGGTTATTGGATAATACATCCTCGCTTGGTACGACGTCTTATAATACGTAAACGAATCTGAAGTAGCTGGTAAAGAAAATAATGCCGTAGCTTGTTGATTTAGACCGCGCGTAGGAAATGGCATCTGATCATAGGTATTACGATTCCATCCTGCAGTTAAGCGTATTTGATTAAAATCGGTACCATATAAATTCACAAAATTTTGTATTTGCTGAACCCTTCCCACCGACTTAATGTTCAACCCTTGGTACCCATAGCCAAATTGCAAACTGCTGGTTTCGCTTAAGAGCATGTTATAGTTAACATCAACACCGTATCGATCGGAGCTGTAGGAAGCAACATCTAAATGTTTGGGATCCATGTGCTGGAAATACACATTAAAGCCTCTACCAATCCCTGTGTTCGTGTAAAAAGGATTGTAATAGTGGAATGAGTAATCTTGGCCCCAGTAACTTGCGTTGAAGCCAACGCCTACGGTACGACCAGTTCCCATGAAGTTATATTGATTAAACGACGCATTAAATTGCGGCCCCGTTGTACCATATCCTAAAGATGCAGTGGCTTCTGCAGATGGCGCTTCTTCTACCTGCACATCCAGATCCACTTGATTATTGGTACCAGGTACTGGCGTAGTTTTGATGTTAATATTTTTTAGATAATTCAAAAGACGCAATTGACGTTCAGATTCTTTGATATTATGCAGCGATAATAGCGATCCTTCGTTTTGACGAATGATACTGCGCAGTACATAATCACCTGTTTTGGTATTACCATGAAAATTGATACGGCGCACGTAGACATGACGGCCTGGATCAACAACAAAGGTGATAAATACTGTTTTATCGTCTTCATTCACCCGTGGTTCAGCATTAATCGCCGGAAATCCATAGCCTACATCCCCTAAAGCAAGCCCTATGTCCGAAATCGTTTCTGTGACGCTTTTACGCGAAAAAACCGCGCCTTCCTTCACTTGGACTATGGAATCAATTTTTTCTTTTGAGATTATCGTTTTCCCTGAAACTGCATAGCCGGAGAAATGATATTGAGGTCCTTCTTCAATGTGAATATTGATGAACACATCTTTTTTATCGGGAGACAACAGTACTTGAGAAGAAACAATATTAAATTTTAGGTAGCCGCGATCTAAATAGTAAGAACGCAAAGCCTCTAAGGATGCATCCATAGCAGCTTTCGTATACTGATCTCTCTTGGTGAAATAGGTAAACATCCCACTGGTCTTTAAATCCAATTGCGATTTAAGATCATCATCGCTAAAGTCATGGTTGCCAATAATTCTAATTTCTTTGATTCTTGAGACCCGACCTTCAGAAACTGTTACGGTAATCGCAACACGGTTTTCTGTTAAAGCATTGACCGTAGTGTCAATATGAGCATTATATTTCCCACGCGCGTTGTAAACTTGTTTCAACTCTTTCTCAAGACGCTCGAGCGATGCCCGTTGGAAAACCTGGCCTTTAACTAAACCTAGTTCTTTCAAAATTTCCTTCATTTTATCGCTGGGAACTTCTTTATTACCAACGACAGAAATAGAACCTACAGTAGCTCGTTCAATAACTTTAACGATTAAGGTGTCACCTTGTCGTTCAAGTTCTACTGATTGAAAGAAACCGGTTTCATATAAAGCACGAATTATTTGTGGAGTAGAAGCGGGCGTAATTTCTTCCCCAACTTGGACGGGTAAATAATTTAATACCGTTCCGGTACTTACACGTTCTAGCCCAGTAATTTTAATATCGCGAACGATGAACCCATTTGCTGCGCTAACTTCGGCTGACCATATCAAGGCGACAGAGCAGCACATTCCTAAAACCACTTTTTTGCGTATTTTTTTCATTATTATTATTACATCCAAGACAGTATTTCATCCGGCTGATTACAACTAAATGGTGCCTTTTTATAGGAAGTCGCATTCGCTGTCAAGAAACCAGTTCATAAACTTTAGTTTTACCCCACTAATCTGGAGATATCATTTTTTAAGGCAATAACCATTAATAATACAAGAACAACTAAGCCCAAATACACCCCTACATACTTCACATTTTCTGATAAAGGTTTTCTGCGAATGGCTTCAACTAGACAATAAAAGAAGTGTCCACCGTCCAATACTGGAATAGGGAGTAAATTTAAGGCACCTAAACTGATGCTCACCAAAGCCAAAAATGACAAATAATAAGCAATTCCACTGCGTCCTGATTCGCCTGCACTTTGCGCAATCCCTACAGGACCACTTAAACTTTCTATGGGAAGTTTGCCCATAACCAGTCGTACCATGAGCGTAAATGTTACGCCGGTTAACTCTGCAGTTTGTGAACAGGCTAACGCTAATGCATTCAACGGAGTTTCACGTTGAGTTCTCAACCAGTTCGCCGGCCATTCCACTTTCTGAGAACGAGTCCCTAGAAATCCTTGCACCACTCCGTTGTCTTCGTTTTGACCAATTTTTGCGCTTATCACCAAAGGTTTCCCCTCGCGCATGACTTCAAGTTTGACGGTGCTGTTGGGATGATCTTTGACGTAGTCCACCACATTTAACCAATCATTCACCGGCTGGTCATTTAATTTTACAATTTCATCATTCACTTGCAAACCTGCTGATTGTGCGGGAGAGTCTGCTACTACTTCTCCGATGATAGCAGGTACCCTGGGAATAAAAGGGTCAATTCCCAAACTCTCCAAAATGTCTGGCTTTTTAGCATCTAAATTCCAATTGGCTAAAGAAAGCGTAACCTTATACTCACGCTGGTCAACCATGGAACGTACCGTAAGGGACATGGGATCGTTTGTGCCTATGTATGGCATTATCGCATATTGAAAATCGTGCCAACTTACAATTTTTTGCCCACCAAAAGCGATAATTTCTTGTTGAGGCTTAAGCCCAGCTTGTGCGGCAATACTTCCAGGTCTTACATTTTCAATGATCGGAGCTAACGTTTTTATTCCAATCATCCACATCATCGACAAAGCGATGATCGCGAACAATAGATTAAACGCAGGCCCGGCCAGAACGATGGCCATTCTTTTCCATACAGATTGGGTATTGAATGCTAAATGACGCTCTTTCTCAGGAACTTCGCCTTCCGTTTCATCGAGCATTTTTACATAGCCACCAAGTGGAACCAACGAAAAAGCAAACTGTGTTCCATGTTTGTTATGCCAGCTAAACAAAACTTTTCCAAATCCAAACGAAAAACGTAAAACCTTCACTCCGCATAACCTTGCGACTAAGTAGTGTCCATACTCATGAACAATGATGAGAATTAATAATGCGAGTACAAAATAGAAAATGGTGAGAATCATACTAAATTCCAGGCGGCCAAAATTTTAATCCGCAATAAAAGACAGGAAAAGCAGCGATAAGACTATCCAAACGATCCAACATACCACCGTGACCAGGAAAGATAGCTCCGGTGTCCTTCACGTTACAGCGCCGCTTAAGAATACTAATGGATAGATCTCCTAAGATGGATATTAGAGTAGTAATCCCTGCCAAAATAAACCAAATTCCGCCGCTCACGGGTGCAAAGCAAAAATACCCAACACAAGCTACTATCATCGCGAGGACAACACCACCTACAGTACCTTCTATCGTTTTCCCAGGACTTACTAACGGAATCAGCTTATGTCGGCCACTTACCTTACCGGTAAGATATGCACCAATATCGGCAGCCCATACTAAGCATAGCACATAAACTAGAAGCCCTTTTCCTGCATGCAATTCAAACACCGCCGCAAGCGTATTCGCAAACAAGGGAAGTAACAGTAAACCAACAACTGTAACAACACCGGGATAACCCCAAATGGATTGAGTATCCGGAAAGGTAACAACAGCAAGAAATATTAAGGCCCACATCACCATTCCGGCCAGCAGCCAATAATTTAAACTATACCAACAGGCAGCACTCATCAGGAGCAAGGCTAAAAGGAATATCAATTTTGCATCCAATTTTTTTAGAGGAATCAATTGGCTCCATTCCCATCCGCTGAACAGCATTAAAATCAATACAATCCCGCAAAATAACCAAATATTTGAAAAATAAATTAACAACAAAACTATAGGGATAAGCACTAATGCGGTTAACAACCGTTGTCTAAACATGTTTTTTCTCAATTAATTGCTTTGATGTTTGACCATAACGCCGCTCTCTTTGACTAAAACTAATCAGCGCTTTATCAAATTCTTCAGCGGTAAAGTCAGGCCAATGAACTTCAGAAAAATAAAGTTCGGTATAGGCTAATTGCCATAGGAAAAAATTGCTAATCCTTTTTTCACCACTAGTACGAATGAATAAATCAGGATCAGGAAGATGTGATGTATTCAGGAAATGGGAAAAGCTAGCTTCATCGATAGTATCCACTAAAAAGCTGCCACGCTGAACTTCATTCGCAATTTTTTTTGCAGCCTGAACAATATCCCATTTACCACTATAGTTCATAGCAACATTTAGTATAAGTCTATTATTTGCCGAGGTAAGCTTCTCTGCTTGACTCATCTCCGCTTGCAAATCACTTGATAATTGCTGACGATCGCCGCTGAATAATAGTCTTACTTCATGCTGATGCAACTCATCTATTTCTTTTTCTAGAGCATGAATAAAAAGCTGCATTAAGAATCCTACTTCATTTTCCGGACGCGCCCAATTTTCACTGCTGAATGCAAAAAGGCTTAGCACAGGAATTTCCTTTTGCAGGCAATACTCCACTGCCATTTTTACAGCACCAATACCGGCACGATGACCTTCGACTCTTGGTAAGCCGCGATGTACAGCCCAACGCCCGTTCCCATCCATTACTATAGCAACGTGTTGCGGTATTTTTTGGTTCAACCCACTTCTTCCATCAACAAAAATGGCCTATAGTCTACCTGTTTTATTAAATAAATTTAAGAGATGGGCAGTTGTTGTCCAATCGGAGCATGCGATGTTTGAAAAAAACCCTATTGTGTTGTTAATTCTTGATGGCTGGGGTTACCGAAAAGAAACTACCCATAATGCAATTTTGGCGGCAAAAACACCGAATTGGGACAAATGGTGGGATACTTGCCCGCACCTCCTCCTTGAAGCTTCTGGACCTTGCGTTGGCTTACCTGATGCACAAATGGGCAATTCGGAAGTTGGTCACATGCACATTGGCGCAGGACGAATAATTCCGCAAGATTACACCCGTATAAATAATGCTATCCATGAGCAAACATTCGCACAATCACCCATTTTTAAAAAAGTGATTTATGATATGAAGTCCCAGGGTAAGTCGATTCATGTTATGGGAATGTTATCCCCTGGTGGTGTGCATAGTCATGAGCAACATTTATTTGCATTCCTAAAAATATGCGCCGAACAGCAATTTCACAATGTATATCTTCATCTTTTCTTAGATGGACGCGATACTCCTCCGCAAAGTGCATTAGCAAGTTTTACCAAATTGCAAAATTTTTTGAATACAAATCCGGTAGCAACCATAAGTTCTATTAGCGGAAGGTACTACGCTATGGATAGAGATAAGCGCTGGCAGCGAGTTGAACCCGTCTATAAACTCTTAACTGAAAATGAAAGCAGCTACTGTTTTGCAACTCCAGAAGATGCTATTCATAGCTTCTATGCGCAAAAAATAAATGATGAATTTATTCCGCCTACACGAATTGGGGAAGGCAAGGCTATTGCAGACGGCGATTCCATTTTCTTTTTCAATTTTCGCGCTGATAGAGCACGACAACTTACTCAGTCTTTGCTCATGCAGGATTTTACTGAGTTCTCGCGCAAAGTTTATCCAAAAATCGCGCATTTTTTAACAATGACCAGGTATGCGAAACATTTACCAACCCAAGCAGTATTCCCACCACTTAATTTACACAATACCTTAGGCGAGATTATCTCCCAACATAATATGAGTCAGCTTCGCATAGCAGAAACTGAAAAATATGCCCATGTTACATTTTTTTTAAATGGTGGCAGCGAACTGGTTTATGCACATGAAGATCGAATTTTAATTCCTTCTCCTTTAGTCTCCACTTATGATCTTCAACCGGAAATGAATGCACCCGAATTAACCAATACTCTAGTTGATGCTATTAATAGCCAAACTTATGATATCATTATTTGCAATTTTGCAAACGCTGACATGGTAGGTCATACTGGTGACTTTGCTGCAACCGTAAAAGCCATTGAATGTTTGGATAATTGTATGGGCAAAATTTGGCAAGCTTTAGAAAAACATCATGGTAAAATGTTAATTACTGCAGATCATGGTAATGCTGAATCCATGTTTGATGAACACACCAATCAACCGCATACAGCCCATACGCACCAACCTGTTCCGCTATTATATTTGGGCGGTGAATGGCATTTTAATAAAGACCAGGGTTCTTTAGTTGATGTTGCTCCAACATTATTATCATTACTGAACATTCCTCCTCCTCAAGAAATGACTGGCCAGGCATTGTTGGTTCGCGATCATGTATAGATTTCTTAACGTTCTAAGCGTCATCAGTTTTTTTATATGTGGTTTGGTGCATGCAGAAAGCGTAGCTATCACTAAAACCAAAACAAAGCTGCAGGAAATTGAAACGAAAATAGTTAAACTCCAGCAATTGCTTAACAGCGCCCATGATAAGCAAGGAGTTTTGAACAACGAGCTAGCACTTACTGAAAAAAAAATAAGCACAGATATTCAACAATTACAAACTATCCAACATGCTTTGTCTCATAAACAAGCGAAAATCAATGAACTCCAAGTGCAAATTAATAAGCTCAATCAAGACTTAGATGCACATAAAGAGCTCTTGAGTAAACATATTCGTGCACGGTATAAAACCGGCGAATACCAGCCAATGAAATGGGTACTTAATCAAGATACTCCATACGAAATAAGTCGGCTGCTTACCTTTTATCAATATTTGATTAAATCAAGACAGCATTTAATTGATAATATTCATGAGATACATAAGAAAATAATCGTAGGACAGGATGTATTGCATTCGGAAATGCAAGAGCAACAAAATTTACATGAACAATTAAGTCAGGATCAGAAAAAATTAGAGCAAAATAAGTTGTACCAAAAAGCAGTACTTAATACTTTGCGTGCAGATATTCAAACCAACGAACAACAGTTACAAGAGTTTAAGCGTAATAAAGCTAACTTATCGCGACTTTTAAAATCTTTGGTGCAACAAAGTGTGGTGCAGACACATGTACAATCGCAAACATCGTTTATAAGTATGCGTCGAAAATTGATCATGCCAGTTCAGTGTAATAAAAATTCCTTAGAAAAAGCAAAACAAGGAGTTACCTTCTATGTGCCTGAAGGAACCCCTGTTTCTGCTGTTTCTGCTGGTAAAGTAGTGTTCAGTGACTGGTTAAAAGGATATGGTCTTCTATTGATCATTGATCATGGGCAAGGATTTATGACGCTGTACGCTCATAACCAAGCATTATTTAAACAAAAGGGAAGTTCAGTTTATCAAGGAGAACAAATTGCAAGCGTTGGACACACAGGTGGATTTAAGCAAAACAGTCTATACTTTGAAGTAAGACAACGAGGAAAAGCAGTTTCGCCGCTCGATTGGTTGTCTTAATTGTTCTCTGGCACGCAAAAGCTTCAGATAACAACAATAAGATGAGTTAAGAGTGCATGGCTGCCAAGACAGCCCGTGCTATCAAGGAGAATTAATATGTTTCGTGCACTTATAAATGGTAAACATTTAGCCATATTACTTTTATTTTTTGCGAGTCCTCTGCAAATTTATGCCGCGAATGCTACTAGCAATACAAATACAAACTCAGCTACTACGAGCGAAGAAGCGTCGGATAATCCTCAACGAATTCCTATGGAAGACGTTCAACGTTTCTCAAATGCTCTGGGACAAATCAAAAAATATTATGTCAAACAAACCAATGATGAAGAATTGTTTGATAATGCAATCCGTGGAATGTTAAGCGGTCTGGATCCTCACTCGAGCTATCTCAATGAGGAAGATTTCAAAGAGTTGCAAACTGTAACCAATGGTGAATTTGGTGGGTTGGGCATTGAGGTCACCATGGAAGATGGTGTGGTTAAAGTTATTACCCCAATTGTAGACACCCCAGCCTATAAAGCAGGTATTAAAGCCGGAGATTACATCATCAAGCTAGGTTCTACTTCGGTGCAAGGATTAGAATTGAAAGATGCTGTTAATCTTATGCGCGGAAAGATAGGTACCAGTATTGAACTTACCATTTTACGCAAGGGCACCAGCAAACCTTTAACCTTTAATTTGGTAAGAGAAAAGATATTGATTAAAAGTGTTAAGGCCAAATTATTGGATAAAAAATACGGATATATTCGTTTAACCCAATTCCAAGCAACCACCGACAAAGATATGGAAGATGCTATTGCAAAGTTAAAGCAAGAAGCCGGTGGAAAATTAGATGGTCTAGTGCTGGACTTACGTAATAATCCTGGCGGTCTATTGGATTCAGCTATCCAAATTTCCGATGCCTTCATTGATAATGACAACAAAGGCAAAGAAGAAATGATCGTTTACACCGAAGGTCGGTTACCAGGATCTAAGTTTACTGCTTTAGCAACTCCTGGCGATGTGCTGAATAATGCTCCTATCGTTGTACTGATTAATAACGGTTCTGCATCCGCATCTGAGATTGTAGCCGGTGCCTTAAAAGACAATAAGAGAGCTATTATCCTAGGGACACGCAGTTTTGGTAAAGGGTCTGTACAAACGGTATTGCCGCTGGACAGTAAACGCGGCATCAAATTGACCACAGCGCTTTACTACACCCCTTCTGGAACTTCAATTCAAGCAAAAGGGATTTCACCTGACATCGTAGTTGAAGAAATTTCTGTCCCTAAAAGTGATAAAAATGATAACTTTGCTAACATCTCTGAAGCTGATTTAAGTGGTCATCTGGCGAATGGCAATACCAATAAAGATGAAGTCAATAAGGACAGCAATGCCAACAACAATGGTGCCGCTAATTCAACTGACAAGACTAATGTTGATTCTAGTTCTATAAAAGAACCAGATTCTGTTCCAACTGCTAATAATGATAAAGATTTAATGCATGAAGATTATCAATTATACGCAGCATTAACTATCTTGCAGGGCTTATCCATCGCTCAAAAATAAACAACAGGGTCCCGCAAGGGACCCTAGTTTTATGCTAGCACTCCCCCTCCAAAGCAACAAAAAGGTTAACTAATTAATGGCAAAGTTATACTTCTACTATTCGACTATGAATGCAGGTAAAAGCACAGTTTTATTGCAATCAAGCTATAACTACCGTGAGCGCGGAATGCAAACCCAATTGTTCACCCCTGCAATTGACACGCGAACGCAGCAAGGCAAAATTCATTCTAGAATTGGCTTAAGCGAGCAAGCCACGATGTTTTATCCAACGGATGATCTGTATCAAATTGTTAGAAACTCACCAACTCAATTAGCTTGTGTTTTAATTGATGAGGCACAGTTTTTAACAAAAATACAAGTTTATCAACTTACAGATATCACCGATCATTTGAACATTCCAGTTTTAACTTATGGCTTACGTACGGATTTTCGAGGCGAACTGTTTGAGGGCAGTCAAAGCTTACTGGCCTGGGCGGATGAAATGACTGAAATCAAAACCATTTGTCATTGCGGTAGTAAAGCTACTAGAATCTTGCGGCTTGATGAGCATGGTAAGGTTCTTTGCGAAGGTTCCCAAGTACTTATTGGCGGCAACGATATGTACATTTCAACCTGCCGCAAACATTTTAAGTTAAAGCAACCGCATCCAAAAAACAAACATACTAACGTTGGTAAAAGTGTCTTGACCGTGTAATAATTATCACCTTTTTCATTTCAAGCTCAGTTATGCGTCTTTTAAAGTTATGCATAGTTTTGTTCAGTGGAGTTATCTCTTCCCAAGTGTGTGCGGATGCACAATCTTATTTAAAAAGCATCCAATCCAATCCTAATGCTTTGTATAGTTTTTTCAAAGAAATGCCCAAAGGTGGAGAATTACATTACCATTTAGCGGGCGGAGCATACCCTGAAACTATGCTTTTATTAGCGAGTCAGCACAATTACTGTTTGGATAAATTTACACTTACCGTCAGTAAACATAATGAGCAGTGCTCCGGGATTGAGACCAAAGATATTTTCAAACATCCCGAACTTTATAATTCTGCTATTCACTCCTGGTCAATGAAAGACTTTGTTCCAGGTCTTGAATCCCGTCATGATCATTTTTTTAATAGCTTCTTTAAATTCATGCCCTTGGTCGCCGATTTTCGCCCGCAGCTCATTGCTGAAATCATGAACCGTGCAGCCGATCAGCATGAATTATATATAGAGCTGATGATATTACCGGACAATGCTAACTCTACCACCTTCGCGAAACTAATTCGCGATAGTAAAAACTATGATGACAAGAAAAATACCTTACTTGCCAATAAAGATTTCCAAGATAATGTGCAATTTACGATAAACGAAACCGAGCGCATCCTCAATGATGCTCGTCAGGAACTTGGCTGCACGCAAAATCCAAAACTTGCTGCATGCAATCTCACCGTTAAATTCCAATATTATATTCTGCGCGAGCAAGCTTTGGACAATGTATTCGCGCAAGCGCTTAATGCATTCGCTGCAGCCTCTCAATCCAATCTAATCGTAGGTATAAATCTTGTACAAGCGGAGGATGGAATCATTTCTCTACGCGATTATAAACAACAAATGGAAATCATAAGTTATTTACATAAAGCCTATCCCAACGTCCACATCGCCCTGCATGCCGGGGAAATGAGCCCATCTGGTGTTATGCCCGAAGATTTACGTTTTCATATTCACGATGCAATTTATACAGGACAAGCGGAGAGAATTGGTCATGGAGTCGATGTTGCTTATGAAAATCAAGCAGAATCATTGCTGAAATATATGGCGTCTAAGCCTGTTCCAGTGGAAATCAATCTGATCAGTAATCGTGAAATTCTTAACATTTATGGACCCGAACATCCTTTGCGAACTTATCTGGATCATAATGTACCCGTGGTTTTATCAACCGACGATGAAGGCATTTTACGCACCGATTTAACCCGCCAATACGTAGAAGCCATCTATGTACATCAACTGGATTATGCAATATTGAAACGCATTAATAGAAATGCATTGACCTACAACTTCTTACCGGGAGTCAGCTTGTGGAAAAACCCCTTTGCACAAGTAAGCGTAGCGCAATGTGAAAATCTGCAAAGCCCTTCTTGCCTAGAGTTTGTGCAAGACAACCCTAAAGCAAGTTTGCAAAGAGAATTAGAATTACAATTAATGGAGTTTGAAAAACAGTATTAAATCTCTAATATTGCAAATCCCGACGAAACTATGTTGGATATAGTGACTAAATCTCCTCCCACCTAGAGCTTGCAACCAATCAGGACGTGGGACTTGCACCGCCCGCGAATGTGAACGTCCTGCCTGGATATACTGTATTGCCATCAGCGTTAATGGCAAGATCTTGCACAATATGGGAAAGCCCAGCACTACAATCTGGATTAAAGTGAATACAATGCCAGCAACAAATCATGTGGTTTAATTGAGTAGAATTTTTAACAAACCATAGATTGACTTAGCCTTATCGACAAGGGACTATAGATAACGTATTATCTTTAAAACTTCGTGGCTTAAACTTGAATACGAAAGGGAGCACACATGAACGCCCAGACTTATTCGGTCTCACTGGTAAGCCGATTTGCAGTTCCAGAGACTAACCGTATTCCTCAAGGCTACTATCGCTCCAAGCTTTTCATTGCAGCCTCTACAACGAATCCACTCGTTGCTGCTGCGGGACCTCTATTCTCATTACTTGAAAGATTATGCATTAGCCCAACGTTGCCGCCGATAACAAGTATCCGTGATAATATTAATCATGAGCTGCAAGCATTTAACAGTCGATTAGCAGGGCAAACCTATTCAGAAGAGTTAGTTGTCATCGCTTCCTATCTATTATGTGCAACCATTGATGAGCTCTTAGGAAAAAACTATGTACGTCTATACGAACAGCCTGCTGAGTTTAAATCGTTCACGCCTTCATCACATGACGAAATAGGACCTGAGCGCCGCTTTTTTGAAATCATTACTTATTTAAAAGAACGACCTAATCAATACCTTGATTTGATTGAATTAGCCTATTATTGCTTGATCGCCGGCTTTGAAGGAGAGCAACATCTTAAAGCGGATGGGCGGCAAACATTAGAAAACCTTATTGAAGAATTATATCAGCTCATTCAACAATATCGCGTAAATAAGCCGCATCGGCTTTTTAAAGACCAGCCTCATGCATTACCGGAACCCATAAACCATAGGCCAGTGATCGCAGGGGTATTAATCGCATTGGGTTTCATGGTAACTATTTTTTTTGCTAGTCACACCCTATTAGAACATAAAGCGAAAAATTTGCTTAGTGGACATCCTGCACTTGTTAAAATGGATCGTTGATGGATAAATCATTACAAGCATTATGCACCGCCGTTAAAAAAATTATCTGGCAGTTAAAACCACAAACCAACCCTCTCTCATTCCTCATACTGACGGGCAAAGTAAATCAAGGAAAAACCACATTACTACGTCAAAGCCAATTACAGCATTTCACCATTGATGCTGAGCGTGGCGCCGAGATTTATTACAACCAACACGGCTTAATCATTGAACTAGGTGAAGCCTGGCTAAATCAAAGCAAAGTATTGCTACAAAATACTCTAAAACAATTAAATCGTTGTCATCGCACCGTGAAAATAAGCGGACTTATATTGTGCATAGACGTAAACGAATTGTTAAACAGTGATCCCGCTGAGTCCGGCACGCAAGCAAAAGATCATGGGCAACTATTGCAGCGGCTTGGAATTAGTCTTGGGTATCGAGTTGACACCTCACTATTTTTTACAAAATTGGATGCTTTAGCCGGATTCTGTGAGTTCTTTCAATACGAACATACTGCTAACTTACAAAAACCCTTAGGCTTTTCCTTGTACACTGCGAATCAACCCAACCGTTTATTAGATGCTTACAAAGCTCAATTTGACCACTTGGCAGAAATGCTGGGTCAGCAAGTTATTCATAAAATGCATCCGGCACGCTCAAGCCTAAAACGAACTTTGATACGTGAATTCCCATTACAACTAGCAAGCTTACGAATTCCCGTTCAAGCCATAATTCAAACTATTCCACCGCGCTTATTTCGTCTGGATGCTATATATTTTACCAGTGCTGAGCAAGGTGGAGTTAGCTTAGACAGGCTTAACCAAAAAATACAACATGAATATGCCCTAACGGTACAAGATAAATTTCCGCAGTCGGTTAATTACAGAGCTTATTTTATTGAAGGTGCTTTAACAGCATTCCAATTACAAACTAAACGCCAACCGTCCGTCATCCCTTTACCCAATAAATGGATTATGGGAGCTGCGGCTGCCGGAATTACCTTACCCCTAATATGGCTTGGTTATCATCATTTCAAATCCGCTAACTTATTGGATGAGGCCAGCAAGCAATTATTTATGTACGAAACCATGTTAAATCAAAGCAGTGACAATACTCCTGCTATTTATCACTTGGCGAAAGCTTCTGACTCTTTGGATAAAATTACTTCCAGCTTTACCACAACTTCAACCATTGAGTTACTTAAAACCCAGTTGCATACCAATACCCATCAACATTTGCATGGTAATTTTATTCCAAATGTATTGGCTGAACTTGAACAAACCATGGCGGATTCGCGGCAAACTCATGCTGCACGTTACCAAGCCTTAAAAATATACCTAATGCTTGGAGATCCACAAAGATTTTCTCAATCCAATGTCTTAAACTGGTTCCAACAACATTGGCAAAATACCAATGATTTAGCTAAGAAATTATCTTTGCTGAAACAATCTCTGGGCCAACCCATACAACCTATCGCTATTAATCAACAAATAGTAACTGATGTCCGTAACTATCTTAACGCCTTACCACCTAGTTACTTATATTACTCTTTAGCAAGAGACAGTTTTCCACAAGATAAAAATTCAATAACGATTGCAGGATTCGAGTTAGCAGATAAAGAAGTACCTAGATATTTTACAAAAGCTGGTTTTCAACAAGTCATGGGCAGTATTTCTGCTATTAGTTCACAATTGCAGTCGGAAAACTGGGTACTTGCTCGACAAGATGTAGGTGATTTACAAACTTTATTGCAACAAGCCTACTATTATGAATATGCCACCTGGTGGCAAAATTTCATGCGCAAATCGCATCCACAACACTTCCAAAATTATACTCAAGCGCATGGTTTAGTCGAGGTGCTGCACCAGTCGAACTCGATTAATACTATGATTGAACTTATTCAACAGCAAACAAGCCCCGAGTTTGGTGATAATTTCAAACTATTCAATCAAGAAATCGCCAGCAAATTTACCAACTTAAGTTTGGTAAATCATACAACGGGGCTGGATTTGAGCTTAAACATTGCAGAACTTGATAAATTTTTAATGACCTTATCCGTTGTGCAAGACCAGGGTAAAACAGCTTTTGAGATGACCCGCTCACGGTTTATGGGCGATACGCTTTCTAATCCATTAAGCATCTTATACGCTCGTGCACAGCAGCTTCCTGAGCCGGTGTCTATTTGGCTTAAACAAGTTGCCGACGACTCCTGGTTCCTATTAATTAATGACAGTCGTGCCTTTATAAATCGCCAATGGCAAAGCGTGTATCAAGAGTATCAAAATGAAATTTCGCATCGTTATCCTTTTGACAGTTCGCAAACGCAAGAAGTATCGCTAACCGACTTTGATCATTTCTTTTCAACACATGGCGTACTCAATAAATTCTTAGACTTTTACTTAAAGCCATTTTTAGACACTAGTAAACCACAATGGCAACTAAAAGAGTTGAATAATTACGTGCTGCCAATTTCTGCAGACACCATAAATGAGTTAATTCGGGCAAATGTAATTACCAATATGTTCTTCCCCTTACAAAGCGACACCACCAAAATTGAATTTAGCTTACAAAAAGTAAATTTGGATCCCGTAGTGGCTAATCTGGAATTTAATTTAGGCAACAACAAATTATACGACGATCAAAATACTGACTCATTTACCCGCTTTGTTTGGCCGCAAGCAAATGCGAAGTTGAGTTTGAATTCCATAGAAGGGAATCACTTCGAATTAGATGAAACTGGTCCATGGGCATTTTTTAAAATGCTTCAAAAAGTAAATGTATTAGTCGACGAACATGACAGTGCAAGCTTGCAAATTATTTTTGAAGTAAACGGAAATTCAGGGCGTTATATCTTAAAGACACAAAATCAAATAAATCCATTTATTCCTGGAATTTTAAATGGATTCACTCTAACAGAAGCAATCGCGTAACTGAGTTGATGCTAGGTAAATTTACCTAGCCACCTCGTTGCTAGTTTGTAACGGATAAAATTTTGATTTTCCCATCTTTCTATTTTTTATCAGGATATGCCACAGCCTATTTTTTGATTCGTTAATTTTTTGCACTTATGTCATAAAA
>CAMAYX010000004.1 GCA_945862405.1 Legionella genomosp. 1
CTAATCTCGGAAAGCATGTCACCTTTAGAAGCTACTGGTTTTGTAGCAACAGGTTTTGGCGGCGGTGAACCCAAATTTTTTGTAATTTTGGGCATGTTTAAAGGGGGCGGCGGCGGTCCCATAGATGGCGGTGGACCAGGAGGAGGTGGTGGTCCCATCGATGGAGGTGGCCCTGGTGGCTTGGGCGCATCAAGCGTTGAATCTTCAGTGGATATTTGGGGTTGCGGTGTAATCGATTTGGCTTGAGTGGATAATTTGTTCAGTTCTGTACGTATGTCTTGTTTTAATTTCTCAATGGCGCGTAAGGCTTCATTAATGCTTTTTTGATTTTCAGTAACTACGCCTTTACTTGCAGCCTCAATTTTCCCTATTTCTTCCCTCAATCGCTGCTTTTCAGACGATAATAATTTAACTTTATCTGTGAGTTCTACTCTTGATTTTTCTAATAGCTTTTGCTTGGCTGCCAGCTCTGTAGGTGAAGGCATAGTCGTGACTCCGCTACTCAAGTTGCTAATAAAAGTACAAAATTTCTCTAGTATTAACTATAGAATAAAAATCTAAAGAATAAAATCAATTCCGGTATTTTCCAGCTTGCAAATTGAATACAACCGGTTATGATTTCAATACACAACCTATTCTTATTGATTTTATGCACATAGGACAACTTTATAACAAAGTCGCAAGCACCTATAACCAGGAAGTTAGCGGCCAGGTACTGGGTAAATCTAAGCAAATGGCACTTGAATTAGCGATTCAAGATCCTCAAGAGAAAGGTTCTATCTTGGCTTTAGGTGTGGGGGACGGTACTGATTTGTTACCCTATGTTGAACATTATCCCAAAGCAGAGCTGCATGGTCTGGACATCTCAGAAAACATGCTCAAGAAAGTCAATGACATACTGCATTGCGCTACCTACCATGGGGACATTGGTAAGGCTAGTAAAATCATCGATAAACATGATTTCGATTTTATCATTGCGCATTTTGTTACCGCTTATGTGCCGTTGCCTACCATATTGCAGGAGAGTCATAAGTTAATCGCAGAAAAAGGAACGCTTTCTATAGTCACGAATACCATGAGCTCGTTTCCTATGATGCAATCGATTATTCCCAAATTGCAACATTCAGCAAATCCCATTCATAAATTGATTGCGCGTCATGTGCACAAAACCTTAGAGACAGTGTATGTGCCCAAAAATTTGGAGCATTTACAAGAGTTAATTGAAAGCAATGGGTTTAAATTAAAAGCCTTGGATGAAAAGCACATCGACCTACAACTGAACTCTGAAAAAGAAATTTTTGATTTTTTCATTAACGGTGGATGGTTTGTGAGTGGATTAATGCATCCGCTGCTTCCGTCACGACTTATTAGTCGAGTTTGTGCCCAACTTATCCACAAATATTGTCCAGTTCCTTTTGCAGAAAGCATGAAAATAGCAATCGCTATTGCAGAACCGCTAGGCTAAGCTTAGCGGGTTTGTAAGGTTTGAGACTCATCTGGTGGTAATTCAGCTTCGGGTTTTGCTTTTTTCTGTAATTTATCTTTCAAAAATTCACTGGATTTCGAAGCAACAAGCTCGGCGGTCTCTTTTTTAAGCGAGTCGCGTAAGTCAGCCGTTAAAACCCCATCTTTTTCATTACCTAAATGTCGGTTTATGAACGTGCTTTGGAACTCAAATTTACTTGGACCAGTGCAGTTAGGTACCCAAGACTTGATGGTCAAATCCTTGAAACGTTTGTCACAATCTTTTAAAAGAAGCAGTGCGGCATACACCATATTCGCAGTTTCTTCGTTTTTACCCTTAATAATAACTGGCCCACAATTAGGTTTCCAATTGATCAACATCATTTGTGCTTGCTCAATGGCTACGGCGACTCTTTCTTCTGGCGTCAGATTAGATGAGGAAAAATTATCCACACGTCCACGATGATTCTGGACTAGTAGACCAGTATGATCTTCACTGAATTTGAGATAAGAGCAGATATGCTCGCCTTCTTTAAGCACCACACCTTGGCATTCCGTGGTCATGTTGCTTTCAGAATCTAATCGTGTGCCATCCGTATCTTTAACTTTGGCATGTTTCAGTAAGTCATCGGAAGAAGTACCGCTGGGCATTACTTCGCGCTCAAACCCTAAGATACTCGTTTTTGCCATTAGCGTTCGATCCGTAGGCATGACGATGGTAGGCGCATCTTTCTTGAACGCCTCAGGTACATTTCCTCGGGCCTTTTCTAGTTTTACATTTAATTTCTCAAGTTTTTCTATCGCATGTGTTGGCAGAGGGCGCGGAAGTTCTAGTACGGCCTTAATATTAAGACGAATAATATCAATACTATTTTGATATTCTTCCCATTTGCTTTGTTTGAATAAACCATGCAGATCGCGAATTTGATCAACAATAGGCTGAACACGGGTTTCACCTATAGCCTGCATTCTTTTTTCTAGTTTAAATGCTGTGGATTCTAAGGAAATTTGCTCCTCGGTTTTAATCACAGCGCCACTTATTTTCCCTGACTCTTCTTTATGAAATGCAGGAAAGGGACGTCGTTGGCGTTCTTCAGGAGGAAGTTGTTTCCAGGCGTCAAATACTATTTTAGAATAACTGTCTACCCCGCGGCCTGGTCCATCAGCTTCTACCCAATCATTTCCTACCTGTTTTACTAAAACCAATCCATAAACGATGTTTATTTTCATCATCTTGGGGAAGAATTTTGCAAATAAGGACTGGGCAAGCGATGTACCCTTTCTACCATCTTCAAAATGCTCGCCTTCATAGTCTTTAGATTCGGGAAGATGTTTTTTTGCCATGTTAAGATCATAATCAGGGATTGGATCAGTGTCGGATTTCCAGGCGCGTTTATTTCCATTAAAAGCAACGGTTGGTCGAAATGACTCCTCTGAGCTGTCAACGCGGGCAAATATAACCTTAGCATTTTTCAACTTCGCAAGATCTACGATAAGAGCTGGTGCTTTTCGCGGATCTGCGAACGTTTCAGGAATGACCATGTTTAAGCCAGGTGTTTTAAAAGCGGCCTGCGCGATGTCCTCTTTTACACTGCCTAAACTCTTACTCTTTCCATGTAAATTGGTGATACCAGTGTATCCTAAATTGACAGCATATTGAATCATCAATTTACGCATTTGTGAGACTTCACGGGGAACCGCCCCGTCGACTGAGACAACATCATTACCCGACTTATCGCCTTTCACTTTAGGCATGAATTCAGCGGCCTTAGCAACAACACTGGTCGCGCCGAAGGTTTTTCCGGAAGCCGAGGGCCCACCTAAAGGAACCACCATGCGTTGTGACCACTTTTCCCCATCGTGATGTTCAGTGGATGCTTTCAAGGTGGCTTGCATAAATTTTTTACTGCAACGTTCTTCAGTTAGCGCCGCTTGGTAAAGTCGAATTCCGGTTTTATCGAGCAAGTGCTCCATTTTAACGGCTGCACCTTTAGGGTTTCCTGCGTCAAGAAATGCCAGGCGTTCTTGTGCTGAAAGTCCCATCCTTTCTTGGCTAGCATGCGAAAATAAGTATTCAATAAATTTTTTGCGATGAAATTCAGGATCGTCGTTATGATCCGATGATTCTTGATAAGCATCTACTTGTTTATGTAAGGCTTTCACCCCATCAGGCGATAAAATCGATGAAACCTGAAAATCATCGGCTCCATATTGTCCAATTTGACCAATCAGTCGATCTTTTATTTGCTGAATATTTTCTTTTTCTTTTAAGGGTTTGACACCGGAAAGCGCTACAACTTGTTCGTTTTTACCCCGTACCATTTGCCAGGTTTTTTCCATGGCGTGAGTTAGTCCTCCATGAGCCTGCATTGCACCAGCTTTACTTTGCTTCAAATTGCTCATCACATCGGCACTTTCCTCACCATAATTGGTATTTACAAATCGTCGATAAAAATAACCTTGCTTGGGTTCAACTTTAGCAGCAGCACCTTGATCGACCATGCTGATCAGCGATGTCGCTGTCTGTAAACCTTTGCTGTTGTAAAGTTGATCTAAAGAAGTTTTGAATTTGTCGACATTCGCAGCAACGTCTTTACCAGTTGCCAAATTCTGTAAGGTGGTTGCTAGCTCTAAATTCTCGAGAAGGAAATCGGAATTGTTGGCTAATGCATCCAGAATAGTAACCCGCCCGCTAATGGCTTGGGCTCGCTCGTTACCGCTTTTACACCCAGCAATGGAGGCATCTTCCACAAAAATTGATAAGGTTTGGGCTAATTTGGCATACTCATGACTGTAATGTAGGTTATTAGCGACTAAATATCGTAAGGCGGCTTTTGCATTATCGACGACGTTCTGAGGTGAGCTGGCAACCGCGGGTTGGGTTTTCCAGTCTGCTTTTATCTCGCTAATGATTTGTGCAGCTTTAGTGGCTTGCGCGGATTGTATAAAGTAAGCAGGTCGCTTGGGGTCGTCGAGGAATGTTTTATACTGCTGCATCACATCTTTAATTTTCGCTTGTTGAGCGGGGTCAGCTTTGTCATACAAAGTATGCATTAAGGCCATATCCGCCATTATAGTGGCTTCATCCTGGACCGCATTATCATATCGTAATAGCCATCGTACACCTCTAACCACTGGGTTCATCGGACCTAGAGCATCACCAAAACCATTTACTGAAATATTTTGTACAAAACAAAAGACAGGATCATCAGGATTATCCTTTAATTGTTTAGCATTTGCTTCATGAGAAGCTTTTAAGATTCGTTGGGCTCCTCGTGTTTGCTTGTTTTTGCCCTCTTGTGATGTCCATCCATTAACAGCTGTATGTAAGTTGTATACATAAGCTTTAGGAATACCATCGCCTTTTGCAGGAAGCTTATCTTGCAAGTGGTAATGTTTAATCACATGGCCCATTTTCAGCGCAATATCTTCGATTTCTTTAGGCTCGGTGATCTCTTTGTCTTTTAGATCCAGCGATGGTGTACGTATTTGAATTCGGGGATGTACGGTTTCAGAAACCCTACAGGCTCCGGTAACCGGATCGCGGGCATATTTTTGGGTAAGAATTTCACGATTAGCGAATGTTTCATTGCGAACACGATGGTGGGCTGTGCTTTCGGAACCTTCAATTAAAGTTACTAAACCAAGTTCACTAGTGGTATGAACTAAATCATTTGGCGTTGCTGTAATTTTTTCTGCTATCGCATCGAATGATGTTTCTCGGGCTATGGTGACCCCGCGCTTTTCCATTTCATGTCGTAAAAGACTATGCGCTACTTTGGTGATTTCTTTTCTGGCGCCATCAAGTCGGCTGTTCAGCTGAGCAACATCAATAACTCCATCGGCGTAAGCAGCATCCAAAGCTTCAGCGTAAGCCTTCATAACCAATTGATTTATTCTCAACAGAGTGTCATTAAGGGCGGCATCTTTTTTATCATCAGGAAATGCCTTTTTACCCAACACTTGTTGGCAAGTACGGGCAACTAAATTCAGGTGAAAATGGAATTCTTGTTGTAAGCCAATAATGCTGCCTTTGGGAGTTTTTTCTAAGGCATTAAGAACTCTTATCGTTTGTGATAAATCCTTTACTGGCTTTTTGGCCTGCAGCGCATTTAACTCGGTTCGCAAGCTAAGCGTTTGCTGATTTTTTAATGCAGGAATATCTTGTATATCAAGGGAGACAGTTGTGGTGTCCGTTATTTTTCTCCCCATGGCTGCTTCTAATTGTACTTTTGTACTGCCGGGAGGAGGGATTTTGGCATAATCTTCGGCCGTTAACGTTACATCAATAAGAATCCGACCTTGAGGGTCAAAGGCAAAGCGCTTAGCTTTTATTGCGGAATCGGTAGCTTTTTGAAGCAAATACTGTAAATAAGCAGCTTGGGCTCTTGGCATTACGAAACAACCTTAAAGTCTAGTCTTAGACTTAGTATAGTCAAATCAGAAGAAGATTGCGTCAAATTTACAAACACGCTAAAGTCATTTAAATTCAACTTTAATCTATATCGTATGCCTCTTAAACGTTATTGCGGTGCGCTAATTTTCAGCCTGCTGTTAAGCCCACACACCTCTATAGCCGACTCTCTTTCTTTAAAAGAAAATGAGATTCGAAGTTTCGTGAAAAAAAACAAAGAAAATCAGCTCAATTTCTTAGAGAAATTGGTCAATGTTAATAGTGGCACGGAAAATATCGCTGGGGTACAAGAGGTCGGCGAATTATTACGCCCGCAATTTGAAAAACTAGGATTCAAAACTCATTGGGAAAACGAGCCTGAGGACATGCACAGAGCAGGTACTTTAATTGCGGAACATCCAGGTAACTCTGGAAAGCGATTGTTATTGATTGGTCACTTAGACACCGTGTTCAGTCAATCTAATGGTTTTACTACGTTCAAGCGACAAGGTGAAAAAGCGATTGGCCCAGGGGTTATCGATGATAAAGGCGGTGACGTAGTTTTACTCTTTGCTTTGCAAGCATTAGCGGATATTGATGCCCTTAAAGATGCAACCATTACGGTGGTGCTTACTGGCGATGAAGAGGATTCGGGGAAACCTGCGGCAATCTCACGTAAACCGTTAATGGAGGCTGCAAAAAAGAGCGATGTTGCCCTAGATTTTGAATGGTCTTATACCAAAGACAGCATTACGGTTTCGCGCCGTGGAATCTGCACTTGGTTGTTGGAATCAACCGGGAAAGAAGCTCACTCTTCTGAAATTTTTCTAAAAGATGCGGGCTATGGGGCTGTTTTTGAGTCGGCTCGAATTATGAATGAAATACGTAATACGCTTTCCAAAGAAAAGTTCTTGTCCATTAATCCAGGGGTTATGGTAGCAGGTACCAAAATTAATCTTGCTCATACCCAAGGAACTGCAGAAGGGAAAACAAACGTTATTGCCAGCCATGCCGACGTGCGCGGCGATTTACGATTTTTAACGCCTGCCCAGAAAAAGAAAGTGGAGAAAAAATTATCCATTATCACCATGCAGTCCTTACCGGACACTAAATCTAAAATTACGTTTCAAGATGGTATTCCAGCTATGGTGCCTACGGCTAATAATATGAAGTTGTTACAACTCTATAGTAGTGTGAGTAACAATTTAGGATATGGCATTGTACGTGCTCTAGATCCGGGGAAACGAGGCGCCGGGGACATTTCGTATATCGCAGGGATTGTTCCTTACAATCTAGCCGGATTAGGCCCGCAAGGATCGGGTGCACATTCTGAACAAGAAACTCTAGACGTAAGCTCATTAGGCCAACAGACCGAGCGCGCAGCTATATTAATTTATAGGCTGACGCATGGGAAAGCAGTGCAGGGGCTTTAATGGTAGGTTGGGTACTTGTACTTGAGGATTGTTACTTATTATGCAAACCAATGACTTATCACGCACATTTAACCAGCATCTTTAGCTCTTTTCGATGGTGTGAATAAGATTTTGCTGTTTACCCATTTAGCTTATCCCTACTTCTAGCATTTTCGCGCGCACTACTCTTGTCATTCCCACGAAGGCGGTACGCACAGGGATTGTGCATTCGGAGCAGACAAGATGGTAGCCCAGGGGGTTTAGCGTCCATCGGAGATAGAAACTATTCTACTTAGATGCTGGCTTTAAAGTTTAACCCTATCAGCTTCCTCAAAAATATTGACGCTCCATTAGGTCATTGATCCAAAATGTCTCGAGCACGAAAACTATCTTCATCGCAAATTTTCCAATCTAAACTCCTCACCACACAGAACTTCAGGTCTGGCGTAATGCTCGCATAAAGCCAAACGAAATTTATGTGCCCTCCCAGGTAAACCATCACGACAATAAATTAGGACTTGTTGATGAATTGCCTGCTTGAAGGCTTCTGTATCGAAGCTTGTTCCGTTTAAATTATCAATGCTGACGCGAAAAGGGTAATTGCAGGCAATGGATAGTATCCATTCTAAAGCTTGAGGTTTTACTTCGACTTTTTGAAACTGTTCTTGTTGTTCTTGATTACGTCCGTCAGGGGCATACCAATAGCCAAAATCCATCAGCTTTCTTCGTTCACTGCCGGCAATGAACCAATGTGAGCATTCATGTAAGGCACTGCTAAAAAATCCATGCGCAAAACAAACCGCGTTATGGGATTGGGTTTGATGTGCTGGTATATAAATAGGTTCATCGCTGCCTTTAATTAATCGAGTGTTGTATTCCGCAGCAAAGCAATCGTTGAACAATATAATTAAATCATCATAGTGGTGCACATCTTTTCCTACCGCATTGTAAACCTCAATTCCTGATTATAACTCAACGAGGGTTCAAAACAGGCTTGTTCCCTATTCGCAAGATTAAAAAAATAAATTAACAAAAATAACATCATTTGAACATTATTAATATTTTCTTAACAATTCCCCGTAAGCTAAACACCCTTATTTAGTCATGTTGTTAATAAATTGTTGTAGAAGAGAATAATTATGTCAACCTTAAAAATATCGGTGAGTAAACCCGTAACTTCAAATCCAATATCCCAATCCATCTTAAATGCCAAGAGCTTCTTTGTTTTGTGCCACAAAAGATGTCCCCCAATTTATGGACGATGAGTTTGGCTTATGGGGAGAACCTGTTTTTGAATTATCACAGGCACGCGAAGAATTAGAAAGGCTAGCTTTACCACCTCCTGATGGTTATGGTCAGTGGCAGGTGACCAATCAAGGCTGCAGGGGCTTTCGAGCCTGCAGATGTAGTTAGCGGGTATAGATTTTTTCAAACGATCTCAGGTGTCGATACCGAGGTTGCAGCGCTGGATGGGGCTTCTTGGGCTAAACCAACAGGACTTAGTGACAAGTTTATGTAATATGATCGTGTGCCAGTAACCTACGATAAGCGCGAAAATAAGTAAGTGGGGAGTGCTCAAATAAATCAGAGAGCTTTTCCATGTAAATACAAGCGTACCTATCCACCTGATACGCAAAATAACTTTCTTCGGCGCCAGCACGAAACACACGCTCCCACTTGGGATTATAGAAAAGGTGCTGCTCGTGTAAGAGTTTTGCAATCTCCTTATCAATGGCGCTTAGCTCAATTTGTAGATCATGCAGTTTTAGATCGTATTGGTGCGATTTTCCTTCAATGTTGCGGGTATGAATCTCAATATATTCTTCTTCAAGATTACGTTTTACCGTCATGGAGTCGACAATTTTATGTTCTATGGGAGAAGCTTTATGTTGAGCCTCAATTTCCATGCCCAGCTCTTCAACAACTAAGGCTGTCCGCCAATTACAGTCTTTTTTCAATCGGAGAATATCGCCATAGATGTGGTCACCTATGTATAATATTTCGTCACCTTTGATGTGCAAATCTTCGGTAAATTTTCGTGCATGCCCGCCTTGATAAATGCCTGGTTTGATGGGGCCTACGGTATTCTGCATGCTTCCATCTTTTGGATTTACGGATAAAAAGCGAAAATTATCATAAAAAAATCTTGGTTTACTGGCCAAGGTGATCACGTACTCAAACAAATCATTCCACTTTTCACCTTTTTCAAGGTAGGGTGAAAATGCGTAATCCAATAAAAGATTTGTATAGTAATAATCAGAATTGGTTAGGATGAATATTTTTTTTCCATGGCGTATGTAGCGCTTTAAACCGTCAACAACTTTCTGTTCGCGGATTACATATTTATCTAAATCCTGAGCAATAGAACTTTTAAGGCTTCCATCCGCATGAACCTGGTCGACACTTCCTAACACATCCAAAGCGATTACATTATAACTAGGAAGCTCATGTAGTTTCTCATCTTTCAAATCGATCAATTGGCTGTATAGAATACAAAAAGCAATAGAGAATGATGTATCTATCGCCATGTAATTATGATCACTTAAATCAACATAGATACTGCGATAAAATTGCTTTTGCTCCGCATAGCTTATTAATTTTGTACCATGGTAACTTTGCCGAATTGCCCCATAACGGCTGAGCTTTAAAATATTGCCATTCTTGCTGTCGACGACTAAGCCGCGAATTGCATCTTGGAAGTTAAATTTAAATTTACGAATCTCTTCAGGGTAATTTTTAGTCTTGATAAGGTGATCCACAACGAATTTATAAACCAGTTTTTCAAAATTTTCGGTTTTGTAGCGGATCAAGGTGTGATCCATATCCAAACCTATGAATTTGATTTTTTTCATGTTTAAAATTCGATTTACAAATACTCGATGTTCCATCTATTCTCTCGTTGGGTTAACCGGCATTAGCGCGTTCAGTGATCAGTTTTTCTACCGCCTCTGGATCTGCTAATGTGGAAATGTCACCTAAATCATGTAGCTCATTGACTGCTATTTTTCGTAAAATTCTTCTCATGATCTTACCTGAGCGGGTTTTAGGCAGCATTGTTGCCCATTGTATAAATTGAGGTTTAGCAATGGCGCCGATTTCTTGACTAACTTTTTGAATTAAATCGTTTTTTAGTGTTTCAGACGGATTAACTCCTGCTTTGATAGTGACGAAAGCATAAATGACCTCGCCCTTAATGTCATCAGGTATTCCAACGACAGCTGCTTCAGAAACCGATGAATGAGTTAATAATGCACTTTCAACTTCTTCAGTACCAATTCTATGTCCGGACACTTTAATCACATCGTCATTGCGACCTACAATCCAGTAATACCCATCTTCGTCACGCGAAGCGGTGTCGCCAGTAAGATAACAACCGGGATACTCTTGAAAATAAGTCTCTATGAACCTTTGCTGGTTCTTATACACTGTTTTCATTAGACCAGGCCAGGGTTGTTTAATCACTAGCTTTCCTTGTTCCGAAGGCTTTACGGACTGCCCTTGGGCATCTACAACCTCAGGAAGAATTCCAAAAAAAGGCCATGTGGCCGAGCCTGGAGGCGTTGGCGTGGCGCCCGGAATAGGGGCGATCATGATCCCTCCTGTTTCCGTTTGCCACCAAGTGTCAACAATAGGGCAGCGATTGTTGCCAACGACTTGGTAATACCATTCCCACGCTTCAGGGTTGATAGGTTCACCCACACTCCCCAATAATCTTAAACTGGTGCGTTGTGTTTTCTTTACCCAGTCATCTCCCTCACTACGTAAAGCACGGATTGCAGTCGGCGCAGTATAAAACACGGTAACCTTATGCTTATCAATAACTTCCCAAAAGCGAGAAAAGCTTGGGTAATTTGGAACCCCCTCAAAAAGAAGTGTGGTTCCACCATTCAACAGCGGACCATAGACGAGATAACTGTGTCCAGTTATCCAACCCACGTCAGCAGTACACCAATGTACATCACTGGGTTGGTAATCAAAAATATAATAGTGAGTTATTGCTGCGTAGACTAAATAGCCTCCGGTCGCATGAAGAATGCCTTTAGGTTTCCCTGTTGATCCTGAAGTGTACAAAATGAACAGAGGGTCGGAAGAGTCCATTTCTTCTACCGGACAGTTTGCATCAACAGTTTGTATCGCTTCGCTGAAATCAATATCGCGGTGATTAACCCAATTTGCTTTATCGCCAGAATGGTTTACTACAATAACTTTCTTTACTTCAGGGCACTCTTGCAAAGCTTCATCGACATTTTTTTTTAAAGGAATTTTTTTATCGCCGCGAACACCTTCGTTTGCGGTGATCACCAAAGAGCATTCAGCGTCCTGAATTCTTGTTTTTAATGCGCTGGGGGAAAAACCGCCAAAAACAATGGAATGTGCTGCCCCAATTCGTGCACAAGCCAGCATCGCAATCACCGCTTCTGGAATCATGGGTAAATAAATACAAACTCTATCGCCTTTTTTAATTGCTTGTTGTTTCAAAACATTGGCAAATTTGCATACTAATTCATGCAGTTTCTGGTATGTGAATGACTTCGACTCGTTGGGATTATTGCCTTCCCAGATTAACGCTATTTTTTGTGCATTTTTTTCTAAGTGACGATCGAGGCAGTTATAACTAGCATTGAGTTTGCCATGAACAAACCACTGATAATCTAATTGATTAAAACTGCCCTCAAGGGCGGTAGTCCAAGGTTTACTCCAAGAAACAAACCGTTGTGCTTGCTCATGCCAAAATTGAAGCGGATTTTTTATGGATTCGTTATACATTGCACGATATTGCTCGGTATTTAAGTGTGCTTTTGCAGCGAATTCTGTAGGAACTTCATGTCGTGCTTTCATTTTCTTTCCTTAGAAAAAGCATACGGTTATCAATATAAATGCTGTTCCTATTCTCATTACATCATGGAGTATTTGCAACCCTAAAACATAGGATTTTTCCCTATTTTAAGAATATTCTTTCCATGGGTATTAATTGACCTTAGGCTTAAAATTAAACTATACTGCCTCGGCACTGCCTCGGCACTGCCTACTTATGGATTAAAAACGGACACTAAGGATGAATTATTGGCTGCAATTTGATCTGCACTGTCAGTTCAAAAAGTAATCTGTAATTGGTATGTCATATATTAATGACATGAAAATAAAAATAATGAAGGAAACCAAATGAAAAAAAGCACACTAAGTTTAGGGTTATTGACTATTCTTTTGTCATCAGGAATTAATGCTGGAACAATGGGACCTGTTCAACAAGCCTCTTTTGTTAAACCATTTGTTGGTTTAGAAGGTGGATATACCTGGACGCAATTAGATGGCTTCAATGTGAACATCATTGATACTTTACGATTAAGTTCAACCGAAGACAAAAATGGTTGGAGCGGTCGTTTATACGCTGGTTTGATGCATGAGTTAAACGATACTTTTGCAGTAACTAGTGAATTAGGCTGGGGCTATTACGGAAGAACTAAGTTCAATCCAGTACTCAGCGGTCCTCAAGCACAAAATCCTGCTTTACTTAATGGCTTAAGCTTGAAATCTTCTCAAGATGGTTTTGACGTTTTAGCTGGTATTATGTACACACAACCTAGCTACGATTTATTCTTAAAAGCTGGTGCGCTTGTACAAAATTCACGTTTGAGCATTAGCTCTAGTTTGCCTGTTAACGGAAGTTTAGCGTTCAAAACTAACCAAACTGAAGCTTTGCCAGAAATCAAACTGGGTGGTTCATATCACGTAACTGAGCAATTAGCTCTGACAGGTGCTTGGACACATGCTTTTGGTTCTACTCAGAAGATCAATCTATCAGTAAATCCAAACACTGGATCTACTGCTGTTAACGTAAATCTGCAAAACCCAACCATGGATTCATTAATGGTAGGTTTACAGTACCGTTTTGGTTAATCCTTAAAAACTGCGAGCTGCAAAAGCTCGCAGTCATTCAGTTAGTTCGTCAAATCTTCATACCCAGGGTTCCACATCGTTTTTGTTAATAATTTATCGATATCAGAATCCGCTAATTTATCAACATGACCTTCTTTCATTCCCTGCACGATCACGGCTTTAGCAATGTGCTTAGATACCTGACGGATATCTTTTAGTTCCGGCAGTAATGCTCCTTCAGCAGAACTCATTGCAGGAGCAAGCTCACTCAAAGCTATAGCTGCAGCCATCATCATTTTATCGGTAACGCGTTTTGCTTTCCCTGCAACCACACCTAAGCCCACGCCTGGGAAAATATAAGAGTTATTACACTGGGCAATGGCAATAGAACGTCCGCCTATCTCTACTGGATTAAAAGGGCTCCCTGTTGCAATGAGGGCTCTGCCGTTAGTCCATTTTAATAGATCCGCTGGAATACCTTCCGTGCGTGACGTGGGGTTTGATAAAGGAAACACAATAGGACGCTCGCAATAGCTGGCCATCATTTTCATCATAGGTTCGGTGAATTGATTTGGTTGTGCTGAGGCTCCCAAAAGAATGGTGGGTTTAGCATTGTTGACCACATCCAGTAAGCTAATCTGATTGGGATTTTGTAATTTCCAATCGCTAAGCGTTTGCTGTTCGCGGGCAAAAGGTTGTTGAAAATTTTGTAAATCACTCATACTGTCTTGCAGCAGACCCATACGATCCACTAAATAAAAGCGTGATCTGGCCTCTTTTTCACTAAGTCCTTGCTCTATCATCGCCTGAACCAATTGTTCACTAATTCCACATCCAGCAGATCCTGCTCCTAATAGTGCAATACGGTGTTCTTTCAAAGGTACTTTACTGACGCGGGTCGCGGCAATAATTGCTGCTACTGCTACTGCAGCTGTGCCTTGGATGTCGTCGTTAAAGGAGCAAAGTTGATCTTGATACTTCTCTAGCAAGGGATAAGCGTGGGGTTGGGCAAAATCTTCAAACTGCAATACGGTATTAGGGAAGTGCTTTTTAACACCTTGCACGAATTGATCGATAAAATCATAGTACTCATCACCAGTAATACGTGAATGGCGCCATCCTAAATATTCTGGGTCGACCAGTTTGTTTTGATTGTTGGTGCCTACGTCTAAAATAATGGGCAGGGTATGTGATGGGTGAATTCCTCCGCACACCGTATACAGCGATAGTTTACCAATAGGAATGCCAAGCCCGCCCGCGCCTTGATCCCCAAGGCCAAGAATACGTTCACCATCGGTAACGACAATTACGCGCACATCCCGGTTTTTCGCAACTGTGGTAAATACTGAATCCATGTTGCTTCGCTCGGTATAATTAATAAATAAACCTCGAGGTTGGCGATATATTTTATGAAAATACTGGCAAGCTTCACCTACGGTGGGAGTGTAGAGAACGGGCATCATTTCTACTAAGTTATCTAAAATGAAGCGATAAAATAAAATTTCATTGCGATCTTGAAGTGCGCGTAAATAAATATGCTGTTCTAGGGGTGTTTCTTTTGCAGAATAGGCACTTCGACAACGTAAAAGTTGTTCTTCAATGGTTTCTGTGTTAGTTGGTAGTAAGCCATAAAGGCCGAAAGCTTCCTTTTCCCTTGCACTAAAAGCAGTGCCTTTATTCAATAATGGATCTCGTAGAATTTCTCGTCCATGGCGATGGGGTTTATCAGACATCTTAATACTCCTTTATTAGATTTTTAATTTTATTTATACCTCAATGGAGCACTAATTCAAATGAATGACATAAATTAATGTTAAAAATTGTACAAATAAGATACCATTCTCGTGGGGTTTCTGTTATAATTCGCGCCAATTTCACTGTCAGCTAGGAGTGAGTTTTGTCAGGTTCAGTCGCTGCAGATTCTAGAATAGTCGCCATACCAGAAAGTGCAAATTGGATGGCTTGGTTGGTTTGTTTGTCAGCCGGGTTGTTTTTCTTTTATGAATTTTTTCAACTGAATCTATTTGACGTCATAAACGAGCCCTTGCGTTTAGAGTTCGATATCGATGCAAAGCAGATAAGCTGGATGTCCAGTATGTATTTATGGGCTGACATCCTATTTCTGTTGCCAGCTGGCATAATTTTAGACCGCTTTTCCACAAGAACCGTTATTTTATCTGCCATGCTGGTGTGTATTGTCGGCACGGTAGGGTTTGGATTAACCCATTCCTTTGTAATTGCTTCCTTTTTCCACTTTCTTTCGGGTATTGGCAATGCTTTTTGCTTTTTATCCTGTGTAGTTCTTGTGTCAAGATGGTTTCCCCCTCGGCGCCAAGCTTTGGTTATAGGATGCTTAGTCACCATGGCATTTATTGGTGGTATGATGGCACATACTCCATTAGCTTATCTCAATGCTCATTATGGGTGGCGCGAATCCTTATTAATTGATGGTGGTGTTGGTGTGCTGCTATTTCTGTGGATATTGCTTACCGTTAAAGATTCTCCTTATAAAAACCACGCCGCAGTTCAACAAAATTCTTCCCAATATAATTTTTTAACAGCGCTTCGCAACTCACAAAATTGGTTGGCAGGCCTTTATACTTCATGTTTAAATTTACCCATTATGGTGCTTTGCGCTCTTTGGGGGGCAAGCTATTTGGAAGTTGTTCATCAATTACCAAAAATGGAAGCCAGTAATGTCATTAGTTTAATTTTTATTGGCAGTATCATTGGTTGCCCTTTAGCTGGTTGGATTTCAGATGCGTGGGGAAGTCGTAAACCGCTGATGATTATAGGCGCCGTTGCTACCTTAATTACGGTGATTCCGTTATTTTTTGGATCAGCACTTTCTGAAACTTCATTAAGCATTATCTTCTTTCTTCTTGGTTTTTTTACCAGTACTCAAGTAATTACTTACCCGCTGGTTACAGAGAGCAATCATGCCAGTAATACTGGAGCGGCTACTGGCATTGCTTCATTCATAATTATGGGTGGGGGCGGTGTAGGGCAAGTGGTATTTGGAATGCTGATGCATCATCATGCCGGAGGTGCTCATTACACCACCGCAGATTTTCAATTTGCTATGTGGATGTTTCCAATAGCAACTTTGGTATCATTGGCGGCAATTTTCTTTACACGCGAAACGTACTGCAAACGCATGAACTAAGGGAGCAACAATGCATCAGCAAATGGTGGGAGAATATAACCAAGACAAGGTGGTAAATAATGCCTTAATGCCTTGGATAGTTAGTTTTGCGGCTTCGCTTTTCTTTTTTTACGAGTTCATCCAAGGGAATATGTTTGCATCGATTGCGGATAACATCATGCACGATTTCCAAATTCAAGCTGATAAAATGACCTATTTATCAAGTATTTACTACGTATCCAATGTTATTTTTCTTTTTGTTGCTGGTATGCTGCTGGATCGCTTTTCGACTAAAAAAACAATTTTAGTAGCCATGCTCTTATGCGTATTGAGCACCTTTCTTCTTGCCTATTCCCATTCATTTTATTTAGCTTTGTTTTGTAGATTTGTTACCGGAATAGGAAGTGCATTTTGTTTCTTGGGCCCCATTCGTGTGGCTTCTCGATGGTTCCCTCCCCAGCGTATGGCCTTAGTAACCGGAGCGATAGTAACCGTGGCAATGACCGGGGGAATGTTGGCTCAATATCCGCTGACTAAGTTAGTTGTCCATGTAGGTTGGCGAGATGCTTTAGTTAAAGTGGGTTGGCTGGGTGTAGCCATGCTGATTTTTATGATTTACTGGATAAAAGATCGCCCTAACCAAACTTCTGCTCATTCCATGCCTCATAAAATAGATCTTTTAACTGCAGCCAAACGTGCTTACTTAAACATACGAACCATTCGCGCTGCGCTTTATTCAAGCTTAATGAATATGGCAGTTGCAGTGTTTGGTGCCATGATGGGCTCTTTGTACCTTATACAGCGCTTAGGGGTAGATAAAGAAGATGCATCCATGGTGAATTCTATGTTGTTCTTGGGCGCCATTATTGGCGGCCCTTTTATAGGATGGTGCTCGGATAGATTGGGGTTAAGAATTTTACCCATGAAAATTGGTGCATTGTTATCCCTTTTAGTTATTTTAGGTATTTTATATTTACCAGTATCCATCGTAGGGATGTCAATTCTGTTTTTTCTATTAGGATTTTTTACCGCGGCACAAATCATTAGTTATGCGTATGTAGCAGAATGCAGCCCGCCCGCGATGACCGCGATGGCGGTGAGCATCGTTTCTATACTGGTACAGGGCGGCTACATCGTTTATCAAAACCTGTTTAGTACATTATTAATTCATCATGGCGGAATGCATATGGTCGACGGAGTGCCTGTTTATTCGTTCGGTGATTATCAGGCGGCTGCGATAATCCTGCCCATAGGTCTCGCAGTGTCGCTGTTCGCTATCATGCGCTTAAAAGAAACTTATTGTAGACAAACTCAGGGATAAGATGACAACAGGACGCGTTTGTATTCTATTAATGGATTCCTTGGGGATTGGCGAGAGTTTAGATGCTGTCCAGTATGGGGATCAAGGAGCAAATACCTTTGCTCATATCCATGCTGCATGTGCAAAAGCAAAAGCAGACGTAGCTGGGCTTCGAAACGGCCCACTGCAAATTCCGAATTTAAGCAAAGTTGGTCTTTATCACGCTGCTGTTGCCAGCTCAGGGATTAAAATTGTTGATCTTGCAAAACTTCCGCAACCAACAGGGCACTTTGGTTATGCTGTGGAACAAAGCTTAGGCAAAGATACGCCTAGCGGGCATTGGGAGTTAGCGGGAGTGCCCGTGATGTTTGAGTGGGGTTACTTCCCTGAAACAATCCCTTGTTTTCCTTCTAAACTGATCGCTGATTTGATTCAGCAAGCGAATTTACCCGGTGTTCTAGGGGATAAACATGCTTCAGGTACCGTCATCATTGATGAGCTGGGAGAGGAGCATTGTAAAACAGGCAAGCCCATTGTTTATACTTCGGCAGACAGTGTGTTCCAGATTGCTGCGCATGAAGAGTCGTTTGGGCTTGAGAGATTGTATGAAGTATGTGAATTGGCCAGAAAGTTGGTAGATGAGCATCAAATAGGACGAGTAATTGCCCGTCCTTTCATAGGCACTCCTGGGAAATTTAAAAGAACGGGCAATCGCCGTGACTATGCGACCTTGCCTCCAGCGCCTACGCTGTTGGATTTTCTTAAAAACGCAGGTAGAGAAGTGATTGCTATTGGTAAAGTATCTGACATATATGCACACCAAGGTCTTACCCAAACGATTAAAGCAGATGGGAATATGGCTTTATTTGACGCAACTCTTAATGCCATGCAGACGGCTCCGGATGGAAGTTTAGTATTTACCAATTTTGTAGATTTTGATTCCTCTTATGGCCATCGACGTGATGTACCAGGATATGCGCATGCATTGGAGGAGTTCGATGCGCGTTTGCCAGAATTACAAGCCATACTAAAACCGCAAGATGTGGTGGTAATTGCAGCTGACCATGGGTGTGATCCTACTTTCCCAGGTTCGGATCATACTCGCGAACACATTCCTGTATTGATGTTTGGACCAAATGTTGGCAGTAAATTCATTGGACGCCGAGATACATTTGCAGATATAGGACAAAGTCTTGCTGAATATTTGCAAATTTCCCCTCTTGAAGAGGGTATATCATTCCTAACCCCATAATGCATTACGCTGCCTCATTCATAGATTTTAGTGCTAAGTTAGGATTGAGGCTAACTTCTCTGCGCAAAGAAGTGTTGTATATTTTGTGGGAAGCGGGAAAACCTTTAAAAGCCTATGAAATTCTTGAATCTCTCTCCAAAGTAAAGCTTAACTCTCAGCCTCCGTCAGTGTATCGAGCCTTGGATTTTTTTGTGCTTAAAGGTATTGTGCATAAAATTGAATCAATCCAAAGTTATACTTTATGTTGTGAACCTTTAAAACAATTAAGCTGTGAGGTTTTAATGGTTTGCAATCAATGTCATCAGGTAATAGAAGTCCATGATCCTCAAGTTCAAGATGTGGTCTTAAACTTAACTAAGATAAAAAAATTCTCACTAAATCAAGACATCATTGAATTGAAAGGTACATGCGAAGCCTGTGAGAATACTAACCCACCGTCCCACTTATAAAAAAATAAGTCAAACACCATTGATTTTTTATCAATCACCCCCAAATTAGAATTTTTAATATTGCGAGGCATATCTTGGAACAATTTGATGGTACTACCATCCTATCGGTACGACGTGGGAACAAAGTAGTCGTCGGTGGCGATGGTCAAGTCAGCATGGGTAACACGGTGATGAAAGGGAATGCACGTAAGGTTCGCCGTTTGTACAAAGATAGGGTAATAGCTGGATTTGCTGGCGGCACTGCGGATGCATTTACCTTATTCGAACGATTTGAAAGTAAATTAGAATTGCATCAAGGACATTTGGTTCGTGCCGCGGTTGAATTAGCTAAAGACTGGCGTACGGATAAGATCCTGCGCAGACTAGAAGCCCTGCTTGTGGTGGCTGACAGTAAATCTTCATTAATTATTACCGGTAACGGGGATGTAATTGAACCAGAAAACAGTTTAATGGCAATAGGTTCAGGTGGTCCTTATGCTCAGGCTGCGGCAAGAGCATTATTAGAAAATACCAAATTATCTGCAGACGATATTGTTAAAAAAGCTTTGAACATTGCTGGGGATATTTGTATTTACACCAACCATAATTTAACGATTGAAGAATTAGACAGCGAGTAATAATGACTGAAATTAGAACGGTAATGACCCCAAGAGAAATCGTTGAAGAGTTAGATCGATTCATTATAGGTCAAGATCAAGCCAAAAGGGCAGTAGCTATTGCGCTGCGAAATCGTTGGCGGCGTTTGCAGATTAAAGATGCTGCATTACGTAACGAGATCATGCCTAAAAACATTTTGATGATTGGCCCTACTGGGGTGGGAAAAACCGAAATAGCCCGCCGATTGGCAAGACTTGCTGAGGCTCCTTTCATTAAAGTTGAAGCAACAAAATTTACAGAGATTGGTTATGTAGGACGAGATGTTGATTCAATTATCCGTGATCTCATGGATACTGCGGTGAAACAAGAGCGTGAATTGGCGATGAAGAAAGTTCAGCGTCTTGCCGAAGATGGTGCAGAAGAGCGTATTTTGGACGCATTGCTCACGCCAGCACGTGGAACCCCGCAAGATAAGGATACGTCAACGCGCCAAGCATTTCGCAAGCAACTACGCGAAGGCACATTGGATAATAATGAAGTTGAAATTGAAATGTCGGTTTCTCCAGCTGGCGTAGAGATCATGGCGCCTCCTGGTATGGAAGAAATGACCAATCAATTGCAAGCTATGTTCCAACAAGTAGGCTCAGGCCGTACCAAAACGAGAAAATTGCCCATACATAAGGCCATGAAAATCCTATGTGAAGAGGAAGCGGCAAAGCTTATTAATGAAGACGATATTAAGAGCAGAGCTATTGAGAACGTTGAACAAAATGGCATTGTGTTCATCGATGAAATTGATAAAATTGCTAAACGTGCAGACCATGGGGCCGATGTATCTAGAGAAGGTGTGCAACGTGATTTATTACCACTAGTCGAGGGAACAACCGTTTCCACAAAATATGGGATGATAAAATCGGATCACATTTTGTTCATCGCATCTGGAGCATTCCACGTAGCTAAACCTTCGGATCTTATCGCTGAGTTACAAGGTAGATTACCCATTCGTGTGGAATTGTCTGCATTAAATGTAGAAGACTTTGTGCGAATATTAACCGAACCTAGTGCTTCGTTAACCGAGCAATACATTGCACTTATGGCAACGGAAGGTTTGGAGCTGAGTTTTGATGCTTCTGGAATTAGCCGAATTGCTGAGGTTGCTTGGCAGGTCAATGAGCGAACTGAAAATATTGGTGCAAGGCGATTGTATACAGTGATGGAGCGCCTATTAGAAGTAGTGTCGTTTGAAGCTACGGACAAAGCCGGTGAAAAAGTCCATGTTGATGCCGCTTATGTAAATGAACATCTGGGTAAATTGGTAGCCGACGAAGATTTAGCAAGATACATACTGTAGCATGGATGCAGGCCCAAAGGGCTGTAATCCGGGATCTGTGGCGTGCAAAACATCTCAGTGGATTAGTTACGGTCTTTGCTGGACGCACATGGATTGTGCATAATGGAGCAAAGAAACCTAGGGGGCATAAGCTTTAGCGGAGGTCGAAGTGAGAAACGTCTTTACCTACGATTTGGAGGCTGGCTCAAGTTCAAATCTTTCCTTTTCTCTCTAAGAAGTGACGATACTTCAGGTCGATTGACCCAACGTTTACTCGACCCTTTCTATCCCTTGGCGAAAAAACTCATCCAAACTGATATTTAGGATTTGCATAGAGGCCTTATCAGATGCATCAATTTGTTGTTTCCAAGAATGTGCAACAGGTGATTCGATGCCCATTAATTCCAAAGAATTGGGTAATCGGTAGGGTAATAACTGGCTAAGTTGATAAATACTCAAATGAGATAAGTCGCGGCTAAGTAAATATTTGCCGTTTGCAGTTGTATGAATCAATCGCAACTTAACTAATTGGTTCAACATATAGCCAATGTCAATCAAAAAGGGTTGCTGGCTTACATCAATGAGCTCTTCTAAACTGATTTCCTTCCCATGCACTTGAGCTTGCCATAATTTATGCAGCCACAACAGAGCATGAGAAAACCCATCAATTTTTATACCTTGCCGGCGTTGATAATGTACGGATAACGCATAACTAATTTCTGCTCCCAACAACGTGATTAACCAAACCCAATAAATCCAAATAAAGAAAATTGGTACCATGGCAAATGCACCATACAGCAGTTGGTAGGTGTCATATCGAGTTAGATAGTAGGCAAATGCTTGTTTGGCTGCTTCAAATAGTACGGTGGAAACTAAAGCGCCGTATAAGCCATGGTTAAATCGAACCGGGCAATTGGGAACAACTAAATATAAAAACGTGAATCCCACTAATGATAAGAAAAATGGAATAAAGCTAACAATAGCAACAGGTGCGTCGGAACCGCTAATCAAAGGGATGGACATAAAATAAGAGCTAGCCGCGAGACTTAAACCTAATAAAAAAGGAGCTAGGGAGAGAATGGCCCAATACAGTAAAAATGCAGATACTCCTTTTCGCGGGGAGCTGACACGCCAAATTTTATTCATTGAACGCTCAATAGTGTACATAACTAATAATGCAGTTACAAATAAAAAGACAATTCCGACGACGGATAGTCTAGAAACTTGAGTCGCAAACATTGAAAGATAGTTTTGTACTGCCTTTCCCGTAGAGGGCACAAAATTGTCAAAAATAAAATTTTGTATCGGAGTGGAAAGGTTATTAAACACTGGGAAAGATGATAATACAGAAAGACCAACGGACATCAGTGGTACTATAGCGAGTAAGGTTGTAAACGCCAGAGCTGAGGCCCGATAGGTGCGGTCGTCTTCAATAAAATGATAAATCACAAAATCTATGAAGCGCCTGCATTCGGATAATTTTTCTCTTAATTTTTGCTTTAATGTATAATTCATTCTTCTTAAGTTTCTCATAAAAAGAGAAATTCATTCTATCTTTATAGATTATTTTGGGGTGAGTTGACAATGACACGACCATATGTGTTGGTTTTATACTATTCCAGAACCGGATCAATTGCTGAGTTGGCGCAGTACATCGCCCGCGGAATTGCTCACGTGGATGGTGTTGATGCTAGATTACGCTCTGTTCCACCTGTATCTACTACCTGTGAAGCCATCGACAAATCAGTTCCGGATGAAGGCGCACCTTATGTTACGTTAAATGATTTAGCGGAATGTTCTGGTTTGGCGTTAGGAAGTCCCACTCGCTTTGGTAATATGGCTGCTCCGTTAAAGTATTTCCTTGATGGAACCAGCGAGCTTTGGTTAGGAGGACAATTGGTAAACAAACCAGCAACTGTTTTTACTTCTTCCTCTTCCATGCACGGGGGCCAGGAAACAACCTTAATGAGCATGATGCTTCCTTTGTTGCATCAAGGGATGATTATGGTTGGCTGCCCGTATACGGTAGATGCATTAAATACTACCCAAACTGGCGGAACACCTTATGGTGTGACTCATGTAGCTGGTATTGATAATAAAAATCCAATCAGTGCCGATGAAAAATTATTAGCGCAAGCTGTGGGTGAGCGGTTGGCAAAATTGGCTTTAAAATTAAAGTAGGCTCAAGGGTACGTACGGTATAAATGTATCTATACTTGTTAATATCTCATGATATGATTTCTGACATCGTTTGTTCTTAGTGGTGCCATGTGAAAGTTATTAGTTTTAATGCTAACGGTATTCGTTCTGCAGCCAAGAAGGGTTTTTATGATTGGTTAAAAACACAAAATCCAGATTTTGTGTGTGTGCAAGAAACAAAAGCCCAAATTCATCAGCTCCAACCCGAACCTTTATTTTTTCCTGATAATTATCACTGTGATTATTTCGATGCAGTTAAAAAAGGGTATAGCGGTGTTGCTATTTATGCCCGGAAGAAACCATTGAACATTGTTAAAGGTATGGGATTTCCTTATTGCGATGAAGAGGGCAGATACATTCAATTTGATTATGAGAATTTTAGTGTTATTTCGTTATATCTTCCTTCCGGCACCAGTGGAGAAGAACGGCAAACGGTCAAATTTGCATTTCTTGAACGCTTTGCTTTGCATTTGGCAGAATTAAAAGCACAGGGTAGAGATTTAATTGTATGTGGTGATTACAATATTGCTCATAAAAACATAGACTTAAAAAATTGGCGTGGAAATCAAAAGAATTCTGGGTTTTTGCCTGAAGAGCGCGCATGGCTGGATCGGTTATTTGGTGACTTGGGTTTTATAGATGCTTTTCGACTGATCAATAATCAGGAAGAGCAATATACCTGGTGGTCGAATCGGGGAAGAGCGTGGGAAAAAAATGTAGGATGGAGAATTGATTATCAAGTAATAACTCCAAGACTAATACCTCATGTTAAAGCAGTTAATATCTTTAAAGACATTCGTTTCTCAGATCATGCACCTCTATTAATAGAATACGAAGGAGAATCCATTGCTTAAGTTGGCATGCTGGAATGTAAACTCTATTAAAATTCGCTTGGAACAAGTAATTAAATGGCTACAAGAAAATAATATAGATATCTTAGCTATCCAGGAAACCAAAACATTGGATGAGCAGTTTCCCATGCAAGAATTCAAAAATTATGGTTACCACGTAATATGTTCAGGTCAAAAAACCTATAATGGCGTTGCGATTGTTAGTCGATTCCCTATTAAGCATGTACTTAAAGATATTGCGGGTTTTGAAGATCCACAGCGGCGAATATTGGCGGCTACTACTGGGAATATTCGTCTAATAAATCTTTATGTCCCCAATGGTAGCCTTGTAGGCTCAGATAAATATGAATACAAAATGAATTGGTTAAATTACGTTACCAAGTTTATACAACAAGAAATGGCAGAACATGAGCACGTTGCAGTTGTAGGTGATTTTAATATTGCACCTGAGGACAGAGATGTCCATGATCCTCTGGAATGGGAAGGTTCGGTTATGGTGAGTCCTCTTGAGCGTAAAGCTTTTACAACGTTCACGTCCTTAGGTTTATACGATAGCTTTCGAAAATTTGAACGCAATGAGCAAGTCTATAGTTGGTGGGATTACCGCGCTGGGAGTTTTCGGCGAAATCGAGGTTTGCGAATTGATCATATTTTGCTTAGTAACAGTTTAAATAGTAAATGCATTAGCAGTGAGATTGATTCTGGACCTAGACGCGCTGAGCGTCCGTCGGATCATGCGCCAGCCTGGGTTTCATTAGATCATTAAGCGCAAAATAAATCCAGTTATAAGGTGATGAGATTTAAGGTTTTGTGTTCTATATTTTTCCTTTGTATAAAATAATTTGGCAAAAAAATCGTTCTTAAGCTTCACTTAAGCTATTATATCTATAATCCCCATCGTCCTTTGGGGGCCATTTGAGGTATAACCTATGAGAGTTGCAGATAATAGCGGAAGAGGCAATTGCCTTTATTTTGCTTATGCTGTCTCATTTATTCTGTATCTTAAATCGCTGCCCCGCGATAATCTCATGCAACGAGAAGTTTTTAGCTTATTGAGATTAAGCTTTGCCGAAAAGCATGATTTAGAAGACATTTTAGCGTCAAAACGAGACATCAGTTTTACTGATAGACGAAAAATCGAAACTATTTTAGGTCCTAAGCTGCGTTTAGCTGCAGCAACTACATTAACTGCTGAATTTAATCTCGCTCCTGAGAATTCATCTCTGTTCACTGCCATTTCCTATGAGTTCAGAAGACGGGTAAAATTTAGAGTCGGTAAAGTCAATCCTCAATTAGCTAAATGGATTGCAATTGCTACTGACCCTACGGTTGTCCGATCGTATAAGGACGCCGATATTTATAGAGTTCCAGGAATCTATACCGCTTTAGACGAATTTGCTGTAACTGTTCTCCCAGAGTTTTTATTGCTCAAAGATGTAAATGAAGTAAAAGTTGATGAGTTTTTTAAAAATAAGGTCATCCATTTTTTTAAGAAAAACAATGGTGAACAGCTTAAAAAATACTTCGATCTTTTGAATAGGAACGGCTTCTGGGGAACGGAGGAAGCCCTTGGTGCTTTGCATCGCTTTCTTACTGGGGAAGAAAGTATAAGTATGGACAGTAGATTTGAAATCCAACAGCAGCGTCCAATGAGTCTGCAAATATACAAAAACGGAAGGCTAGTCTCTTCCAGACGTTCGATTCGGCCAGCAAATATAGTTCTCGAAAACCAAAATAATTCACATTGGGTTAGTTTAGTACCCTCGCTAACAGATTTCGAAATCCGCAGAATTGCAGAACCAGAAAGCTATTTACTTGAGAGAATTGCCTTCGAGAATAGTCAAATTGATAAACTTTTGGCAGCTTATACTAGCAGACCGATTCAAGATTTATTGTATAAAAGCCGGGAAAAAGCACTAAGAGCGGGTATAGTAAAAACAGTTTTAGATTATAAGGAAAAATTGCTTTGTGAAGTAGTTGAGGGATATTATCATCCTGAGAATCCTGAAGCATACACATATGAGCAATTACTGAGGCTTAAATCAGTTTTGAAAACTCTTTTGGATGATAGAATTACACAAACCGCTAAAATTAGATGTTTAGAAAAATTTGAGATTGAAACCAAAAGGGATAGTCACGGATGGAATAAGCTGCAAAAATACACCAGCGCATTTCTTATAGCAGCGGTTGCTTCCGTTCTAGGTATACTGATAGGTGCCGCTATGGGTGGAATCATGAATGCTCCCTTAGGCCCAGGTGGTACGTTAGTAGGCGCAATTTGGGGTGCATTTAAAGCAGGCAATTTGGGTGTGGTTGGTGGTACAGTGTTTGGGTTTTCTGTGGGGCTTAATAGCGGCAACAGAGTTCTGCGTGAAAAGTCTCAAAGTGATTATTTGGCGAGGGAGTATACCGAGCGAAGTAAATACGTGCTCAAAAGAACTAATACAATTCCAATGAATGAGAAATTACCGCAATTAAGGGAACTAGCACGAAGACCTTCACAAGAAAAGCGAGAGGAGTCTAAGGAAATGGCAGCATCGCAGTGCCTAGTGTATTAGAAAAATGCAACATAAGTACAGATGAAGTGCTATAATATTGATTTAAACCTACAAATCTGCTATTGTTTCGCGTCATTTGAAAAGCATGGTGCCTGGCGTAAGTTCAGGTGGCGATGCAATTAGTCATTATAGAGAGTGTTATTATGAAAGCTTCGATTCACCCAGAATATAAAGTTGTTAATGTGACCTGCAGCTGTGGTCATTCCTTTGAAACGCGCTCTACTTTAGGTCACGATTTGAGTATTGAAGTTTGTGCTCAATGCCACCCCTTTTACACTGGTAAACAAAAATTAGTGGATACGGGCGGAAGAGTACAGAAATTCCGTGATCGATATAAAACAAAAAGTTCAGCACAAGCTGAATCTTAAGAATTTTGTTAACTCGATAATCTATGAGTAAAAAAAGGCGCATTAAATCTGCGCCTTTTTTTTGCAAAATCGCGTGGTCTGTTGAAAATTTTACTATTTTGTTCATAAAATTTTGATGTTTGCCTACAGTGACTCAAACATCAATGCCTCATTATGCAAGCTAGTGAATTGTCAACGGACCATATTCATTATATGATTTTTTGCTTGGAGCTTGAAAAAGAGTGAGCATTTTGGATAAAAGTCGATTAAAAGAACGCGCCTTGCACTACCATGAATTTCCTACACCAGGAAAATTGGGAGTCCATGTCACTAAACCCACTAACACTCAAGATGATTTATCATTAGCTTATACTCCTGGTGTTGCTGAACCTGTGATCGCCATTGCTGAAAATCCTGAAGATGCGTATCGCTATACTGCAAAAGGCAATTTGATTGCTATTATGACCAATGGTACCGCGGTATTAGGGATAGGTGATGTTGGTGCTTTAGCTAGTAAGCCGGTTATGGAAGGTAAAGCAGTTCTATTCAAGCAGTTTGCTGGAATTGATGTATTCGATATAGAAATTGATGCTCCTAACCCTGACGTATTTATCAACACTGCAAAAAATATTTCGCCAACATTTGGCGGAATAAATCTAGAAGACATTAAAGCTCCAGAATGCTTCTACATTGAAAAAGTTCTCATGGAACAATTGAACATCCCTGTTTTCCATGATGATCAACATGGTACTGCAATCGTGGTTGCAGCAGGCTTACTCAATGCATTAGAGTTGCAGGGAAAGACACTAGCACAGGCGCGAATTGTTTGTATCGGGGCTGGTGCGGCTGGTATTGCATCAATGAATTTGCTGTTAGCTTTAGGTGCAAAAAAAGAAAATATGCTCTTGTTGGACAGTCGAGGTGTGATTCATTCCGATCGTGAAGATTTGAATGAATATAAAATGGCATTTGCACACAAAACTGACCGACGCACCTTAGCAGATGCGATGGAAAGTGCAGATGTATTTATTGGTGTTGCTCGCCAAGATTTATTAAATGCTGAATTGCTAAAGCGTATGGCTGAGAAACCTGTGATCTTTGCTTTGTCGAATCCGGAGCCTGAGATTAAACCGGAATTAGCACTTCAAGTTTGCAAAGATTTGATTATTGCTACGGGGCGAAGCGATTACCCCAATCAGGTTAATAATGTCTTGTGTTTCCCCTACATTTTTCGCGGTGCGCTTGACGTAAGAGCTACTTGCATAAATCAAGCAATGCATATTGCTGCAGTAGAGGCTATCCGTCAGTTAGTGCACGAACCTGTTCCTCAAGAAGTAAAAGATAATTATCCGGGTGTTAAGGACTGGCATTTTGGTGCAAACTATATTATTCCAAAGCCCATTGATCCTCGCTTACGTGAACGAGTGTCTAAGGCAGTTGCCACCGCTGCAATTGCGACTGGTGTTAGCCGAGTCAATGTATAAGCCATTGGAATAACCATTGAGTTTCCCCATTGTTGAGGAGTAAATATTGTCTAAGAATAATGATAAAAAATATCACTTGCTGGGTTGGTTAATTTGCGGATTGGGTGCCCTTTACTATTCGTACGAGTATTTTTTACGAATTTCACCCAGTGTCATGGAATCAGAATTACGTAATCAATTCAATTTATCTGCAACTGGATTTGGTCTTTTATCATCATTCTATTACTATGCTTATGTTCCTATGCAGTTACCGGTAGGGGTGCTAATGGATCGTTTTGGTCCCAAGCGCTTATTAACCCTCGCCTGTTTAATTTGTGTTATTGGAACATTTATGTTTGCCAGTACCACAGAATTTGGTATAGCTGCAACGGGTCGCTTTTTGGTTGGTTTAGGTTCTGCATTTGCGTTCGTAGGTGTTCTGAAGTTGGCAACCATTTGGTTACCTGAAGACAAGCTCGCTATGGTTGCGGGTATCGCCACCGCGTTGGGAACTATTGGCGCCATGATTGGTGATAATCTTCTAGGTCACATGGTGTCTTGGTTAGGTTGGCAAAAAACAGTTAATTTTACCGCTGTCTTTGGGATTGGTTTGGTATTTGTTTTATGGTTTGGAATTCGCGATCAAAAACGGTATCAGCGCAGCAGTGGGAGCATTGAAAGCTTTAGAAAAAATATGATTGATTTGGGTATCATTACACGCAATAAACAAATCTGGATCAATGGAATGTATGGCTGTCTTGTGTATTTACCTACCACCGTATTTGCCGAATTGTGGGGTATTCCTTATTTACGCCACGCTCATGGTTTAACTGAAAATTCTGCTCATTTTGCCAACTCTATGCTGTTCTTAGGATTCACCATTGGTGCACCTTTAATGGGTTGCATCTCTGATAAAATTCATAGACGAAAGCTTCCTATGCTAATTGGCGCCGCCAGTGCAGCTTTGGTTATGATGAGTATCATGTACATACCTGGATTAAGTACTAAGGGCTTAAACTGTTTAATGTTTCTTTTAGGATTGCTGTACAGCGTACAGTCCATCGTTTTTGCTGTAGGACGTGAATTGAGTCCCAAAGAAGCTGCAGGCACCGCAATTGCTACGACTAATATGATCGTAATGATTGGCGCCATGTTATTGCAACCACTGGTGGGACGTTTGCTGGATTGGAGTTTGATAACTCGTCAGTCCAAAATGCCAGTTCAGGATTTGCCGTTAACGAATATGCAACAATTATATAGTGTAGAGGATTATCAATTTGCATTGTCCATTGTACCTTTGGGTATACTTATAGCAGCACTCTTAACTTTCTTTTTAAAGGAAACTTACGCCCAAGCTGAGCATGATGAAAGAACTTAACACTATGCAAAAAAAGCAAATTTATTTAGGAGCTTTGATTTGTGCCATTGGTGGTATGTTTTATTGCTATGAATTTGTTTTACGAATTATTCCAGGCGCATTACAGAGCGAACTGAGCGAGGCATTTGGCAATATCTCTGCTTCTACGTTTGGCCAGCTCTCTGCATTTTATTATTTTGCCTATTCACCTATGCAAATGCCCGTTGGTCTTTTAATGGATCGCTTCGGCCCAAGGCGCTTGCTGTCCTTTGCGTGTTTATGCTGCACGATTGGCTCATTTATGTTTACGTATTCAAATTCTTTATGGATCGCTGGATCAGGGCGATTTTTAGTAGGGTTTGGATCTTCTTTCGCATTCGTTGGGGTATTGTCCCTAGCTATTCATTGGCTTCCTAGACGTTATTTTTCTCTCGTTGCTGGTCTAATTACTACGATGGGAATGTTGGGCTTAGTGTATGGGGAAGTAAAAATTACGGAAATGGCTGTTACCTTAGGCTTGCAGCATGTGCTAAACCTAATGGTGTACTTTGGCATAGGGTTAACTGTCATCATATTTCTCTTCGTACGTGACGGACCTGAAAAGTCATACGGTAAAATACAACCTTTCCCTGAATTTATTCAGAATGTAATCCGCGTCTTGGTTTCCCCACAGGTATGGTTGATTGGTTTTGTGGGTGCTTGTTTGTATACCTCTTTGTCCGTGTTTGGGGAATTATGGGGAAAAACTTACTTAGAGCAAGCGCATCACCTAACAAAAGTTGAAGCCGCGAGAGCAATTTCTGCCATGTTTTTAGGGTGGGCCGTGGGCGCTCCTGTATCAGGATATTTCTCAGATTGGACGGGTAGACGTGTATTCCCGTTAGTATTAGGAGCATTTCTGTCCTTAATCTGCATCAGCTTGATTCTTTATTATCCAGGACTGTCGCATACAGCACTCTATATTTTGCTATTTTTGTACGGTGTTTTTAGTGCTACAGAGATCATTGTTTTCGTAATGGCAAAAGAAAACAGTGGTGCAAAACTATCAGGGACGGTATTTGCTGCAACTAACATGATCGTAACACTAGGTGGGGTAATATTCCAACCGTTAGTCGGGAAATTATTAGATACCTTCCGTGATGACACGATTACTGCAGGAGAGCATGTTTATTCCGTAGTAGATTATCAATTGGCTCTTTCAATCTTACCATTATCATTGCTCATGGTCATGATTGCTGGTTTCTTTCTAAAAGATCCTCGCCCATTAAATAAAGCGTGATGGGCGAAATACAGCCAGCAACTCCCTAACGGGATATCGGTTATTTCCTTTGCAATTTATGGACCTGCTAACAGGAAATGAAAAAATCTCTCCTTGACGATAATGATGCCGGGTGAAAGGTGTATCATGATTTGATATGAGCACCTCAATCCCGCGTCCTGCGCACTCAACGGCTAATTCTGCCAAAATAATTTGTTCATTCTCTCCAAATTTTTTATTGGTATACGAAGTAAAATTTGAAGTCTGATCAAGAGGTGCGTAGGGTGGATCGCAGTAAATTAAATCCCCCGAAGTGGCTTGTTGCATTGTGGAGCGAAAATCGCTGTGAATAATACTCGCTTTTTGGCTTTTTAATGCAAAAAATTGCATTTCTGCTCTAGGAAAATATGGTTTTAGATAACGTCCAAAGGGAACGTTATAAATACCACTGCTGTTATAACGGCAGAGCCCATTATAACCATGCCGATTTAAATACAGAAACAGAGCAGCTCTCTTGCGTACGTTGGTACACTTATTGAATTGCTCTCGCCAGTAGTAATAGCGCTCGGGAGTATTATTAGCAGGAATAAAAAACTGTTCGCAGTAGGAAATAAATGAAAGTCCTTGCTCTTGCACGCATTGAAAGAGCAAAACTAAATCATTGTTGTCTTCCGCTAATAAGTATTCAGTAAAATTAGCATTGAGAAATACCGCAGCAGAACCAGTAAATGGCTCAATCAGCCGATAAGATTCTGAAAATACTGGTAGTACTTTATCTAGACAACGAAACTTGCTTCCTGCCCATTTTAAAAACGGTTTAACTTTTGCCATATGTGACTTCTCTCTCGTCCAAACTTGACGCTGTCTATACCCCATAGGTATCATTCATCGAATTGTATTTAAAATGGATGAATCGTGGAAGAACTTAATCAAATCATAAAGCCTTCTTGGGGTGCAGAGAAATGGATTTATGAAGGCTGGGAACAAATAAGCGATGATGATAAGACATTAATCAAAAAAAGGATGGATGATTTATTCAAGAATGGACTTCCATTTGAGTTGAAGTACGATAAGTTACTTTATATCTATACGTTTTCACTGTTGGCGCAATTAGAAGTTCTAGCGATTCAAGTACCCTTAAAGTTTAAAGACAAGCTTTCTTCAGAAGTCTATAAGGAAAGAATGCACGTACAATTGTTGGACGAAATTTTCCATGGTTTGGTATTCACCAAGATTGTTTATATGTTATGTGCCCCGCATGCGGTACCTCCTGCTTATAACACCAACGTAGAAGTTCTTTGTAACTTCATTCGTGAAGAAGACGATCCTAAAGTAGCAGTCGTGCTGTTAAATCTAATCAGCGAAGGTTGGATTGAGGAAATTTTTTATAGTTTAAAACGACAAAACGTTGCCCCAGAAGTCTTCCAAGTCATCATAGATGACGAACATCGTCATGTATGTGAAGCAGAGCTTTATCGCGATATCGGGCTTCCCAATATGGAAGAAGTTCGCAGTAAATTGGAATACTTAGAAGAACAATTACTCACGAACATCTTTTTACAATACAAATATGTATTGTCGGTTTGTTCTTTACAAGGTGCACAAGGTTCTATGGAATTTGTTCAGTCACTTAATGCAAAACATACTGAGCAATTGAAAAAAATAAATCTTGAACCAAGTGAAAAATGGAAATTCTTCATGGACTTGGCCTTAGAGATATTTCCTAAAATATATGAATACACGCATATGACCCAAGAAGTCGAGATGACGCCAATTCGTAAGGTGTTTATGACGCAATGGGACAATCCCAGCGATCCCACGATGTCGGGTGAATTCAATATTAATGTCACCGCTTTAGATTTCTTTAATAAAAAATTTCCACCTGAAACAATTACTACCCTCATGTTACAAGCTATTAGTCAAGGCTTGGCGTCTCAAGATTCCTTTAGAAATTTCTTAAGCCACAAAAAACTGTATCAAAGCAAAGAAGCATACGTAGCTATTGTGGTTAAGTTACCAGATTGTGGAGACCATGTTGGCAATATCATTTTTGAAAACTGCCATCTGATGAGTGTAAAAACCATTGCGGTGCGTATCCGACAAATCATGCAAATGA
>CAMAYX010000005.1 GCA_945862405.1 Legionella genomosp. 1
CTAAATGGCGTTTTCTCTCGGACTCGGTTTCATATTCTTGAATAGCGACTAGGTTGACTGGACCCAATCGATTTATTTTTTCAACTAGCTTGGTTAGTTCTCGCTCACGAGCTAATAAATCCGCTTCCGCTAAATGGGTTAATAAAACTTCAACATCTACTTCTAACTCAATTAAGGCGTCGTATAGTCCTTGCAATCGAATGACCAGACTTTGTTCAAGCATAGTTTGCTCTTGAATTTTATCCTGCAGCTCTTTCGCCTGTTGCTCAACTTTAAGATTTTCCTGTTCAGTAGCGTTAAGCTTAAATTGCAACTCTTCTAATTGCTTTCGCTTATTGAGTAATTCGTCTTCCATCGTGCGATAGGTATTTATATGTTCCTCTAAAGACTCTCCAAGTCCATCGAGAACGTCTAATCTTTGTAAATCCTCTTCCAGCTTCAGTTTTTGCGCATTTAATTTGTTTAAGCGGGTTTCTTCCTTGAGTATGCTGTCCTGTAGTTGTTGCACGCGCAGATGTTCTTTTTGTTTTTGCAGTTCAATTTGTTGCATAGCTGTACGCGCAGCTTCCAGTTCTGAACGGCAAAGTTCTAATTCTTGAGATTTTTTATCAAACTGCGTCTGTAGTTGCCCCTTTTGTTCTTCTAATTCCTTTTGGCTTTCCAATGCTTGCAGATGTTGCTGGTCTATATCCATATATTCCACAGTTATAGACTCCATCTCTTCCTGCAATTCCAATTGTTCGTTATCAATAACTGAAAGCTTAACCCGCGTTTGCTCTAATAGATGTTTTTTGCGATTCTCGTCAGCCTCTAACTCGTGCAAAGATCTCCGTAACTGCGTCAAGGACCGTTGATATTCTTCTAATTGTTGTCTTTGAGTTACTAGTTGCTGATGGAGTTTTTGACGTTGTTGTAAGAGATTATCTAAAACCAGCTTGGCCGTTTCTAGTTTTTCTTTTGTAGTTATTAAAGCCTGTTTTTGTTGTAATAACCCAGCCCCCAAAGATGCTTCAAAATTGGCGGCTTTCATCCAGCCCGCCCCTAACCAAAATCCATCAGGTGTTATGATGGATTCTAAAGAGTCTAATTGAGGAAGAATAGTTATAGCTTCCTCAAGGGTATTAGCAGCAATAATTGTATCCAAGGAAAAAATCCAATGCGGTAATTTCCCATGGATTTTATCTATCAATAAAGGTTCATTTCTACGTTGATGATTTCTTTGCCGCTCCGTTACAAAAACAGCAGGGCCTTGTTTTAGCTTGTTTAAGTTTACTAGTACGTCTTCTTGGTCCTCTAAGATAAATGCGTTCAAACAATCCTCTAGGACAAACTCACATGCATTAATCCACTGTTCTTCGACCTCCAAACCATCAAATAATCGCTTAAGATTTTCAGCATTCTCAAGGTTCAATTTTCCATCCCGAGAATTTAACGCGGCTTGTTGGGCCGCTTGCAATGCAGCGTATTGGGAAGAATGTTGTTGCAATACGTCTTGTGCTGCATGGATTTCTTGTTCTAAGTCCGTAATTTCTCGGGTAATTTTTACTTCTGCTTCTATTAATTTTTCTTGCTGTTCAGTCAATTTGCTGTATTGTTGTTGGGCAAGAACCGTTTGCTCCTGCACTGCGGCCAGATCTTTGGCCAACGGCTCTATCTGCAGACTCTTTTTGTCCTGCAACAACTTTTCCATTTGCACTTGATTCTTCTGCCGACGTTGCTCTAAATTCTGCAATCGAAGTTTGCTAAGCTCAATTTTCTGGGCATTCTGATTTTGCAAATTTTGCAGATTTTGCCAATCAACTTTCCATTCCCTATCTTCTAACTGTCTACGATGAAACTCTTCTTGCTGTTTACTTAGTTTGGTCTTTGAGTCATTAAATTCAAGCAGCAATGTCTCTATAGCACTGGTGCAGGCTTGCCAATCAATCTGTTCGTTCTCAATGTGCTCATTAGTTTGTTTAAGGTCGATTAATATCTGTTGAAGGTCATGACTAAGTCGTTCTTTCTCACGCTTTTGTTGATTTAAATGCTCTTCCATGCGAGCAATTTTTGTACCCATTTGAAAAGAGTTATTTTGTGCCTCTTGTACCTTATCCCTAAGTTCTTCAAGATTTATTCGCATTGATTGGTTTTGAACTAGCGTATGAGCTAACGTGGCTTGGTGTTTCTCGAACACAGTAGAAAGATCTAATATTTCCTGACGTACAATCGTTTCATCTTTTTTTAAAGCCTTCCATTTTAGCCCTAGAATTTCTGCACGAAATTGCCGCTCTTCTTTCTTCAGTAGCGTGTATTTTTCAGCTGCTTTAGCTTGTCGTTCTAACCGTTGTAACTGCTTTTGCAGCTCTTCCCTGATATCATTAACTCTCGCTAAATTCTCACGTGTTTGTTCTATACGTTGCAACGATTCGCGACGGCGCTCTTTATATTTAGAAACCCCTGCGGCCTCTTCTATATAACCTTTAAGTTCCTCGGGTTTAGCCTCAATCAGCTTAGAAATCATATCCTGGCCAATAATTGCATAACCTTTAGTTCCAGCTCCAGTACCCAAGAAAATGTCAAAAATGTCACGTCGTCTGCATTTGCTCCCATTCAGATAATAGAATGATTCTCCATGGCGAGTTACTAGGCGTTTAATTGAAATTTCCTGATAATTCGCATGTTGTCCGGCAAAACGGCCTAGACTATTGTCAAAAACTAACTCAACAGAAGCCTGGCCTACGGGTTTACGATTTAAAGAACCATTAAAAATGACGTCGATCATGGATTCTCCGCGCAAGGTTTTAGCTGAGCTTTCGCCCATAACCCAACGCACAGCATCTATGATATTAGATTTTCCACATCCATTCGGCCCCACAACAGCCGTGAGCTGACTAGGAAATGGTATTAAGGTTGGATCCACAAAGGATTTAAACCCGGAGAGTTTAAGTTCTTTCAAATGCATAAAGAATGCAGGCTAGAAAAATATTTGCGATTGTACCTTAGTGGCTACGAATCAAGCTAGCGAATTGTCTACCCCAAAATCCACGATGAACCTAGAGCTGTTATTCTTTCTTTATTTTAGCTAATAGTTTTTCAATAAATTGTAGGCTTTTTTTGTAATCGATTTGTAAGTTTTGTAGTTTCTTTTCTAATTGAAGATAATTGTTTTGCAATTTTTGATGTTCAATTTGATGTTCTTTAAATGACGCATACACCTCATTATATTCTCGAAGTGACTCTGTTTCATTTTTTTGTTCATTGATAATGTATTCTTGCTCCTTTCTATCGAACTCCTCTATTTTGCTTTTGAGTTCATAATCCTTTGCATTGATTTCTATTTCAAGCCTATCACACTTGCTAGCTAGGTTTTTGGAAAGAGCTTTGAACTTAACAATGTTACTTAAACTCCAATAAAGCATTGGAATGAATAAGGTAATAAGCGGAAATGCCCATAAAAACCATGCGTGGTAAACTAAATCATACCCAGGGTTTGACAGTTGGATGGGTAAGCCATATTGATCATAGCTGCCTAAATAATGATCATTCAGGTATTTTTCCCAAAAATAATACCCGCTGGCCAACCAAATTACGAAAAGGGTTACGAAGGTAAGTTTTAATTTTCTAGAGTCCATTTTTCATTTTCCAAATATCCTATGTTGACATTTCATCTGTCTTGGAATGAAAATCTTGATTCTAAATGGAAAACCACCTCACAGCAATGGTGGCTTCTTGGAGCGCCAGTGGATCCCGATATCGAATTGAATGAAATTATGCAAGCTATAGCTGATAAAAGCTTGCGCCTATTTACAAAGATGCAGCAACAGCCCTTGCAATATCCGTCTTGGATGGAAAAATTTATCACGTTTACTCGCGATCTCCAATACATGGTTTGTACGCTAATTAAAAATCCAGAGAAACTTTGGCAAAAACAAATGACCTATGGCCAGACTGCATTACTTCTTTCCCAAGAGCAGATGAAACATTGGTTAGATGGAACCTCAATGCCCGTTTCCGATAAACGATTTGCGAAAGAAGAATGGGTCAATAATCCTTTTTTTAATCTTCTATCTCAACATTACCTGCTTGCTCGTGAACACGTGCAAGAACTGTTGCATGATCTTGAGTTTGAAGATAAAAAAATTGCTCAACGAGTGCGATTTATTATGCGTCAGTTTCTTGATGCCTTATCGCCAGAAAACTTTGTTCATACCAATCCTGAACTCCTATCCGAAACCCTGCAAAGCAAAGGGAAAAATTTGCTCAAAGGTTTACATAATTTGTTAGATGATCTGGAAAATAATAGTTCGCAAATTATCATAAAAATGACAGATGACTCGGCATTTACAATTGGAGTAAACATCGCCCAGACTCCTGGTCATGTAATTTATAAAAACGACTTGATCGAACTCATTCAATATACCCCACAAACCACACATGTTTACAGCATACCTATATTAGTGATTCCTCCGTGGATTAATAAATATTATATTTTGGATTTAAGCCCTGGAAATTCTTTAGTTGGCTGGTTGGTGAAGCAAGGATTTACCGTTTTTTCGATTTCTTGGGTTAATCCTGACCATCGCTATGCAGATAAAGGTATATCTGAATACCTTCATGAAGGTCCGTTAGCAGCTATCGATGTAATAAAAAAACAACTTAATACACCAACCGTAAATACCCTAGGCTTTTGTATTGGTGGTACTCTACTCTCCATTTTGCTGGCGTATCAAAGTGCACGCCAAGACTTTTCCATAAACAGCGCGACATTTTTAGCATCTATGATTGATTTTAGTGATCCTGGAGATATCTCCGTCTACATCGACGAAGAACAAATCGTAAAGCTAGAAGAACGCATGAGTCATAAAGGCTACTTAGAAGGCCATTTTATGGCCACGGCCTTCAACTCTTTACGAGCTACCGATCTGATTTGGTCATTTTTTATTAAAAACTATCTACGTGGCAAAAATCCGGTCCCTTTCGATATTTTATTTTGGAATGCAGATGCTACAAATATGCCAGCGAAAATGCATTCGCAATATCTCAGATGGATGTATTTGCACAATGAGCTCATTAAGCCAAACCAGCTTGTTTTAAATGGAACCCCTATTGACGTTACCAACATTAAAACACCCACGTTTTTTGTTTCAACTCAAAAAGATCATATAGCGCCTTGGAAAACCACCTATCTCGGATTTCAGCTTATGAAAGGAGAAAAACATTTTATTTTAGGAGGCTCTGGACATATCGCTGGGATCGTCATTCCTCCGGGATCAGAAAAATATGGTTATTATCGGAATCAACATTATCATGAGTCCGCTGACGAATGGTTAGCCGATGCCCAGCAGCAATCTGGCTCCTGGTGGCCGGAATGGAAAATGTGGTTGGAAATAAACTCAGGGAAAGAGGTAAATGCCCGAAACCTGTCTTCACTTCCATACAAAGCGATAGAGTCCGCACCTGGAAGTTACATTTTTATGAAAACCAATGAACAGCAGCTTGAACAACAAAAAGAATTTACAATGTCATAATTATTAAAACCGCATTTTATTCTAGCGCGATTTTAGGGTCTGGTGACAATTCTGCAATCTTACTCGGTAAGCGAATTGTCACAGCCCTGGTGTTTAAATTAATTCTTTTTATCCGCTTTTTTCAGCTCATTCTTTGTATCTTGTACAAATGATAGCATTACACCTTCAAGGATTTGGAAAGATTTCTGTAAATAATCCAAAGCTTTATGGCCATTCGCAACTGCCAAACCAATTTGCTTTTCAAGCAAATCCTCGGGCTTTACGTTAGCAAACTCATCCGGTTTAATGTAAGAAAAGCTTTGTAGCGTTTTAACATTCAACTCAGCTATTTGTTGTAAAGGTTCTTGCGCCTTTTTAGCCATATCGGATAATTTCTTAAAATATTCTTGATTCATCATGATACTCCCCTAAATTTGTTGCATTGCACAATATAATTGTACAAAAGGAGTACTAGTTTTGTCAAGATAACCACGATTTTTTTTTGCAGTGCACCAATTTATTTACGAAACATGTTTTGCCAGTTGCTCATAAGTTCTTTTAATTGCTTGTCCCAGCTATCTTGCAGTTTTTTGTAATCATCTATATACGAGTTATTAACAACTTGCTGTTCCATGTTTTTGATCATGTCTTCCATCATAACGCGAAAAAACTTACTCATGGGATGATGGGACAAAGAGATCAGATGTCGCAAAATTTGAGGAGATAAAAATTGCGAAGTTTCAGTATCAACTTCGGCTAATATCTGTAATAGCGTAGCATTAGTGAGATCCTTACCACTATCGGAGTCTTCAACATGAAATTCTACACCTTTTATAACGTATTGATGCAAATCTTCAATGGTAATGTATTGGCTTGTCTCAGTATCGTACAAGCGGCGATTTTTATATTTCTTAATTAATCTAGACATATTTTCCCATTCTTAATACATATGCAATCCGCCATTAATGGACAAGCTTGCACCGGTAATATATTGACTTCTTTCATCCAATAAAAATTGAACAGCCCAAGCAATTTCCTCTGGTTTGGCTAAACGTTTGGCGGGTATTTGCTCAATGATTTTTTCCAGAATATCTGGCCGAATTCCTTGCATCAAATGAGTATCTACATATCCAGGAGAAATGCTGTTGACCGTTATATTCTTTACCATCAGCTCTTGCGCCAAGCTTTTAGTAAAACCATAAATCCCAGATTTAGAAGCGGCGTAATTTGCCTGTGAAAATTGTCCTTTCTGAGCATTAACGGAAGAAATATTGATGATGCGTCCCGCTTCTTGTTCCCTCATATACTCAACTACATTACGGGTTACATTGAACATACCATCAAGATTTACTCTTAATACATCATTCCATTGTGCTTCGGTCATTTTATGAAAAACAGAATCTCGAGTTATTCCCGCATTGTTAATGACAGTATCAATTCTAGAAAATTCACCATATATCTCATCGATTACATTTTTACATTCTGTAAAATTTGTAACATCCATTTCACGATACATGACATTATGATAGTTTTGCTGCACCAGTTGATTTAGCCAAATTCGAACGTCATCATCTTTCGCAACATCGAGTGCCACAACATGTCGATAACTAGAGTCCAGTTGTTTTGCAATCACGGTTCCTATGTCACCTACGCCGCCTGTAATTAAAACTACTTTATTGTTTTTCATAGCGGCCTCTTACATGTATTGGCCCCCATTCACATCGAGATTTGTACCGGTGATAAAACTGGATTCAGGAGAAGCTAAAAACTCAACCGCAGCAGCTATTTCCTCAGGTTTCCCTAGTCGTCCTATGGGAATACTTCTGATGATGGCATTTAATACATCTTCTTTCACCATCGCCAACATAGGAGTTTCAATATATCCAGGAGAAATGGTATTAACAGTAATACCCTTACTCGCTACTTCCTGAGCAAGACTTTTAGTGAAACCATACAATGCCGCTTTGGTTGCTGCATAATTGCATTGCCCAAATTGCCCTTTACGTCCGTTGATTGAAGATATGCTGATAATTCGTCCATACTCTTGATTGAGCATGGTTGGTAAAATGTTGCGCGTCACATTAAATACACTGGTTAAATTTGCATTTAAGACTTCTTGCCATTGCTCAGGGGTCATTTTACGAAGACTAGTATCTTTGGTAATACCTGCGTTATTTACCAAAACATCAATACGGCCGTAACGCTCCAACACCAAGCTGGCTAATTTTTCACAGTCTTGAAAATGAGATATATCCGCATAAAGAATGTCGATGTCATGGCCTAAGTCTTTTTGCTGGGACTGCCAATTTTTTGCTTCTTCGTGCTTACCATTTTTAAAATAACACGCAACCACTTGATACTCAGAGGCCAGTCGTTGGCTAATAGCCGAACCAATACCTCCTGTACCGCCTGTAACGATCGCCACTCGTCGTTCCATAGGCCTTTCCTCCTAAAAAAAAACTAATCTTTATCCATAAATTATACTACAGAATGGGCTGAGATCTCACAATGCTGGCTGTCATTAGGGGCTGATTTTCATTAGCTAGAATGAATTTTTTCAGCCCCTTTTGACTCAGAGAAAAGGATCAGACATTAACCGTTTTGGGAACGTAAGCTTTTATTTGCTGAGCAAATTGGCGTAAAACTTCCAAACCCGACTCTTCTGCTTGCTTGCACCAGTTCTGCAAAGAATCTATGAGTTCTTTTTGCGAGCTGGCAGTTTTAGACCAGATGTTTTGTAACGATTGTCGATAACTATAAACTAACCGTATACGCTCATAACGCTCTAACAAGGCTTGTAAACGCTTAGATGCACCTTGCGTCAATAATCCTTCTTCAAGTCGCAGTAAACGTCCCGCTCTTTGAAATAAACGCTTATCAGACTTGTTAACGTTGGTACGTTTCTCATGGCGAAGAATGGGTCTCATTACGTTTTTATAGTAATGTGACATCACTTGAAAGCGGTTAGAAACAACTGCTTTTACTGTGTCTAAGTCAACATGCAACTTGCCTTCTTGGCGGGCTAATTTAGGCGGAAGCTTTTTAACTTTAGCAAGGCCCAAGAAAGAAAGACAACGAATATACATCCAACCAATATCGAATTCCCACCATTTAACTGAAAACTTAGCAGAAGAAGCAAAAGTGTGGTGGTTATTATGAAGCTCTTCACCGCCAATCCAAAAGCCCCATGGAAAAACATTGGTCGCAGCATCAGGACATTCGAAATTCCTATATCCCCAAGCATGGCCTACGCCATTAACAACACCGGCTGCCCATAAAGGAATCCATATCATTTGAATCGCCCAAATTGTTATTCCTGGAATACCAAATAACAAAAGATCGAGCAGAAACATAATAAGAACACCACGGCTTGAATAGCGTTTGTATATATTACGCTCCATCCAGTCATCAGGAGTGCCGTGCGAGTATTTGGCAATCATTTCTTTATCTTTTCGTGCTTCGCGGTACAGCTCAGCCCCTTGCCAAAAAACTTTCTTTAATCCTAAAACCTTAGGACTGTGCGGATCGCCTTCAACATCCGTAGTAGCATGGTGTTTGCGATGAATAGCAACCCATTCACCAGTTATCATGCCAGTTGTTAACCAAAGCCACATTCTAAAAGTATGACTGATCACTGGGTGTAATGTTAAAGCCCGGTGGGTTTGATTTCTGTGCAAATAAATGGTCACGGAAGCAATCGTAATTTGAGTTACTATTATGATTGCTAATACATACCCCCAAAACGACAAGTTTAAGACACCAAACATCATTAATTACTCCCTTGGGTTGAATAAACTTTGAAGTGCGTAAGCATAATCTATCTTGAATTGAATTTGCTGCACTATTATATCTTATTTTACTATATCTTGTACAATCCGCATTGCATACAAACGAATTGTGAACGATAATTTAAAATATCTTTTCCAAGATTAGCTTATGCAGGAATTGCCATGAATATGAAATTTCAAAGAATTATAGAACAAATTATTCCATTTATCATCCTAGGAATAACATTGGCATTTGCAGTTGGTCTATTAATTATGTTTTCTTATCTATTAATATGGGGTCTTATAATCGGCGCAACTCTTTGTGTGGTTGTTGCGGTGAAAAATTATCTATTTCCTAAACAACAACCCCCTCAAGCGCCGCAAGAACAAGAAGGCCGTATCATTGAACACGATAAAAGAGATTAATCCTCAATGCCTGAATTACCAGAAGTTGAAACCACGCGTTTGGGCATTCGACCTCATTTACTTGATCGTACTATTACGCAAATTATCGTACGTGAAACTAGGCTTCGGACTCCGGTAAACGGTAATATTAATGAAATTTGTGCGCATCAACCCATTCTCGGTGTTACTCGGCGCGCAAAATATCTTATTGTTCATTTAGCTCATGGGAGTATATTGATTCATCTTGGCATGTCTGGAAATCTGCGCATCCTCACAAATAATTCGCCATTAAAGAAGCATGACCACATTGATGTGTGTTTGGATAATGGCACCCTACTACGATTTCATGATCCACGCCGATTCGGATTATTTTTGTACATATCTACTCCGATAAATTCGCACAGATTGTTCAAGAATCTTGGCCCGGAACCACTTTCTTCCGACTTTACCGCCGATTATTTACACTGTCGCGTAAAGTTTAGAAAGCAAGGCATTAAATCGTTCATTATGAACAACCAAATTGTTGTTGGCGTTGGTAATATATATGCGGCGGAAAGTCTATTCCTTGCAGGGATTCATCCTAATACCCCCGCGGGATTGCTTAAATTTTCTGATTGTATTAATTTAGTGAACTACATTCGTGAAGTTCTCACCAAGTCTATTAAAGCCGGAGGAACAACCCTGCGTGATTTTCTGGGCTCCGATGGTAAACCTGGTTACTTTGCCAATGAGTTGCTCATTTATGGAAAAAAAAATTCTTCTTGTCCCCGCTGTCAAACCCTCATCGAAAGTACTATCATCGCGAGTAGGAATTCGTTTTATTGTCCAACATGTCAACCTTTGCTTTTATCCTAAACACTTACTCGAGATTGTTTCATGAAAATTAGTAAAATACGTACCTTGTGGATTATCTTGTTATCCGTACTGTATTCTTTGAATACCAGCATTAGAGCTATTATCAAGCGTTTTTTGGGCTCCATTTCAAGAACCTGGGTAGACAGTACTCTACAGCTATGGGTCAACCGCATTCTAAATGCCGTTAAAGTGAATTATAAACTCTACAACCCCCATGGGAGTGAACCCCAACCCGGGCAACCTACTATTATTATGTGCAATCACAGCAGTCTTTACGATATACCATTAAGTTTAAAAGCTTTCCCCAAGCATTCTGTCCGCATGCTGGCAAAAAAGGAAATGGAAAAAATCCCATTCCTAGCGGGTGCTATGAGAGCCTCAGAGTTCCCTTTTATTGATCGCAAAAATCGCCGCCAGGCAATAAAAGATTTAGATGCGATGCAGGATTTGCTGATCAGCGGTATCGTTATGTGGGTTGCTCCGGAAGGTACACGATCAAAAGATGGGAAATTATCATCGTTCAAAAAAGGAGCATTTATCACCGCTATACAAGCAAAAGCCACTATCATTCCCATAGGGATAAGAGGTGCTTTTGATATTTTACCTGCTCGCAGCCTGCAATTTAATATTGAGCAAACCGCCGAAGTACACATTGGTAAAGCCATTGATGCCTCGAAATATACGATTGAGGAAAAAGAGGCATTGATGCAACTAGTGCACAAAGAAATCGAGCGGTTAGTAGGACAGCCATCTTCGGAGCATCTTTGACGATCTGAGGGGGCATAACCCAACCGTTAATGGGTTACGCCATACCCACCTGTATTCTGTTTAAGAACTACCGACGCTAAACCAATATGCCTAGGATCAGAAGCGGCAGTGATCAGTACCTTGTCCCAGGTAATTGCCTGCATGTCCCCATAATATTCTTGCAACTCGTTAAGATGATATCCCATAACTTGCAGCTGATGTCTTAATACCGTATCGAAGCTGTTGGGTTCGTGCACCAATACGTCCGGGAGATATTGGTGGTGAAATCGCATTTTAGAAACCATGGTGATTGCCCCATAGGAGTCAGCAAAACTTAACGCCGCTAACAACACCATGGAAGGAATACGACTACCTCCGGGAGTGCCTAAAATTGCAATGCGATTAGGCATTTCTAAAAACGTAGGCGTCATACTAGAAAGAGGTCTTTTACCCGGCTCAATTGAATTTTTCTCACTTCCCACAAGGCCAAACACATTTTTCACATTGACCTTAATAGAAAAATCGTCCATATGATCGTTTAAAAGAACGCCTGTGCCACCTGCTACCACGCTACTACCAAAAATATAATTAATGGATAATGTTGCTGCAACACGATTCCCATCACCATCTAGGATAGAAAAATGGGTGGTTTCGCCAGGACGTAAATTCATTATATTTTTTTGACTTAAAGCTTCACTTGGAGTCGCTTTTGTTGGCAGTATGTTCCCCCGCAATTTTTTTGCGTTTTCTGGCGATAACAATTGGCTTATTGGCGTCTGAATGAAATCAGGATCACCCAAATCACCTCGCTGCCAATAAGCGAGTCTCATGGACTCTACAATGTAATGAATTCTCTCAACCTTCTTCAACGAAGACAAAGGATATTCCGATAATATATTTAACATTGTAATTAGCGCTACGCCACCCGCAGAAGGTAATGGTGCAGTTACAATGTGCATCCCCTTGTAGTTACCTTCTAGAGGTTGACGAACTTTGACCTGATAGGAGGCTAAATCCTTTAACTGCCAAACCCCGCCCGCATTATTTATACCTGAAACTAATTTCTCGGCGACTGCACCTTGATAAAATCCGTCATGTCCTTTAGCTGCTATTTCGCGTAGAGTTTTCCCTAAGTCTGTTTGCACGAATAGCTCGCCAATTTTATAAGGACGTCCTTGGCGCAAAAAAATAGCTGCTGAAGCTGGGTTTTTTTGCAACTGCTGCAATCTGTCTCCCATAGTTAGAAAGTAGTAGAGTTGCGGGTCGACTGGGAATCCTTTTTCAGCTAAGCGAATGGCAGGTGCTAAACTTTCAGATAGTGGTAAATGTCCATAATGAGCAGCGATATAAACTAGAGCGGCAGGTTCTCCAGGGATAGCAGCCGATAAGCCCCCATTTAGTGATAACCCTGGTATTTGATTTCCATCAGCTGACAAAAACATGGTCTTAGTTGCAGCACCCGGCGCGACTTCCCGGCCATCTACAAATATATTTTGTTCAGTTTTTGCCAAATGCAGGAGCCAAAAACCGCCGCCACCCAAACCAGAATGGTATGGTTCAACTACCGCTAGTGCAGCACTCACCGCTATAGCTGCATCAAATGCATTTCCGCCTTTGGCAAGAATTTCTAAACCTGCACGAGTGGCAAGAGGATGGGCACTAGCAATAGCATAGCCTGGTGGAGGTTCAGCTGCAGATAAAGCAGTACAAAATGAATACAGAAGAAAACTTAAAATTAGCCGCCTAGGCATCATTTGAACAAATTTTTGCAAATGCCAACGAGACTGACTCAGGCACGAAAGGGGTAATATCGCCTCCAAGCGCAGCAATTTCACGAACTAAGGTAGAAGAGATACACATGTATTCTTCTGCAGGAGGCAAGAAAATGGTTTCAATTTCTTTGGCTAATTTACGGTTCATTCCAGCAAGTTGAAACTCATATTCTACGTCAGCTGCGGCACGTAAACCTCGCAATATGACATCGGCGTGCTGTTCACGAACAAAATCAATTAACAAATTATCAAAGCCCACAACAGTTACACTAGGCATTTTCTTCACTGCTTGTTGTAACAGTTGAATGCGTTGATTCAAAGGAAAGAATGGACGTTTGCTGTGATTATTAGCGACAGCTACTACGACTTCAGAAAATAAACGTGAAGCACGATTGATAATATCAATATGACCATTTGTAACTGGGTCAAATGTACCTGGATATATTGCTTTTTTCTTCATAAATTAGACGGTTAAATTGCATAATTTCGAAGTCTATCGTATTGTAAATTGAAATACTATCGCTATCCCTCGGTTACCTAATTCTTCTATTTTTAAGTAATAAACGGAGTTAATTACTATGAATATTTTCAAACCAGCCTGTATTCTACCTCTCGCCTTATTAACTGCGTGCGCCCCTCCACCCCCACCAGACACTGCAGCCGCTAATATTCCAACCGACAGCTCGCAAAACGTAACGGTTGGAAATAAACCAGGGCAGATGCCTGAAGGAAAAGCTGCCGGGAATGCAGCATCCATCAACTCTTGGAGTTTGTCAGGAGCAATGGCGGCAAAAGGTAATGGTAAAGCTTGGTCAGCTTCAGTTAACTGGCAACAGAATGGCGCGGGCTCCTACAACATTCGTCTCTTTGGCCCCTTAGGTAGTGGTACCGTAATTGTTGAAAAACATGGCAGCGTTGTAAACTACAAAGATGGTCCTAAAACAATTACATCTAGGAGCGCAGAAGACTTATTACAGAAGCAAACGGGAATCCGATTACCTTTAAATAGTTTCTATTACTGGGTTCGCGGAATACCTGCTCCTGGCGGAGTTCAAGGCGAAAATAGAGATGCATCCCGTCATTTAGTGAGCTTGCGCCAAGGCGGATACACCATTAACTATAACGGCTATACCCGTGTAGGGAATGTAGATTTACCCAACAGAATTAATCTACAGGGAAATGGAGTTAGCGTAAAACTAGTCATTAATCATTGGAATGTTTAGTTACTAACAACACATCCCTCTGAAGGCTTGTTACCTATAAATCAGGGCGATACATTTTCGCTAAAATTTTTTATCATTGCGACATTGACAACCCTCATGTTTCACTGCACAATACGCAGCAGTTCGCAGCTTGGCAGCGATCTTCAAGGATGAAAAATCAACAGCTTATTGGGGTGTCGCCAAGTGGTAAGGCACAGGGTTTTGATCCCTGCATTCCTAGGTTCGAATCCTAGCACCCCAGCCACATTCTTGTTGAATCAAGTAAACAGACAGCAGAAGATACCCGGGAAGGAAGCGTTCACCGGACCGCGCAAATAATAATAATATCTTTCTGGCTGTCTTCTGCTATGTGTTTAATTTGCCCGAATAATCAAAGGTCTTATCCACATGTCAACAATGATGATTTTTAATGGCAATGCCAATCCTGAGTTAACTCGCAAGATCTCTTCTTATTTAGAGATCCCCATTGGTAGAGCTACCGTCGGTACATTCAGCGACGGTGAAACGATGGTTGAAATTCTAGATAGCGTACGTGGAAGAGATGTTTTCATCATCCAATCCACATGCGCACCAACTAATAATAACCTTATGGAATTGCTGGTTATGGCAGATGCATTGCGCCGTTCATCAGCAGGAAGAATCACCGCGGTGATTCCTTACTTTGGTTATGCCCGTCAAGACAGAAGAGTGCGCTCCGCAAGAGTGCCAATTACTGCAAAGGTTGTTGCTGATATGATGACGGCCGTTGGTATATCACGTGTACTTACCGTAGATTTACATGCGGATCAAATTCAAGGGTTCTTTTGCATGCCGGTGGATAACGTTTATTCCACTTCGATTCTCCTTGAAGACATTAAAACACAAAAATTAAGTAATCTAATGGTAATTTCTCCTGATGTGGGTGGAGTTGTACGTGCAAGAGCGATGGCTAAACGGTTGAATGACGCCGAACTTACCATCATCGATAAACGCCGCAGCGGTCCTAATAAATCAGAAGTTATGCACATTATTGGAGAACCCCGCGGTCGAAATTGTGTAATCGTTGACGACATTGTAGATACCGCTGGTACACTATGCTCTGCAGCGCATGAGCTTAAAAAAACGGGGGCTACCAGTGTGCGTGCTTACATCACACATCCCGTTCTATCTGGTCCTGCCATTGACAACATTATGCATTCGTCTTTAGACGAAGTCGTAGTCACCGATACCATTCCCCTTTCTCCAGCCGCTCAGGAATGTTCTAAAATTCGTGTAGTGAGCTTAGCTGAGATGCTAGCACAGGCCATTAAACGCGTTTATGAAGAGGAATCGGTAAGCTCCATGTTTGCCGAATAATCGAACCGTCAGATTTGGCGGATCTTGAACGATCTCGGGGGTACAAAAATGCTCACATACCTGGTGTATGCTGCCCTTTTTTTACCCCCGAGATCGTTCAACCTCCATCAAATCTGATCGGCTCGTAGCTCCTTCGATGGTCCTTTTGAACCTTTCGTTTCGCTTTGCTCACCAAAGCCGGTTTCAACCTCCACCAAATCTGATCGCTGGTGGCTCTGAAGGTTGGGATGATTTGCGCTTTGCTTAATGTCTTTTGTTTTAGTTTTTTTTCGCTCAAATCTATATTTTATGTGGTTTGATTATTGACCCAATATCCTTTGAATATAGGAAGTCATTTTGGTTTTGGCGGTTGAAGCGTCTGTCTTTGAGGTGTATAGATAAGGGGATAACTGATTTAATTAAAGCTTTGAAGTATTGTTTTGTAGGTCTAATTTACGATTAAGCGAAGCGATACGATAATTTCCTTAAATTACTACTACTCGGAGGGGGAGAAAAGTTTCAGCTTTTAGTGCAGGTTGTACGATCTCAGGATTACAAAAAGCGGAGCATACATACTGGTATGTGAGCATTTTTTTAATCCTGAGATCGTACAAGATGCGCCAAAGATGGGACTTTTCTAATCTCGGCTGCCTACGTATTTATCATCAAAATAACGGCGCAGTTTGGTACGTAGGGTACCTCTGCTAATACCTAGCATGATAGCAGCGCGAGATTGATTATACTTGCAATGCTCCATAACAGCCCTGAATAATGGGGTTTCAATTTCTTCCAAAACAAATTGATATAAATCAACAGGATCAGTACCCTTGAGTTCGGAAAAATATTTTTGCACTGATTGAGTTACACTCTCTGCCAATGACGCAGTAGTATCCCCAGCTTCATTGCCGATTGTTGTCATTATTATTAACTCCTTCTTTCAAAAAAAGTATTTTAACGAATTGAACTGATTGGAACAAGCAAAAAGCTTGTAAATATTGGGTAAATTTAGGGTGGTCGGGGACCACCCTAGTGAGAAATTAAAATTTCATAGTTGAAGGATTAAATGGCTGTCCATTAACCGTCAATTGGCCATCAGTTAATTTAAACTCAACGACATAATCATCGCCTTTAGCTACTAAAACTCCAGCCTGAACTAAACTTGCCAATTTCTCGTCAGTTTGGGCTTTAGCTTTAGCATCGATTTCTTCAGGCGTGGCAGGCGTGGCAGGTGTAGCAGAAGGTGTAGCAGTTTGAGCCTGTGCATCGGTTTGTGGTTTATCCGCGCTTGCAGTTTGACCTAAATCAGGAGCCATTGACTTTTGAGCATCTGCGGGCGTAGTTGTATTGCTCTCAACACCATTCGCTTGAGCATCTTGCGTTTTGTCATGCTGCATTTGATCAACCATTGCTTGTTGCAAGCTAGGTTGTTTCAGCTGCTGTTTAGCAGACTCTTGCATTACCTGTTTCACAATTGCCGCTGGTACTTTGACTCTTCCTTCCCCTTGGATTTTTTGAATCATTTGGAATGGATTAGACATATCACCTTGAGGCAGGCTTACCAACAGATTGCCTTCAATTTTTCCTTCAGGCATTGAAAAACTCAACTCAGTAATTTTAAACTCAGCGCCTTTACTGAATAATTTTGGCAATTGCGGCAAGAGAGCCATCATTGCTTGCTGTTTTTCGGCATCAGTACCTTGCTGCATTTTGTTAATGTCTTTATTCATTTGCGCAAGTACTTGGGCATCTAAATTTTTAAGCGACATTTTTAAGATCCCAGGGCCGTAGGTTTTATCATTCGCTAAAACCTTATCCAGAGAAGTCTCAAAATATGAATTAAACAAGCCACCATCTATGTCGCTGCTGGATTGAACAGCAAATTTCTCAAGTTCAAAAACTTTTTGTCCTTTGTCTTCTACTACCAAAGAAGGTACAGACATATTGGCTTCGCCTAAATATAAGCCTTCTTCTGTTTCATGAAGATTATATTCACTGCTAATCTTACCAACATTGGCTTTAGTAGTATCTTTTTCAAATTTCATTCCATCAACAGTTAGGTCCCCATCAATTTTTCCTAAATTAGAAGAAACTGTGATGTCATTTGTTAATCCAAGCCATTCAAATGTTCCGGTATTATTTTTTCCAATCAATTTAAAGGTAGGAACTTCAATACGCAGACGGCTTCTGTTTAAGTAATTAACCAGTACACTGATTTTTACTTCTGGCTTGATGGAATCATTCGTAAATAATTCTGTGAACTGTTGCGACAGTTCTTTAGCTGCTGGTGGAGGAATCTGAATTGTTGTATCAGCATAACCTAAGCCAAACCGCATTGTTGAGTCAGCAAAAACAAAAGGACCATGATAAATCTTCAGCGGCATATCCAAGTCATAATCTTGTGCAGCCACAGTGCTTGATTGCCCATCTTCATTTTTGACAACGTGCTCAGGTATGTGCAAAGTCCAATGGAATTGTGCCAAAGAAGTAAACCATCCACGATCATACTTCTGAATATCCAAATGCAAGCCGTTAGATTGATTAATCATATGCGCATTTTTGTTCAAGGTACGCTCAGTGACCACGCCCATACCATAATAACCACCGAGGACTAGAACGGCTAAAATAACCACTAATCCTATCAACTTTTTCATTATTATTATCTCCGTTTAGTAAAAATGCTCGCTGGCTGTGGCAACCACGCTTTGAGGCACAACCCCTAATATTAAAGCATGATAATAATTGATAGCAAGTTAAGCGGTTAAAATAAAAAAGCCCCAGATTGTTTGGGGCATTTTTACAAACTTCATTCTAATGCGGTTTGATGGGTTTACAATAAGTTTCTTTTACCGCGAAGGCTAATATCAAAGCAACTAACGAACAGAAGGGTAAAATACGTAACCCATGCTGAAAATCTGAAAGTAATAAAGTATCTACTCGGTATGCTCTTGCACCTGACACAGAATCCACTAAGTACCCTACAATAGGTTGTAAAGATGCCCCCACAGCGATGGAAATCATATTGGTGAATGCAATTGAAGTACCGATAACATTTCGCTCATGGAATTCGGTAGATACCGCATAAGCTATTGCAACACCAGTATTGGTTAAACCATAGGCAAAGAATATCAAGTAGGCTGTTGTTGTATCCATATGAGGGTAAAACACGAACATGGACGAAAGAAACAAACCAAAGATCGCCGAAATGATCAACATGGGTTTACGCCGCCCCCATTTGTCCGATAACCATCCTGATATCGGGCCGCCAATCCCCCAACCAATAAAAATTAACCCAGTAGCAAATGCTGCAGAATGTGCATTTAAGCCACGGCCAAATTGTAAGTAAGCCGGTCCAATTGCCTCACCAATAACTGCAGTTGGTCCAAAAAGAAAACCAGCATACATCGCATTAATCCAAGTTTGCCGATGCGAAAGAATAATCTTAAGACTTTGTAGTATTCCTATCTTATCTTCTGATCTAATTTCATGTTTTTTAGAGGCGGGATTATCTTGAATATATTGATAGAGTAATGCGGCTAGGATAATGAACAAGAAAGCAATGACCAACATGCTATGACGCCAGCCCACCAAGCCGACCAGAAATGATACGGGCACTTGAGCTGCGGCGCCCAACATTCCCAAGGCTTGGGTTAGACCCGCTAATAAACCTAACATCGCTGGAGGGAACCAAGAAGTTGCTAGACGTAGTGCAGAAATAAAAGCAAAAGCAGCACTAAAACCAATTAACATACGACCTACAGAGGCCGTAAATAACCCATTTGCCAAACCAAATACACAACAACCAAAGGCGGTAATCAGCGACATGATAGTAAGAATCCACCGGATGCTGATCCTATCAACGGTGAGTCCTACAGGAATTTGCATCAAAATATAAGGGATATAGAATGACGCCGTTAAGATACCAAAGCCCGCTTCATTGATTCCGAAATCCATTTGCAAAAATCGATGCATCACTCCAGGAGCAACGCGGGCCATATAGTCGGAAAAGTAAAATGCTGCTGCTAAGCCCCATATGAGCCATGCAAACCCCATATTTTTTTTGAGACCTGTTTTTTCATTTGGAGGGGCAACTGTATTCATAAACTCACTTTTTAATAAGCCAATAGATTGTCTCTGTAAACACTTCTAAAACATCCACAAATACCACATAGCAAAGGTTTTATTATACTTAGAGCGATAATTAATTCAACACTTTGATTAGACACAACACGATAGCTGTGGAGGTTTACTTCATGACAGAGTACACAACAAGACTAATATTGTAAATAATGTACGTTGACAGCATAGATATGCCTTATTTTTTACCCATTTTACCCTCCTTCCATATGATGAACATCATTCCCAGGATCATGATGAACAGCCAGAAGAACGCATAAGTTCGGGTAAACGTATCCATCGTAAGTGGATTAATTAAGGCAGAAGCACCGGTAATGAACGATAAATTCAAGAAATTTGCACCTACGATATTATCTATAGCTAAGTCAGCAACATTTTTTTTGACAGCGGTAATGAGCTCAGGAAGTGATGTGCCTATTGCTACAGTCGTTAGACCTATTACTAATGAAGGTATTTGAAGAGCCTTAGCAATGTCAATCCCTGAGTTGACAAGTAATTTACTGCCACTAATTACTAGTATTGCGCCCAGAAAGAACGTTAACAAAGCTTGGGTTATCGAGACTTTCTTATCGGATTCTTTCGTGGTTTCACTTACGGAACTTAGTTTTTTTTGACGCTCAAGAAAAGCTCTTAGGGTATTTAAGCTTAGGATACCCCAGGCCAAAAGCAAACAGTATTAAGCCTGAACTACACGCTACCTCAAGATCCCAAAAGAATATAAGAACTAAAATAGCCGAGAGAAACATCCAGGTTGAGCGTCTGCGAAAGTCTTTTACATCGATGGCGATGGGCATCAAAATCGCAGATATACTTACAATCAGCCCAATATTGGCGATTGCGGAGCCTTCAGCGTTACCTATTGCAATTCCTGAATCACCCAAATAGCTTGCTGTTGTGGATACTACTAATTCAGGACATGTGGTTGCCAAGCTTACTATGGTCCCGCCAACTACGATTCTAGGTATCCTCATACGCAATGAGATGACGGTGCTTGAATCAACAAATAAATCCCCACCTTGTAATACCAGGAAAAGACCGATGATAAATAAAAGAATATCAATAATCATAGGATTCTCCCTAAATAATAATTTCCCTGCATAATAGTTGCTACCTCAGCTTAAAGAATTTGGTCATTGTTGTAGATTATTGTTATGATCCCACCTCGTATTTTTTTTTATGAATTTATGAATGAATTAGAAGAGGCCATTGTTAAGGCAATCGCTGCAGAAGGAAACAATAAAGAAGCTAATAAGGCTTATTTGGAATTTATTAAAGCAAACTTCATTATTCCAATAGAAAATGGACCTGAAGAAGCGGAACCTAAAGTTTTATTTTTTGAAGAGAACGGCAATACTTTTCTGCCTGTATTTACTAGCTTGGAAATAATGAACAACTGGGCATCAGATATTGCTGAGAACATCCAATTGCTGCGATTGTCCGGAGTGGACTTGTTAAAAGGAATAGGGGACAACGTCACTGTTAGCCTAAATATTGGCAGTAATGCGTATAAGGAATTTAACCCTTCAGAAGTCATGCGCATGCGCAGCATGATTTTAAAGTTTTTCCCCGATAAACGATCTCAATAATGATTCAATCTATCTGGATTACTTCGTCGCTATGCGCCTCGCAATGACTCAGTGGGCATTGCGAGCTTAGTAGAAAATTAAATTATATTATATCTTCAAGGCACAAGGTTGGGTCATTCGACCCAACACTCCTTTAATAATCCTTTACGCAACTAAATTAATTATTTGATAACAAAGGAAACTGGATACAGCGATTGCGCTGGTTATCTCAAATACTTTTGTTAGAAATCCTTCAGCTTTTTCATGAAAATCTAAATCATTGGCGGCTTTTAATGGTTCTTCTACGGCTTTAAGTTCTTTGGTAGATGCATACAGGGGTTCTTCACCATAAAATCCAGCCCACCACCCTTCCAGCCATTGATCACCTTCTTTAGAACTTTCCTTAAAAGGATTTTCACTTTCTTCAAGGTCTGCTTGCGCGCACTCATACCCATAAATATAACAATCTTCAAATGTAGGATGATCTATACTAAAACGTAATTTGATGTCCGGTAGTAATTTGCTGATCTCGTCCATTTTGTACCCCTTGATGTTTCGCTGTTTAGTTAAATAGCAAACAGAACTCTTAAGGTTCATTTTACGACTAACACAAGGTGGTTTGGGGGTGTTTTACAATATTTACAATTTCCTTACAATTTAGCCAAAACTCATTTTAAGGAGCTAAACGTTGAACGGACCATTGTGCTTCTGCAAGTAGATACCGAAGCCGGTCATGCAAGCGATTATCGCGGCCCTGCCAGAATTCTATTTCACTGGGAAGCAACTTATATCCACCCCAATGCTGCGGACGAGGCACTTGTTTATCTTTGTATTGTAGATTTAGTTCTTTGAGGCGCGCCTCAAGAACATCACGACCAGAAATGATTTTACTTTGTGGAGAACTTATAGCGCTTAGTTGGCTTAACGGCGGACGAGAGGCGAAATAAATATCCGATTGATCTGGGCTTATTTTTTCTACCACGCCACGAACTCTAATTTGTCGTGACATTTGCGGCCAATAAAAGGTCAAGGCAGCATGGGGATTTTTTTGCAGATGAAGAGCTTTGGTGCTTTGGTAATTGGTATAAAAGACAAACGCATTTTCCTCTAAGCCTTTTAATAGAACAACGCGCGCATCTGGATACCCCTGCTCGTCTACGGTAGAAAGTACCATGGCCGTTGGGTCGCTTTTTTCAGTTTCTAATACCTCAGCAAACCATTGCTCAAACTGGGTAAATGGGCAAGCAACTGCGCTTGCCTCATTTAAGCTTAGATTACCGTATTCACGGCGAATATCGGCTATCGTTTTCCAACGGCTCATAGAAATAACAGCCTCTTACCAGCCAGTGACTTCAGCTATCGCACCAGCTAACTCAGCAGGCGATCTTACCGTTTTAACCCCGGCAGCTTCTAAAGCTGCGAATTTGTCTGCGGCAGTTCCTTTTCCACCAGAAATAATTGCCCCAGCATGCCCCATACGCTTACCTGCAGGCGCAGTTACTCCGGCAATGTAAGAAACAACCGGTTTGCTTACGTTTGATTTAATGAACTCAGCTGCTTCTTCTTCAGCTGTTCCACCGATTTCGCCAACAAGAATGATCGCTTCTGTTTTTGGATCTTTTTCAAATAGGGCAAGTACATCAATAAAATTTGTTCCAGGAATTGGATCCCCTCCAATACCCACGCAAGTGCTCTGCCCGAAACCTGCATCTGTGGTTTGCTTAACAGCTTCATAAGTCAGTGTACCCGAACGAGATACAATACCTACTTTGCCAGGTAAATGGATAGAACCAGGCATAATTCCAATTTTACATTCGCCAGGAGTAATAACCCCAGGGCAATTGGGACCAATTAAACGACTTTGGGTATTATTTTCCAGGTAAACCTTAACTTGCAGCATATCAAGCACGGGAATACCTTCGGTAATGCACACAATTAATTTGATACCAGCATCAGCAGCTTCAAGGATAGAATCTTTGCAAAATGGAGCAGGTACATAAATAACCGTGGCATCAGCGCCTGTTTCGGCCACAGCCTCATGAACCGTATTAAATACCGGCAATCCCAGATGCTCTTGACCACCTTTACCAGGAGTAACGCCTCCAACCATACGAGTGCCGTATTCTAGAGCTTGCTCTGAATGAAACGTACCTTGCTTACCAGTAAAGCCTTGGCATATTACTTTCGTTTCTTTGTTTATTAATATACTCATTGTATAACCTCTATAAATCGGATGTATTCAAGTGTTCGTATCACTTAAAAAATTAGGCGATCGCCGCCACTATCTTTTTCGCTGCGTCCGTTAAACTGTTCGCACCGATAACGTTTAGTCCGCTCTTATTTAAAATCTCGGTTCCTAATTCTGCATTATTGCCTTCAAGGCGAACTACTACAGGCACTTGTACCTGCACTTCTTTCACTGCGGCTAGAATACCTTCAGCAATTAAGTCGCAACGAACAATCCCGCCAAAAATATTTACTAAAATGCCTTTAACATGTTCATCGGACAAAATAATTTTAAAAGCTTCGCTTACACGCTCTTTAGTAGCGCCGCCACCAACATCTAAGAAGTTCGCAGGCTCACCACCGTGTAATTTGATAACGTCCATGGTTGCCATTGCTAATCCAGCACCATTAACCATGCAACCTATTTTACCTTCTAAAGGTATGTAATTTAGCTCCCAATCATGAGCACGATTTTCACGCTCATTTTCTTGCGTGGTATCTCTCATGGCTCTTAGCTTAGGTTGACGATACAAAGCATTAGCATCGATGTTTATTTTTCCATCCAAACAAATTAGATGGCCTGCTTTGTTCACTACTAATGGGTTAATTTCTAGAAGACTAAGGTCGCACTCGGTAAACATCTTGCCTAAACCCATCATTAAGTGAGTAAACTCTTTAATTTGCTCGCCATCCAATCCTAATTTAAATGCCAATTCTCGACATTGGAATGGCATAACACCTACCAGCGGATCTACTTCAGCTTTGAAGATTTTTTCAGGAGTCTCTTCAGCCACTTTTTCAATATCTACACCACCTTCAGTGGACGCCATAATTACAACGCGTCGCGAAGCTCTATCCACGACAACACTTAAATACAGCTCACGATCGATGTCGCTGGTTTCTTCAACCAAAACTGAATTAACAGGCTGACCTAGGGCATCTGTTTGATAGGTTACTAAGCGTTTTCCTAATAAGGATTTTGTAAAGGCGGCCAAATCATCTTTGGTAGCCAAAACCTTAACTCCGCCAGCTTTTCCTCGACCACCGGCATGCACTTGCGCTTTAACAACCCATTTAGAGGTTGGTAATTTAGCAGCTACTTGCAGCGCATCTTCAACACTGTGAGCTACTTCGCCTTGAGGAACGGGTAAACCGTAGCTAGCAAATAATTGCTTTGCTTGGTATTCATGTAAATTCATTTGATTATACCTATAAAAAAGCAAGACACGTTTGCACGTGTCTTGTTGTTAATAAATTTAAACGTTCAGCAACAAGCGTGAAGGATCTTCTAAAAGTTCCTTAACACTTACTAAAAATTGCACCGATTCGCGACCATCGATTAAGCGATGATCGTAAGATAACGCCAAATACATCATGGGACGAATTACGATTTGACCTTTTTCAACCACAGGTCGATCTTCAATTTTGTGCATACCTAAGATTCCCGTTTGCGGCGGGTTGATAATAGGCGTTGCCAGTAACGACCCGAAAACACCACCATTAGTGATGGTAAAGGTTCCGCCCTGCATTTCCTCCATGCTCAGCTTTCCTTGGCGGGCACGGGTTGCAGAATCGCCGATGGTTTGTTCAATCTCAGCCATACTTTTTTGGTCTGCATCACGCACAACTGGAACCACTAAACCTCGTTCTGTTGATACTGCAATACCTATATCGTAATAACCATGGTAAACAACATCTTGACCATCAATTGAGGCGTTTACAGCAGGAAAACGCTTTAGGGATTCAACTACAGCCTTGGTGAAAAAGGACATAAATCCTAATTTTACACCATGCTTTTTCTCAAAACTGTCTTTATATTGCGAACGTAATTCCATTACAGCTTGTAAGTTAACTTCATTAAAGGTGGTTAGCATTGCCGCATTATGTTGCGCTTGTACTAAGCGTTCAGCAATTTTCGCGCGCAGACGCGTCATAGGTACCCTGCGCTCTTCGCGTGCACCCATTGGTGCTTGTGCAGGTTCTTTGCGTAGAGCTTGCGGCTCTGCTGATGAAGCCGATGTTTTATCTCGATTTGTTTCTATAAATGAAACTACGTCTTCTTTAGTAATCCGCCCTTCTTTACCAGAGCCTCTAATTTGACTAGGCTGTAAATCATGCTCGGCCAGCATGCGGCGAACAGCGGGACTTGCCGATTTGTCTTCACCGTTCGATGTTTCTTCCGGGGCTGATTTGGCAGACGTTTCTTCTTTTGCCGGAGTTGCCGCAGCACCTCCCAGCTCAATTCGGGCCAACAATTCACCCGATTTAACGGTATCACCCTCCTTAAATAAGATTTCTTTAAGTATCCCATCTGCACTTGCAGGAACTTCTAGGACAACCTTGTCCGTTTCTAAATCTAAAATGTTTTCATCGCGAGACACTTTGTCTCCGACTTTTTTATGCCAAGTGGCAATCGTGGCATCCGCCACGGACTCAGGCAACGCAGGTACTTTGACTTCGATAGACATGGTTTTACCTTCTCTAATATTGTTATTCGTCAGGCTAATCTAATAATGCTTGCTTTACTAAATCTTGTTGTTGCTGGGCATGCAGCTGTGCGCTACCCGCCGCAGGAGCTGCAGCAAACTCTCTACCCGCGTAGTGGAGCGATTGTCCAGCTTGCAGACTATCCAGCATATTATGCTGTGACGAGAACCAAACACCCTGATTTTGTGGCTCTTCTTGACACCAGATTACTTTGTTAGCATTTGGATACTTTGCAAGCTCTTTGGAAAGCGCTTTTTTCGGGAATGGATAAAGCTGCTCAACGCGCACAATGGCTACATTTTGTAGTTTATCATCCCGGCGTTTTTGTAATAAATCATAGTAAACTTTACCACAACACAACACTACTCTTGTAACTTTTTCTGCATTCAGTGTATCCACTTCAGGAATTACGGTTTGGAATCCCCCTGATGTTAATTCATCTAGTGTGGAAATTGCCAATTTATGACGCAACAAACTTTTGGGCGTCATGATAATTAATGGTTTACGGAAATTACGTACCATCTGGCGACGCAATACATGGAAAATTTGCGCGGGTGTCGTTGGTGTACATACTTGCATATTTTGTTGTGCACACATTTGCATGAACCTCTCTAGACGAGCAGAAGAGTGCTCGGGGCCTTGCCCTTCATACCCATGAGGCAGCAACATCACCAAACCACAGAGACGCCCCCATTTTTGCTCACCAGAACTGATGAACTGGTCGATCACCACTTGCGCACCATTGGCGAAATCACCAAATTGCGCTTCCCATAATACCAAAGAAGATGGTTCGGATGATGCATAACCATACTCAAATGCAAGAACTGCTTCTTCTGACAATACAGAATCTATCACTACGAAAGGACGTCGGGGATTTGTTGCTGTAGTTTCTAAAGGAATATAATCAGCCCCTGTTTCTGCATCATGTAAAACCGCATGACGGTGAGCAAACGTACCGCGCCCTGAATCCTGACCTGAAAGCCTCACCCCATAGCCTTCATTGAGTAATGAGGCATAAGCCATGGTTTCAGCATATCCCCAATTGATGGGCAACTCGCCGGTTGTCATTTTTTCACGGTCAGTAAGTAAACGATTTACCGCTGAATGCAGCGTAAAATCTTTAGGTAGAGTTAATAATTGCGCTGACAGTTTTTTTAAGGTTGCTAAATCGATGCTGGTATCAACTTTATCCGTCCATTTTGCGTCTATGTAAGGAGTCCAATCCACATTGACCTCACCCTCATAGTTACCTTGTACGGTTTCTGCAACTGCTTTGCCCTTATCCAAACGTTCGCGATAAGATTCCATTAATTTATCCACGTCTTCCTTGCCAACAATACCGTCTTTTACTAATTGCTCAGCATATATTTCACGTAGCGGACGCATGGATTTGATTTTTTTGTACATCAAAGGTTGAGTTACTGAGGGCTCATCCGCCTCATTATGGCCGTGTCGGCGATAGCAAACTAAATCCAATACCACATCGCGTTTAAACTTCATACGAAACTCAAAAGCCAGGCCTGTAGCAAAGAGTACTGCCTCTGGATCATCACCGTTCACGTGAATTACTGGTGCTTGAACCATTTTGGCAACGTCTGTGCAATACAGTGTAGATCGAGAATCTAATGGATTGCTGGTAGTGAAACCAATTTGGTTGTTGATAACAATGTGTACCGTTCCTCCAGTGCTGTAGCCGCGAGCCTGGGAAAAATTGAACGTTTCCATAACCACACCTTGACCCGCAAAAGCAGCATCTCCATGGATGACAACAGGAACTACAGTATTCTTTGATTCCAAATCTTTACGACGACGCAAACGTGAACGTGCCGATCCTTGTACCACCGGCCCAATAATTTCTAAATGCGATGGGTTGAAAGCTAAGGCCACGTGGACGATATTGCCCGAGTCGGTTTTTAAGTTGGAAGAGAAGCCTAAGTGATATTTTACGTCACCGGTTCTATCGAATTTCACCTTACCCTCAAATTCCTGGAATAGTTGATCGGGCTCTTTTCCTAGCACGTTCACCAAGACGTTTAATCTACCGCGGTGCGCCATACCAATAACAATTTCTTTAACTTCGTGCGCGCCGCCACGACGAATAATTTCTTTCATAATGGGGACTAGCGAATCTCCACCTTCTAAAGAAAATCGTTTTTGTCCAACATAACGCGTACCGAGATAACGCTCTAAACCATCGGCGGCAATCAATTCATTTAACAATTCGCGTTTTTGCTCAACTTTTAATTGCGGTTTGCCCTGCACAGATTCAATTTGCTGCTGTAACCATTCAGTTTCACGAGTATCCGCAATGTGCATATATTCAATACCAATGCTGCCACAATACGTGTCTCGGAGAACTTTATATATATCCGCCAATGGCATTTTTTCTTTAATAAAGGTCTTACCGGCAAAAAAATTATGGCTCAAATCGCTTTGCGATAAATTATGATAGGAAAGCTCTAAACTTGGAGGTAATTGCCGAGCCAACATCTCCAAAGGATCTAAATTAGCCGCTTGATGCCCATTGGTACGGTAAGCATTGATTAAATGAGCTACCTGAGCTTGTTTTATATCGCCATTACCAGTCGTTACTGCAGCAACACGCTTATCTGCATGTTCTAGAAAATAGTCGCGAATCTCCCTGTGCGAAACATCAGCATGACCGCCATTAACTTTCGGCAGTTGGCTAAATGCTGCCCGCCAATCTTCAGGAACGGAATTCGGATCTCTTAAGTAATCCTCATAAAGACCATCCACATATTCCATACTCCCGCCTGACAAGTAGGAGTTCGACCATTCTTTTTGCAGGTTACTGCTCATTTTAACATTTCTCCAAAGGGGAATGCGGCCATAAAGACCGCAGTTGTTTCAAATCATCACCGCGAACAAACCGTCGCTTTTTAAGTTTCTTGTGTGAGCATTTGTTGACGAATTTCGCCAATTGCTTTTGTTGGATTGAGTCCCTTCGGGCATACATTTGCACAATTCATAATTGTGCGGCAACGAAACACACTAAATGGGTCTTGTAGCTTGTTTAGACGATGCATTGTAGCCGTATCGCGGCTATCCGCCAAGAATCTTCTTGCTTGTAATAACCCAGCAGGACCAACGAATTTCTCGGGATTCCACCAATAAGATGGACACGAGCTTGTACAGCATGCGCATAAGATACACTCATATAGACCATCCAACTTCGCACGCTCAGCAGGAGTCTGCAAACGCTCACGTGCTGGTGCTACAGTGTCATTTTGTAGATAAGGCTCTATACGTTCGTATTGCTGATAAAATTGTGTCATATCCACCACCAGATCACGGATCACCGGAAATCCAGGCAGGGGACGAATGGTAATTTTATCGGTATTTAACTTTGATAAGTGAGTAATACAAGCTAGACCATTAGTTCCATTGATGTTCATACCGTCCGATCCACACACCCCTTCGCGGCAAGATCGGCGAAAGCTGATGGTCGGATCGACTTCTGTTTTTAAGCGCTCTAGCAATGTTAATAACATTGGATCGCTTTTATTAGGAATTTCTAGCTTATAATCTTTCATATAAGGCTTAGCATCTACCTCTGGATTGTAGCGGTAAATTGACAGGCTTATAGTTCGTGCATCGGCCATGGCATATCCTCATTAATAAACGCGTTCTTTCGGCTCAAATGGCGCGATATGTTTAGGTGATGTATTCACAGGGCGAAAATCGATTTGATCGCCATCCATAGAATACAAGGTATGTTTAATCCAATGCGCATCATCACGCTTTGGATAATCTTCTCGGCTATGCGCCCCTCGGCTTTCAGTACGAGTAATTGCGGATTTTGCCGTCGCATATGCAGTGGCCATTAGATTGTCTAACTCAAGCGCAGTTACACGCTCAGTATTAAACACCTCGCTTTTATCCAAGAGAACAGCATGTTGCAAACGTTCGCGCAAATTTTGCAGTTTTTGCAATCCTTTTTCCATAATATCGCCTTTGCGGAATACTCCGAAATCGTCTTGCATAACGCGTTGCATTTCATCGCGAAGCACAGCAGGATTTTCACCGTCTTTAGTGTTTTCCCAACGATTATAACGAACCATTGCTTGCGCAATATCATCATCCGATACATAGGGCATATCGGATAATTGATTTGATTGCCATAGTTCTTCTACATGTAAACCCGCAGCTCTACCAAAAACGACTAAGTCGAGCAGAGAGTTACCCCCGAGTCGATTTGCACCATGTACGGACACGCAGGCACACTCGCCTACCGCGTATAATCCCTCCACAAACTCATCTTTACCCTTGCGGCGCTGAACCGCTTGGCCATGCATGGTGGTAGGTATACCGCCCATACTGTAATGACAGGTAGGAACTACAGGAATTGGCTCAACAATGGGATCAACACCTGCAAATTGCATGGACAGTTCGCGAATACCAGGGAGACGTGATTTAATTAAGTCAGCACCAAGGTGATCAAGTTTTAACTTAACATGGTCAACCCCTTTGGGATCAAAACCTTTACCGGCACGCAACTCTAAAGCAATAGCGCGAGCAACCACATCGCGCGAGGCTAAGTCTTTCACATGGGGAGCGTAGCGTTCCATGAACCGCTCGCCGTCTTTATTAATTAAGTAGCCACCTTCACCTCTGCAACCTTCGGTGACCAGTGTTCCTGCCCCAGCAATACCGGTAGGGTGAAATTGCCACATTTCCATATCCTGCAAGGGAACGCCGGCGCGCAATGCCATACCAAAACCATCACCTGTATTAATGTAAGCGTTGGTTGTGGATTGGAAAATTCGCCCTGCTCCACCCGTTGCCAAAATGCAAACTCTAGCCTGGAAAAATACCACTTCGCCCGTTTCTATGCACAAGGCAGTAACCCCAGCAACTCGACCATGACTATCTTTTACAAAATCCAGCGCTAACCACTCACTGAATACATGAGTCTTAGCCTTTAAGTTTTGTTGGTATAACGTATGCAACAATGCATGACCGGTTCTATCAGCTGCTGCTGCCGTTCTTGAGGCTTGCTCGCCGCCAAAATTTTTGGATTGTCCACCAAAAGGACGCTGATAAATTCTACCACTGTCCGTGCGCGAAAACGGCAAGCCCATGTGCTCTAGCTCATAAACCGCCTCGGGACCAGTTTTGCATAAATACTCAATACAGTCCTGATCGCCAATGTAGTCAGCTCCTTTAACCGTATCGTACATATGCCAGCGCCAATCATCATCCTCGGAATTACCCAAAGCAACGGTGATGCCACCTTGAGCGGAAACTGTATGTGAACGTGTGGGGAAAACTTTGGACAACAAAGCCACTTTCATCCCGGAATTAGCCAGCTGTAGTGCAGCGCGCATACCAGCGCCGCCAGCACCAATGATGATTGCATCAAATCGATTACGTACAAACGCCATTATTATTGTCCCCAAACGATCGTAAAGCCCCAAACAAATTGAAAGAGCAAGAATAAAACAACTAACATCTGCACAGAGAGCCTAATTACCGTGCAATTAATGTAATCTGTGGTTACTGTCCAAATACCAATCCAGGTATGGAAGGCAAATGCTCCAAGTGCAATCAGAGTAGCGATTTTTACATCGACTCGATGAAACAATGATGACCATTCGCTGTAATTTAATTGTGGGTGCAAGCCTACAAATACTAATAAACACAGGCAATAAGCCGCAAAATAAATTGCGGTAGTTCGTTGTACTAGCCAATCTTTTAACCCGTTTCCGGTTAAACTCGTAATGTTAGTTACCATAGCCAAATTCCCAGAAAAATGATCAAAACAGCTGCGAGCACAATCACCATGATTGAACTACGACGCCCAGCCACCAAGCCTTCACCCAAACCAAGGTCCATCAAAATATGGCGTATTCCAGCTAATAAGTGATAAATGAGTGCTGAGAAAAATGCCCACATGAAAAACTTAGAGCAAGGCGTAGTTAATGATAACAGCGTGGATTGAAATTCCGCTTCTGAGCTTAATGTTTTACTGAATAAGTAGAGTATCCAGGGAAACAAACAAAATAATAAGACCCCTGTAAGTCGATGCAAGATAGATACAATCGCCATAGGAGGAAATTTTAAACTCATAAGGTCCAAGTTAACCGGTCTTTTTTGCTTCACAATATCATGCTTCCTTATTGGACGTTGTTGATTCCGATTATAAAGACAATAGTCCTTAATCGAGAAGCTTATATTTCGAGTAAAGACTATCATCAGTCAAGTATATCACTCAGTTTTTCACTAGCAAAGTTTAACAATTCCTTCTCGATAATTTAATATTAATAAATTGTGGTTTTGACGGATTAATTGGGGGATTATGTTCTTTTTAAAATACTTAGGCGCATTATTTTATGATGTGCTGATAATCATTACTTTGTTTTTTACCTTTACAGCAATAGCTCTGATGTTCCGCTCAGGCACGGCCATTTCTTCGCATACCCTTTGGTATCAGCTTTCTTTATTCACACTATTATATGTTTACTATGCGGCCTCCTATCAGCTCTCAGGGGAAACGATTGGAATGCGAGCTTGGAAATTAAAACTCATTGCAGGCAATGGGTCTTTATCGCAAAAAAATATATTATGTAGATTTGGATTGTTTTTACCTGCTGTTGTCTGGGCCATTCTTAGCTTAAAAAGCCCAGACAAACTATTGCATCAATGGACAGGGACGAAACTTATCCTGCAGCCTGCTTGTTCATAGCCCCTGGAGTATGAGATTGACGATAGTTATCTCGTGGAGCTTCAGGAGGATAACCGTAGGTGGGCGCAATACGTTTGACGATTTGCAGATAGCGCTCACCCCAAACACCTGGGTCAAAATTGGTAACTACTACGTTATAACTAAGATTGATAATGGACTCAAACGCTTTACGTTGAGCAAGCTCATGCCCACCAAAAGCTACTTGCACTTCAGAGTCTGTAGTAACCCCCCCAGTTTGCAAGCGTTCTACCAACAAAGCTACCATTTTTTCAATTGTATAGTGTAAACGGCACATAGACATACCAGATGAATACATGTCTTCCGCTTTAGAAACACTTAATTTATATCCATGATCATGGATAGGATAAACATGTTCCAATT
>CAMAYX010000006.1 GCA_945862405.1 Legionella genomosp. 1
AGATATGAGCAAAAAAACATTTTTTTTAACAAAAACCATCTTGTTCATGGTGCTGACGATTAAATCTAGTATTTTTTTCGCCAACTCGCCGGCCACACCTACCCCTCAATCACCTAATGAAGTAATACCTCCTTCAGCAATGACCAACAACCCAATCATCACCCCAACCTCCCCCATACTCAATGCTAAAGCTTATATTTTAATTGATGCTGACAGTGGTAAAGTTCTGGCTGAAAAAAACAGTGAAGAAAGACTTCCTCCAGCCAGCTTGACCAAAATGATGACCCTTTATGTCGTTTCTAACGCCTTACACACCAGCCAAATTCATTTAGACGACAGCGTGCGCATCAGCGAAATTGCTTGGAAAACCGGCGGTTCGCGGATGTTTGTTAAAGAAGGACAACAAGTAAGCGTTGAAGATTTATTAAAGGGAATTATCGTTGATTCAGGAAATGATGCTTGCGTAGCAATGGCCGAGCATGTGGGCGGAAGCGAAAGTACGTTCGCAGAACTTATGAATCAACAAGCTAAAAATTTAGGAATGTTAAACAGTCATTTTACAGACAGCACAGGTCTGCCCGACCCTAATCATTATACCTCCGCAAAAGACTTGGCCATCCTGGGGCGAGGTTTAATCACCAACTTCCCACAATACTACCATTGGTATAAACAAAAATGGTTTACCTATAATGGTATTCGTCAACCAAATCGTAACCGCTTATTGTGGCGGGACAGTCAAGTAGACGGTGTTAAAACCGGACACACGAATGAAGCAGGATTTTGTTTAGTGTCTTCCGCAAAACGCGACAACATGAGATTAATTGCTGTAGTCCTAGGTGCGCCCACTGAAACCTCTCGCGCTGACGATAGTGAACGATTGCTGAACTATGGCTTCCGATTTTTCGAAACCCATGAATTGTATAAAGCAGGAGCGCCGATTACCGAACTTCCTTTATACAAAGGTAAAACCAATAAACTTTCTGTAGGTTTAAAGGATAACCAGTTTGTAACCATTCCAACTGGACAATATCAGCGCCTGAACATCACCACCAAAATACCCAATAATCTCCAAGCACCTATAGAAAAAGGCGACAAAGTTGGTGAATTGGTTGTGCAATACGATAACAACATTATTACCACCCAACCTCTGTATGCTCTTGATTCTGTTCAAAAAGGTGGTTTGTATACTAGGATGAAAGATAGTATACGTTTAATGTTCAAGCGATGGTTTGGCTGATGAAACCTTGATGTAGCGAAGCGCAATCAAGGTTTCAATACGTTGTTTAACCTAATAATTATAAATAAACTCCAATGACTGAAAAAACTTCTTTAATTGAATTTCCTTGCGACTTTCAAATCAAAATTATTGGAACTAAATCTCCTGCATTTTTTGATGAAATAATCGCTATTGCTCGTAAACATAATGCAAATTTCAATGAAAGTCTCACAACCTCGCAGGACAGCGCTAAAGGAAATTATCAAGCAATTACCATAACGGTGCACGCGCTTGATCAAGCAACTCTTGATGATCTATATAGGGAGTTAACAAAACATCCCGATATCAAAATGGTTTTGTGATGATTCATGTCCGAAATTTAGGAACCCAGCCCTATCTTGAGGTCTGGGAAAATATGAAACGTTTTACCATGGAGAGAACTGAAACCACGGAAGATGAATTATGGCTATTGCAGCATCCTCCCGTCTATACTCAAGGACAAGCTGGAAAGCCGGAACATATTTTAAATCCACAAATGATTCCCATCATACAAAGTGATCGCGGCGGACAAGTGACGTTTCATGGCCCAGGACAGATTGTCGCTTATGTGCTTATGAACATACGTAGGCGCAATCTTGCAATAAGAACGCTGGTCTGTATGCTGGAAAAAATGTTAATTTCACTATTAGAACATTGGAATATTCATGCTCAATGTCGCAATGGTGCACCAGGTGTTTATGTAGGCGATAGCAAAATTGCATCCATTGGGTTACGCGTCAAAAATGGCTGTACATACCATGGCATAGCACTTAATGTAGCTATGAACTTAGAGCCTTTCAACGGCATTAACCCTTGTGGTTATGCAAGATTGGAGATGACTCAAATGCGAGACTTTATTGATGGAATTCAGATTGAAGAGGTAATGGACAGAATGACTCAAGAGTTCTTAACTTTTTTTAATGCCTAGTTATGCATCTATTTACTGATTATTTACAACCATTTACTGCGTGGATATCCGCACATCCTCATTGGGCGTTGCTGATTACGTTTTTGGTTTCGTTAAGTGAATCATTAGTGATAGTAGGCGGGATAATCCCAGGCTCTGTGGCCATGACTACTCTTGGGATTCTTGCTGGCTCGGGCATCATGCGAGTGGACTTAACCCTGTTGGCAGCTACTTTAGGCGCTATCGCAGGAGATAGCACAAGTTACACTATAGGTTATACCTTCAGAAAACAATTAGTAAACATTTGGCCATTCAGTCGATACCCTAATTGGGTTAATTATGGCAAAGAATATTTTATTAAACATGGTGGAAAAAGCGTTTTCATCGGCCGTTTTGTCGGACCTTTAAGGGCAACCATACCCGTAGTTGCCGGCATGATGAACATGAACCGCGTACATTTTTTTCTAGCCAATGTAATCTCTGCTCTCTTATGGTCCCTCTTATACATCATTCCTGGAGTATTAATAGGAGCTGCTAGTACCGAATTATCAGCAGAAAGCGCCAGTCGTTTATTTGTGGTTATTTTATTATCTTTGGTGCTGTTATGGTTGTTCAGTTGGACCATTAAATGGATGTTAAAAAATTTAAACCATTTTTTAGGTGAAAATCTGCATAAATTTTGGTTATGGTCTAAACAACATCCTCGCTTAGCCTGGTACTTTAATTTAGTAACACCCAAAGATGAGGTAAATCATTATTCTACTGCAGCACTGTTACTCGTCTTTTTCCTATGCTTTTTATTATCTTTGTTATTAACATTAAGTGTTATCCACAGTTCGTGGACTCTCTCCTTAGATGCTCCTACGTTTTTATTTTTACAAAGTTTCCGTACCAATGCCTTCGACACGTTTTTTATTATTATGATTTTGTTCACCAATCCCTTTGCTTTGGGGGCATTGTTACTGTCTGTACTTCTGTATACGCTCTATTACCGTGACTGGCGAACATGTTGCTATTGGCTTAGTTTAACAGCAAGCTGTGCAATCATTGTATTTTTGTTAACCTACTATATAGACCCGCCAACGCCTCACACCTTATTCCACAGATTTGGACGATTTGACTTTCCTGCAATTAATATTACTTTAGCCACCAGCTTGTTTAGTTTTTTAATGTTTTATATCAGTACTCGCTACCGAACCGTAGCAACACTTGCTATACGGATCGTGTTGCTGCTAATACTTTTATTTGCAGGTATTGGTACCTTATATTTAGGAGATAATTGGCTCTCAGGAGTAATTGGAGGATACTTAATCGGCCTGACGATAGGAATTCTGCATTGGATATTTTATCGTCGAATAAATCCTTTTGAAAAAATTCGCTCACAAATTTTTATTGTAATTTCGTTTGTTGCACTCTTAGTTATGAGCATCATTTCCTATATCTGCTGTTTTGACAAAATTGTGCAGGCCCACAAACCAAATTTAAAACAATACGTTCTCACCGATGCAGCATGGTGGACTCAACGCCAGCCTTTGCTGCCTATATACTCTATGAACCGTATTGGTAAACGTATTGGTTTATTTAATATACAGTACGTAGGTTCACTCGAAAATATTCAACGCGCCTTAACAAATTATGGATGGAGAGCTCAATCCTCATCCTTCTTTTATTCGTTGCTCAGACGTGCAGGCGGACAAGCCAGTCCAGAGGATGCATCACTGATAGCGCAACTCTATCTCAATCGTTTGCCCAGTTTGGTGATGACCTACAAACAAGGACCTGGCCAACCCTTATTAATATTAAGATTTTGGCGTTCAAATTATCATTTAGAACATTATCCACAACCCATATGGCTGGGAAGTATTTATCCTTATTTTGGGAAAAACAAAGCTGTACAGCAAAGTTTTCAATGGAAGAAATCTTTTTCACCTTTTGAACACGTTTTGCCCGCACTATATGGGTTTAAATTCAATAGCACGATTCTAGAAAGTGAGTATTTAAAGCCACTACCTGAGAACAATTCCCCTATGCTTCTTTTCATTAAAGAACCAACCGTAAACCCGGCTGGAGTTAATCCCTTAATCCCGTAAAATAATTTGGGAACAAGCTCTTCTTCATGATATAACTCTACTATAAGTTCTAAACGGATCTAGTAATGGACACCCTCTTAAGCACACTTAATTTTATCTTACCTATTCTAGGAATTATTCTTTTAATTTTAGGAGTTAAACGTGAAAACTTAACTTCCATTGTCGTCGCTCTTTGGGTTTCTTTAATTGCATTATTATTACAATATCAACTAGCTGGTGGAGAGATTCTAGGCACTTATTTTGATTACAAAAATGCAGCTGTCTACTCAGCGAATATCATAATTTTATTATTTGCTTTACTTTATATTCTGTTTAAAGCCCCTGTATTGCATGGTAAATATCTAAGTTATTTTACAGGCCTCTTGGCAGCAGTCTTTGTCACTAGCGGAGTAGTTTTAATCGTCAATCTGTGGATGAATGCTAAATTTCTTGAAGAACGATTGCCTGGCAGTGCCATTATGCAAGTAGTAACCTTTACCCCACCTAACTATTGTCAATACCGTTATGTGCTTTACAAAGTTGGTAATGATAAAAAAGTAAGTTACCTATGTCCCAACTACTATGGTTTGATTCCTGCCATCGGTCACTTAGAAGTTGCCCCTGATTTTTTAGTTCATCAATTAGCGCAACAACTGCATAAAACCAAAACCCAACAACAGACAGCACCCCAACTTCGACAATAAATGCCATATAGTGACGTTTGTTGTCATGCCCATTCTTGAAAAATTAAGTATTCTTACTAGATGAATCTGCTCACTGGTCTTATTTTTACAAATTGTGCAATTTGTGAGCTATACTACTAATTATCAACTATGGATCAAGCGCATTGCGTTTTTGGGGGATATGATGATAACGAACGATGACAACTCGCTGTCTCGATGGTTAAAAAATGGAATTGCTGCCTTAGCAATCTCATTTGCGCCAACAATTTTTGCGAATGTAAACCCAGAGAGTGATAACGGGTTATCCAACGTTCCAACCAATCAAATTATTATTAAATATAAAGTGCAGTCCAAAGCCTACGGGCAAGCTCAGAAAGTAGACCAAATGCTGCGCGTCAATCAAGCGGTTGGTTTACAGATGAAATATGTACGACCCATGTCGGGAAATGCCCACGTCCTACAACTACCCCAGAACACGTCAACTGAACAAGCACAAATAATATCCAATGAACTGATGACCTTACCCGAAGTAGAATACGCACAACCTGACATTCGTATGTATCCTATGGTAGTACCCAATGACCCATTGTATGCACAAGAGTGGAGCCTTAGCGATACCTACGGAATTAAAATGCCTACCGCTTGGGTCACTAGTAAGGGTTATGCCACCGTTGTAGTTGCAGTCATTGACACTGGCTACACGAATCATGCCGACTTAGCAGGGAAATTCCTACCTGGGTACGATTTTATAACGAACACCTTTATTGCAAATGATGGCAACGGTCGTGACAACGACGCCCACGATACTGGCGACGCGGTAGTTGCAAATGCCTGTTTCAGTGGCTCTCCTGCTGAAAATAGTAGTTGGCATGGAACACATGTGTCAGGAACTATTGGTGCTTTAAGCAACAATGGCCTGGGAATGTCAGGAATAAATTGGAAATCTAAAATCTTGCCCGTACGCGTATTAGGCAGATGCGGTGGATCGTTTTCTGACATTATTGATGGAATGCGCTGGGCAGCAGGCCTACCAGTACCTGGTGTACCTAACAATCCGCACCCTGCAAAAGTACTCAGTTTAAGTCTGGGAGGACAAGCCGCTTGTACGGACCTTCCTGCCGCTCAACAAGCTATTGATGAAATCTATAATAATGGGAAAGGCGCTATTATTGTGGTTGCCGCTGGTAATGATAACGCTGATGCAGCAGGCTACATACCTGCAAGTTGCAATCACATCATAACGGTTGCGGCCACTGGACGCGATGGAAAACGCGCCTATTACAGTAACTTTGGCTCCGTTGTCGACATTGCCGCCCCTGGAGGTGCTCAAAGCTTCGAGAATGATCCGCTAGGGATTCTATCAACACTTAATACCGGTACAACCGGACCCGTGGGTGATACGTATGTCAACTACCAAGGTACTAGCATGGCAACACCTCATATTAGCGGAATAGTATCTTTGCTGATATCTCGTAATCCAAACCTAACCTTTGCACAAGTGCTGCAGTTATTACAACAACATGCTACAGCTTTTGCCCCAGGTAGCGACTGCCCAACTAAGAAATGCGGTACTGGTATTGCCAATGCCGCTGGCAGTTTAGCGGGCGTACCACCGGCAACACGTATCACAACCTCAATCGCTGCAGATGATGGCTTAGTTCTTGAATCCAGTGAAACCAGCAACGCCGGTGGCACCATTAATGCTACCGCTAATAATTTTTACCTTGGTGATAATTCAACCAGAAAGCAATATCGCGCTATACTCTCCTTCAACACCGCGGGATTACCTGATGATGCAGTAATTATCGACGCAAAACTAAAACTTCGCCCAGTCTCTCCTGGTGGTCTCGTTGGTACCAACCCATTCACAGCTATGGGCCCCTTGCTAGCAGATATTAAACAGCCTTACTTTGGCACTTCTGCTCAGCTGCAAGCAGCAGACTTCCAATCCCCTGCCAATGCCTTAGGTGCAGCTACGTTTGCGTCAAGCCCTATCAGTGGGTATTATCTTGCGAACGTTAAGTCGAATGCATTAATGTATATCAATAAAAAAGGAATCACACAATTTAGATTGCGGTTTACCAAAGATGACAACAATAATAGTGTGGGTGATTACATGAAGTTTTATTCCAGCGAAATTTCAACCGCTAACTACCGTCCACAGTTAATCATTCAATATTTCAGACCTTAGTATAGAGATACCTTTGAAAAACCGAGTTAATCCTCGGCTTTTCTTATTAAAGTAGCTTGGCAAAGCACCTGAGTGGTATAGTAGAAGTAGATCGTACAATCGAGAAATATTTTGCTCGTTGAAGAACAATCTCTCATATATCGTGCCCTAGACTCCTGGTTTATGACGCCGCAAGGTGCCAGAATTGGGCAAGCTTTTGCTACTGAAATAGAAGATTTTCAATTCTATTTCAAAGGGACTAATTTAATTCAGCTAGGTCATTGCGGTGAAAGTCCTTGGCTATCTTTACTTTCCTATCGCAATAAATGGTTAATTAGTCCGAACCTTGAGAATGCTCAAGCTTCATGTGTAAGCTCACTTACTGAAATGCCATTTGATAGAGACAGTGTGGATTGTGTAATTGCTCCGCTAACTGCAGAGCTATTTTCCCGTGGCAAAAGCCCTATTGACGAAATCGATCGTATCTTGAAGCCCATGGGATATATAATTTATTTTGGTATTAATCCGTGGAGTTTTTGGGGGTTAGCTTTACGATGGGGAGCGTTAACTTACTTTGCTAAACCTTCTACCACCGTTTCCTCGTTTTCGCTCAAACGCAGCATGCTTAATAGAGGCTATCAACAGTGTTTCTTTAATAGTTTTTTTTATATTCCACCTGTCTCTAATTCTACGCTTATTCACAAGTTGGAGTTCCTCAATGAAATGGGAAAAATGGTGAAACCATTCCCAGCGGGATTCTACTGTTTGGTGATGCAAAAATACCAGCATGCTCTACCATTTTTAACCGCCGACTCTGTAGAAGAAATTATCGCTTGCAAAACCACTTGGAGGACGGCGAGCAATACAAGACTTAGGAAGAACGTTTAGGTATAATGCCCCATTATCTGAAGGAAAACCTTGATTACGCCTACGGCTGCATCAAGGCTACATTAATTGGCAACCCATGAAACATAAACCTTTATATCGTATTACCTTTTCAAACTTTGAAGCTATATACGAAGTATACGTTCGTAAAGTAAGTGAAAGTGAAATGTTTGGCTTTTTAGAAATTGAGGATTTTGTTTTTGGCGAGAATACCTCTTTAGTTGTTGACCCTTCCGAGGAGCGCTTAAAATTAGAGTTTAGTACCGTTAAAAGAGCATTTATTCCTATGCATTCTGTATTTAGAATTGATGAAGTAAATAAGCAAGGGGTTAGTAAAGTTCGCGATAAAACCGCTGAGAGTAATAAAGTAAGTATGTTCCCTGTTCCTAACAAACCTAAAGAGTAACATCCCGATGACGATTCCAAGCGATATCCAAGTAGTATATGAAAAATCTAGCCGTCTTTTCACAACTAAAGAAGTAGAAGCTGCTCTGGATAGAATGGCAATAAATATACATAAAGAATTACACGATAAGAATCCTATTATTTTATGCGTGATGATTGGGGGATTAGTACCAATGGGAAATCTATTGCTTAGATTAGATTTTCCTCTAGAAGTAGATTATGTACACGCCACTCGCTATAACGGTGCAATCAGAGGCGGAGAATTAATTTGGAAAGTTAAACCCAGTGTGAATGTAAAAAATCGTACTGTTTTGGTAGTCGATGACATTCTCGATGGGGGTGTCACGCTCGCACGAATACTTGAAGAAATTGAAAGCATGGGGGCTACGAAAGTTTATAGCGCGGTGTTAGTCGATAAACATCATAAACGCGTTGAAAATGGTCTAAAAAATGCGGACTTTGTTGGCTTAGAAGTAGATGATCATTATATCTTTGGTTATGGCATGGATTACAACGAGTATTTACGCAATGCGCCAGGGATATTCGTAGTGGCCCCTGAACACGAATAGTTTGGATACCTTGCGCACATATCAAAGCTACGTATTCAACATTGTTAGAGTTTGGATATGATTAAATTATTTGGTTGGAGCGTTGACCTAGCTTCAATTATTTTTCCGCAATAGTTTTAGTATCCGCAGGTTTTTTTACCGCTTGTTGTTTGCTAGCTACTTTGAGCGGTTGATTTGCTATACTCTTAGCAGCAATTGATTTTAGGTTTGTAGTAACTGGAAACCTTTGCAAAGCCGTGGCAATTTCTTTGTACAAAGCTGGCAACCATGTTGGTTGAGCAAATGAAGAAGTTGCAGGTTTATCTTTGCGTAAGTCATTGGGTGCAATAATAATTTGTGAATGTCCCAAGCCCACACGTCGAACCAGTAGAAACAACTGATCAATGGCTTTATCGCCAATCGCCAGACACCCTACCGACATTGCTTTTCCATGGAGGAAAATATTACCGCCAAGTTGTTTGCGACCATCCTTGCTGGCTTGCAGACGATCAAAATTGTTGGGATAACTTATCATCATCGATAAATGATACGTGCTAAAAGGATTGAACGAAGTAAGCCTATACACCCCTTCCGGAATTTGCATATCACGTTCTTTAAGCTTGGGACCTAATCTACCGCTAAATGCTGTCAAAGGATAAGCATGAATAAATCGCCAGGAGCTTTGCTCATCTTTAGCCCATAACTGCACTTCGCGTTCTTTCTTAAAGGCTAAAAGAGCAATGTCGGAAGGTGGGTAAGCAATTTTAGCTGCGGTAAAAAAACCTTTTAATTGCGGCTCAGTTTGTAAACCATAGCGAGCTACCGCTTTATCAATAGCATTATCCAAACTAATCTTGCCGCCTCCCATAGGGAAGGCACAAGGTGTTATGAAAAAGCAGAGCACTAAAATCAGATATCGCATAGTAAGTCGAAAACCATATTTTCAAAAATAGTAACAAAATTAATGCAAGGGAACAATTTATCGTTCATGTTTCCTTGATTGTTGTTCCTCATGTTCTCCAATTTTTGCATCAAAATTCAAAGCTGACTTATTTTTTGCTTCTTGCTCTGGGTTTGGCTTATAGTCAGGCAATATCTTCACAAGTTCATTAACTCGTAAAATCAAATCATAAAACTCAGTACGAAAATCTTTTAAGTGTTTCTCAACTTCCTCAGTCCTATCAATGTAGCTCGCTAGCACACCCTCAATTTGTTGACGCTGTTCATTAAAAACAACCAGGGTTGAAAGAAATTCTGAGCGTATTTGTTGATCCAACTCCACACCCAGCACCGTCGAAATTTTTTCCCAAAATTCCGCAGAAGGATTGTCATCTTTTTCATAATAAACCATGGCCGTTTGAATGGCGTCTTTCATGACTTCTTCTGATTTGATGATATCGTGATTACGAAGAATTTTGTTAAGACTGGCAGCCGCTGAGGTTAAGGACTTCTTTAATTCCTGAGCTTGCTTTTTCATACTAGACTGGCTTTCAGCGATTAACTCTTGATGCTCACTTTGCTCAAGACTATAGCGCTCTCCTAACTCAATTAATCTTGTACGTTTTTCCTCCAAGTCTTCACGAGTACCTGTACCAGGTGATCCCTCCTCTTTATCACTTTGGCCGGTGACTAAAAAATCAATAAATATCTTTTGTGCATAAACCTGATAATCATGAACTTGTTGCAGAATAATACCATTGAATACATTCTTTAATGGAACACGTAGCAGTTGGTAGTAAATACTATTTGGATTTTTTATGGCACTGATTAAATCATCGTGTTTTAAATGGATATCATACCCTTCCAAAACTCGCTGAGATGTAAGGATCCCATAAGTTGAAAACCATAGTGACAAATCGGATTGTTTTACGTCTTCATTCATGAGTTATTCCATTATTGAGTCATTAATAACTTAACATCACACAGAAACCATTTCCTTCGCTGGCTTTACGTTCCATTGCAAACAATTCCAAGATTCAACTTCGGAATTCTTTTCAAAGATACATAATGCCCCGGTTGCAATTTTAATTCCATGCTGAGCAGTAAATTTTGCAAAATTTCCTGTTAAATAGGGTGCAAAACGCGCAACGCCATTACTTGTTACTACTAGAATTGTTTTATTAAGATGTCTTGCCAGCATTTCTTGAGAGAATTTTTGCCAGTTAGCAATAATTTCTTGCGGGTTTACATTCCACCCAGAAGGTACTTTCGCTTCGGCCTCCCAGTCTTTAAGAGCTTGCTCACCAACACGAGCCACTACCTCTTCTTCAGGCAAATTTTCATCAGGCCCGTAGTCAATTTCATTAAAAATAGACAAGGTATGAATTTCAAGATCGCGATTGATAACCTTGAGTAATTCTTCCGCTGTTTGTCGAGCTCGTTTTAATTGCGAAGTGAACACCACATCTGGCATTAAAGCTTGTCGCAGCAAATAAGCACCAAGCATACGGCCTTGCTCTAAGCCACTATCTACCAAAGGCAAGTCGGTGATCCCAACACGTCTTACCACATCACCGGCAGCAAAGGTATTACCATGTCGTGCAATTAGTAATTTAGTATTCATTTCTTCCTCAGTTTTTCAACTACAACAGTTCTCCATGAACCTTAATTAAAGTCTCCGCCCGAATGATATCTTCAGGACTGTCAACACCCGACATGTTGGCACGGCCTTTATAATCGACAGCAACACACCTTAAGGTATAACCGTGTTCGATTAGGCGCAGTAACTCTAATCCCTCAATTTTTTCAAGCCGACTTTCGGCTAATTGAGCATATTTTTGTAACATATCATAGGAGTATCCATATAATCCAATATGTCGATATACGGGGCTCATTTTGCCTTGAACACGTTGAACGTTTTCATTACGAATCGCCGGTATAATGCTTTTACTAAACCAAAAAGCTTTCCCCGTAACCTCATCAAATGCTGCTGTAGTACCACTGAATGGCGTGCTTTTTTTATTTTCACGTAATTTGTCTAATTGCTCCCAACTTAATTGAGTTACGGGTGTTATTGCGTCGCAAGGTTGGTCGATGTAGCTAGCGATCATATTTGCCAAAAAATCAGGAGGAGTTAATGGGGCATCTCCCTGCATATTAATTACAAAATCGGGTCGTTCAGGTAGTTGGCGCACTGCCTCGGCCGCCCTATCCGTACCCGTTGGCGCGTCCACAGAGGTCATTAGCCATTCAACAGCTATCTCGTCACAATGATCGCCTATGCGTTGATCATCCGTAGCTACTACAATGGATATATTCTCAATGCCAACCGACGCTGCTTTACAAATCTCCACGACCCTAGACAACATGCTTTGGCCATTAATTTGTACTAATGGTTTTCCAGGTAGCCGTGTTGAACCATATCTGGCTGGGATAATAATTACAGTTTTCAAACTTCTGCTCCTTGTGCAACAAGGACTTAGGTTAAAAGCCAATGAACCCGGGTTAGGGGTTAGGGCTTCGCCTGCATCCAGGCTACAGTATTTTAACAATGAGATTAGGCTTTTGCGTAAGTCCTGAACATTTGTTATGATTTACCGCCTGGAATCATACCCCCCCGTTTTCGCGAATTCAACAAAGTCAAAGGTTTTCAATGTCCACAGATATCTCAATTCTGAACAGTTTTTTACGAGTATCCACTCCAAAACCGTGGTTGCAGTATGCGTTAGCGAATATCCCAATGCTCTTAGTCGATCACGCACATTGCGAACGTAAAGCTGCGGCAACAGCACTTAACTTCATCAGCAAATATCCAGAGAAAGAAGACATTGTCGCCATGATGTCGCCGCTGGCGCGCGAGGAGTTGCTGCATTTTGAAAAAGTCATGGATATTATCAATGAACGCGATATTTCCTTCGGTTCACTTTCCCCCTCTTCCTATGCTCAGCGTTTGCATAAAGCAGTTACGGTTCATTCTGGCAATGACCGCTTACGCGATCAACTGATTGTTGGAGCCATTATTGAAGCCCGCTCCTGCGAGAGGTTTTTTACTTTAGCCGCGCACATTGATGATCCAACATTAAGCAAATTTTACGCGGCTTTAGTTAAGGCTGAAGCCCGGCATTTTGAGGATTATCTGCAGTTGGCAAAAAAATATGGTGATTACAGCATCGATGGCCGTATTCAACGCTTTTTAGATATTGAAAACGAGTTAATAGCATCGGAGGATGAGGTGTTCCGCTTCCATAGCGGAATACCAAAGGTTGCCGTTCCCACTTAGGTGGGAACGGCAGCGTATTACGGTCTGGGTGAGGATGGCTCGTGCTGGAAATCCATTTCGTAGCGGCCGCTCAAAAAGCTCTGTAGACCATGCTCTTGATCATCACGCAAATCATTAAACTCATCTTTTTTGAGTCGATGGCCGTCTCTGTGTTCATAAATCCCAGATTGAGGAGGAGATTCACTAAAGTGATGGGTAAGTAACCAAGCATCAATTCCTGCTTTAAAAAATGCTTCTTGTCGTGGAGTAGCTGGTTCCCCATCAGAGCGAACAAGATTATAATCACGATTTAACTTATTATCATCCGTAAACTGCACAAAGTTGGCAAACGTAGGTAATTTATCAATTTTAGGAATATCATTCATATGCCATAGATTGCTGGCGAGATGCCCAATTGGGTAAGCGGTATGCTCTACGATTTGATCAAACATCCATCCCCAAGGATCGCTGGCAATTAATGCATCAACACGTTTTTTAGCTAAAATGCATAATTCACCTAATGCAGATACCCAGCTGTCATAACCTTTTTGACCTTCCATGACCATCTTGTTAGCGAAGTCTTGATACTCTTTCCATGCATTTTCTTCTGCTTCTTTTGGATGCGCCGCTTGACGCTTACCCTGACGCATCAATAGATTTGCTTGACGCATCTGCTGTTGCTCTTCAAATAATTCTCTTCTTTTTGCTTGAATCATTTCGTTTTCAAGTTCTTTTTTCATACGATCATCAGGCATAATATCACTCCAAAAGCTGGTCAAAATATAAGCTATTTTCTTTATCATAACACATTAGCAAAGGTGTGTCATCCCAATCGCTAAGCACGTACTGGCGAAAACTACATTTAGATCGTTCATGCACAGTTAGCCCAGGCTTATGGGTATGTCCATGAATTAATATTGACACCTTATACTCCTGCATGTGACGTATCATAGCATCAGGAACGGTGTCCAAATTTTGCATATTTTTTTGCCCATTTTGACTGTGCTGCCTTACCGCATATACTAATTTTGAACGAAATTTAAAGGGAAGTTTGAGAAACAGTCTAGGGAAAATTTTATTACGTGTTAAGCGCCGCAGCCATTGATGACTGGTATCTTTAGTACAATAACGATCGCCATGCGCTAATATAACCTTCTCATTTCCCAATTGAATAACCTCAGGTTCAGCCAAAATTTTCATTCCGGCCAAATCTGCAAATTGTTCGCCTAAGAGAAAATCTCGGTTCCCATGAATATAGTATAGGCCAATTTGGTGCTGTGTAAGCTCGCGCAACCTACTGGCAATACTTTTACTCCAAGCATTGATCCCGTCATCCCCTGGCCAAACATGAAATAAGTCGCCTAAGATATAAACGTTTTTGGTATGCTGCAACGCCCAATCCATAAATTTATGAAATTTATTGGTAATTTGAATTTCGTCGGGGTGAAGATGTAAATCCGAAATAAAAACAGCTTCTATCATACAGGCTCAATTTGAATATGCTCGTCCTGAAGGTAGATTTGGCAAGGGCCATGATATGGTTCTATAGCATCGCTTAAGCGATAAAACCCAGCAATGGATACTAACTCAGCCTCTAAAGACTGACAGAAAATACGTGCACTCTTATCGCCGGCAATTCCTGCCAGCGCTCGACCACGTAAGGCTCCATAGACGTGTATATTTCCGTCCGCTAGCAATTCTGCTCCATGACTCACGGCAGCAACAATGACAAGATCACCTTTGCTCACGACTTGTTGACCTGAACGAACCGGCGTGGTGAGTAATTTACTGCGAATTGTTTCGTGAGGGATTTCTTGATCAACTGCTTTTTCAGCCAGTATAGGCTTATCATGATTTGAAGAGGCGTGCACAATCGCCAATCCCTGAGATTGGGCTACAGTTTCTAAAATAGGATTCCCACCTTGCAAAGCGACAGGCACTAGCCCGTGCTCTCTCATGGTTTGACAAGTTCCTTGTAAATCCAAAATATCATCGTGTATTGAAGAACAATCGATAACAACGGGAGATTGTTTGAACAAACGCGGCGCTTGCGCAACAATTTCAGCAAGTTGCTGAGATAAAAGATTTTTATCTGAGTTTAGTAAGGTTAAAACCGTTAAAGTGTACAGTCTTCCTTTAAGCTTAAATGTCTGTGATTTCAATGCATTATCAGTCATAGCTGCGATATCCATCGCCCTCATTTTTGTTTATACTAGCACGCAGGAGTAAATAACAGAAGGTTAATGACGTGGATAAATTATGGCTGCAGAATTATCAACCAGGGATTCCTCAGGAGATAAGTCTTGAAGGGTACTCTTCTTTGATAACCTTGTTTGAAAATTCCTGCCAGAAATTTACCGATGAAATTGCTTACATCAATATGGATTGCAAACTCACTTATGGTGAAGTCGATACGTTAACTGCTCAATTTGCCTCGTATTTACAACAACAGGGTTTAAAAAAAGGGTCCCGTGTGGCCATCATGATGCCCAATTTACTACAATACCCCATCGCGTTATTTGGAATTTTGCGAGCAGGATTGGTTGTTGTAAATACTAATCCACTCTATACCAGTGATGAGCTGATACACCAGATTAATGATGCAGGTGCAGAAGCTATAATCGTCATGGAGAATTTTGCTAAAACCTTGGGAAAAGCACTTACACACATACCAAGCTTAAAGCATATTATCACCACACAGATGGCTGATCTCTTTCCGACACCTAAACGACTCATTGTTAATTTTGTTGTGAAACATATTAAAAAATTGGTGCCCGACTTTAATCTTCCGCACGCAACAACATTTCGCAAAGCACTAAAATTAGGTGCTGAGCAACCCTTTCAGCCCGTGAATTTAACTCTAGAAGACGTTGCATTTTTACAATATACCGGAGGAACAACCGGCATAGCTAAGGGTGCTATCCTTACGCACAAAAACATGGTTGCCAATGTCTTACAAGCTTACGCGTGGATATCTCCGTTGGATATTAGTTCCCAAGACTGCATTGTAACTGCGTTACCGCTTTATCATATTTTTTCTCTTACCGCGAACTGCCTTACGTTTTTTAAAGCTGGCGCAAAAAATATTTTGGTTACTAATCCCCGCGATATGCCTAGATTTATTAAAGAAATCAAAAATGCTCAATTCACCGCTATTACAGGTGTTAACACCTTATTTAACACCTTATTGAATAGCCCGCGATTTGGTGAAATTGATTTCTCAAAATTAAAACTTGCATTGGCCGGTGGTATGGCTTTGCAGAAAAATGTTGCCCTTAAATGGCGCGAAAAAACTAATTCAAGAGTTGTGGAAGCCTACGGTTTAACCGAAACCAGTCCAGCTGTGACGATAAATCCAATGTCACAAGAAGATTATACCGGCAGTATTGGATTACCCCTGCCTTCAACAGAAATTTCCATTCGCGATAATGACGGCTTAGAAGCACCCCTCGGGCAAAAAGGGGAACTTTGTATTCGCGGCCCGCAAGTAATGCAGGGCTATTGGCATAAGAATGAAGAAACTGCCCTTGTTTTCTGGCCGGATAAATTTCTACGTACAGGCGACATTGCCGTAGTCGATACCCAAGGATTTGTTTATCTTGTCGACCGTAAAAAGGATATGATTTTAGTATCTGGTTTCAACGTATACCCAAATGAAGTAGAACAAGTAATTAATATGCATCCTGGGGTTCTTGAAGTGGGAGTGATTGGCGTGTCCGACGGCGAATCAGGCGAAAAGGTTAAAGCATGCATCGTAAAACGCGATCTTGCTTTGACAGCAGAAGATATTATCCGTCATTGCCGTGAACATTTAACCGCCTACAAAGTTCCTAAAATTATTGAGTTTTATAGTGAGCTGCCCAAAACCAACGTGGGGAAAATTTTACGTAGGGCTTTGAAATAAGTACATCACCCGGAGCTACGTTCGAGACGACGTATGCGCCGTGGAATTGACCAACTGTCTCATGATTCGTGCCGTTGCACCCCATACGTTCTGCTCACTAGGTATAAACTGCCAGCTTTTAATTTCCCTACCCGCGCCTGAAACCACTATTTCACGGTAATTCTCTTCGTTAACGACCAACTTCATGGGTAAGGTGATGATAGCGGCAACTTCTAATTCATTCATTTGATAAGGGTTGATACTGCTAATAGAAGCCAGCCAAGGATTAATTACCGTTCCGCGCAAGGTGATTTCGGGGCTCAATTCTCTAATACGTTGAACGCGATCTTCAGAAATGCCTAGTTCTTCATGCAATTCCCGCAATGCAGTTGACCAAAGATCCTCATCTCCCCATTCCCAGCCTCCTCCTGGGAAGCAGATTTCTCCAGGATGATGACGTAAATGAGGACTTCGTAGCGTAAGGATTAAAGAGTCCGTAGCTTGTTCATATAGCACTATAACCGCTGATTTCTTTGTCATATTAGATGCCCTACAAGCCGGCATTGAGTTGATTCACAATTGCAGCAATTTTAGTATAGCACTCTTCATATTCTTCTTCGTACGTAGAATCAATTATAATTCCGCCGCCTGCAGCCAAATAGAGATGATCATCGTTTGCGGTCATAGTTCGGATGGCAATACTACTATCAAAACTCCCATGTGCTGAGAAATAAACTATGCTTCCGCAGTAAATTCCGCGTGCAAACTGCTCGTGCTCATTAATGATCTTCATGGCCTCTTTCTTGGGTGCCCCTGTAATTGACCCTCCAGGAAAACATGATAAAAATGCGTCTAATGGAAGGCAGTTATCCAAACATTTAGCTTCAATATTACTAACCAAATGATGCACTGAGTTGTAACTTTGCACTTCACATAAATCCAGTACTTTTACACTCCCTGTTTCTGCAATTTTACCTAAATCATTGCGCAGCAAATCGACGATCATTACATTTTCAGCCTTATTTTTACTGCTAGCTTCCAACCTTTTTTTAAGTTGCTCATCTTCCAGTTTACAATGGGAGCGACGAATCGAACCTTTTATAGGTGATGTTAATAAGACCCTCTCGTTGAACGTCAAAAATCGCTCTGGGGAAAAACTTAAAACATCCGCATCTTGTAAACGTAAAAATGCAGAAAATGGGACAGGATTTACAGCTCGTACCCTCTTATACATTTCCCAAGGATCACCGCGGAACTCCCCCACAAATGGCTGTGTAAAATTGACTTGATACGCCCTTCCGGCATATAGATCTGCATGAATTGCTCGGAAAGCATCCTCATATTGTAATCGTGTAATCAAGGGCTTAAATGGATTCGTTAATGAGAAGGAGTTATTTGAAATTGTTAAACGCCATAAATGGCGAACTTCCTGTACAATTCCAATAGTATCTTTATATTGATTAGCAGAAATCAGAGAAACGGTTTTTGTTTTATGGTCGACTACAATTGCCCAATCATAAAATCCAAAATCCAATAAAGGCATATCTTTTAATTGTGGATGGGGCATAGAATCCAACCCCTGCATTAACTCACCAAAATCATAGGAAATGTACCCTATTGCACCACCTTGAAATGGTAAACCGCATTGGGAGGGTTGCTGTAAATCTTGTAAGCGTCTGCAGAACTTTTCATAAGCTGCTTTTATGTTTCGCTCTTGTGCTGAGATTTGTATACGCTCATAGGGATAAGCACTTATAATGTCGTAACGTCCTCGCTGCGTGTCACTGCTGTCCAGCAGTACAAATCCAGGCAACTTACTTAGACTATGATAGTTCTCAATCAGTGAAGAATTATAAGGTAACGATGTTATTGTTAACATTCACGACACACCTTGGACATACTGCTAGTTTTTGTAAAAAATAATGAGTATTCTATGGACGACTCAAAACAGATTTGTAGATTCTTCAGGAGATAATCTGTGACCAACATTGTAGCCCGTTTTGAAATACCTTTTATCCAAATCCTGGATAAAGAAGGAAAATTAACTGCTCCCTTACCTAAGTTCGCTAAAGATAAGCCCACATTAATTTCATTATATACGAACATGGTGCGCGCACGTATATTTGATAAAAAGGCGATTGCTTTACAAAGAACCGGTAAAATGGGTACTTATGCCCCTATTAACGGGCAAGAAGCCATTTCTACAGCTATAGGCCATGCTATGAGGCCTGAAGATGTTTTAGTTCCTTACTACCGTGATTATGCTGCTCAATTCCAACGCGGCGTTAGAATGTCAGAAATTCTAGCTTATTGGGGTGGCGATGAACGCGGCAGTCAATTTGCCTGCGAGTCCGAAGATTTGCCCATCTGCGTTCCAATTGCTTCGCAATGCTTACACGCCGCAGGCGTCGCATTTTCTTTTAATTATCGCAAACAAGCCCGTGTTGCTGTGGTCTGCATAGGTGAAGGCGGCACCTCCGAAGGTGATTTTTACGAAGCCATGAACGTTGCTGGCGTGTGGAATCTACCGGTGGTTTTTGTAGTAAATAACAATTTCTGGGCCATTTCAGTTCCAATCGCTAAACAAACAGGAACCAAGACCATTGCCCAAAAAGCTATTGCTGCGGGATTTGATGGCGTTCAGGTGGATGGCAATGATTTACTCGGATTACGTGAAGTCATTGGAGACGCCATAGAAAAAGCTAGAAAAGGTGGTGGTCCTACCTTAATTGAAGCACTTACGTATAGGCTTTGCGATCACACCACTGCCGATGATGCAACTCGTTATCAACCCAAAGAAGAGGTTGAAGGTGCTTTGTTAAATGAACCTATTCAACGGTTTAAAACGTATTTGCAACAACAAAATTTATGGGATGAGCAACAAGAAGCAGCATTAACTGAAACTTGCTCTCGTGAGGTCCAGCAAGCTGCAGACGAATATACCAGCCTTAGCCCACAGCCCATCAGCAGCATTTTTGATTATCATTTCGAAACCTTGCCAGACTATCTGGTAGAGCAGCGTGCGATTGCTATGGAGGGATCCAACAATGCCTGATATTACTCTAGTTGAAGCTGTTACGCAGGCACTCGCTTACGAATTAGCTCATGATGAAGATGTCATCGTCTTTGGTGAGGATGTAGGTAAAAATGGTGGTGTATTTCGTGCTACAGTGGGCTTGCAAGCGGAGTTTGGCGAGCATCGAGTATTTGACTCACCATTAGCTGAATCTATGATTGCAGGTTTGGCGGTAGGTATGTCCGTACAAGGTTTAAAACCTGTGGCTGAATTTCAATTCATGGGTTTTATTTACCCTGCTATGAATCAAATCATTTCCCATGCTGCGCGCATGAGAAATCGTACTCGCGGACGTCTGCATTGCCCAATTGTGTTTCGCGCACCCTTTGGCGGTGGTATCAGAGCACCAGAGCACCATTCTGAAAGCACAGAAGCACTGTTTGCACATATTCCTGGTTTACAAGTGGTGGTTCCCTCTTCGCCAAAGCGAGCTTATGGGTTATTACTTGCAGCTATACGAAATCCTGATCCAGTGATATTTTTAGAACCTAAACGTATTTATCGCCTGGTCAAACAACCGGTCCCCGATGATGGCCAAGCTCTACCTCTTGGTAAATGCTTTACCCTACAAGAAGGCGATGACGTGACTTTGGTCAGTTGGGGAGCAAGCATGCATGAAACACTGCAAGCCGCTAAACAATTAGGTGATGAAGGTTTATCCTGTGAAGTACTCGACGTTGCAACCATAAAACCCTTAGACATTGAAACCATTTTGACTTCGGTGGAAAAAACAGGACGTTGCGTCATCGTTCATGAAGGTGCGAAGACTTGTGGGGTTGGGGCTGAAATTTCTGCGTTGATCATGGAAAATTGCATGGCCGATTTGCAAGCCCCAGTCCAACGGGTAACAGGTTACGATGTGGTGATGCCTTATTTTCAACTGGAAAAAAATTATTTGCCAAGTTTGGCGCGAATTAAAGACGGCGTTATGAGCGTAATGGAGTGATGATGAATATTTTCAATTTACCCGATTTAGGCGAAGGTTTGCCTGATGCAGAAATTCATGAATGGTTTGTGAAAGAAGGTGACGTCGTTAAAGCGGATCAACCCCTAGTGTCTATGGAAACTGCTAAAGCGGTTGTAGACGTACCCTGCCCGCAAGATGGAAAAATTGTTAAATTTTATGGTAAACCAGGCGATGTGATCAAAACTGGTGATCCACTCGTTGCGTTTCAATCCGAGGTTAGCCAACCCAAAGATAAAGGCACTGTGGTCGGCAATCTGGAAGAAAGTTCAGAGGTTAGCGAAGATAACTTCATCATTGGTTCGTCGACACGTGGTAATCGCATTAAAACAACCCCGGCTGTACGTATGCTTGCCAAAAAACTCAACATAGACTTGAGTACGCTTAAGGGACGTGGTGATCATGGCCTTATCACCCGAGATGACGTACAGCGCGAAGCAGATAGAAAATCAAAACCTGCGGAAGGATTTGAACCCTTAAAAGGTGTACGCCGAGCAATGCTGCAAAGCATGGTTCAATCACATCAAGAAGTTGTTCCAGTAAGTATATTTGACGAAGCAGACATTGAAGCATGGAAACCCGAGAGTGATATTACCGTACGCTTAATCCATGCGATCACTTATGCTTGCAGCAAAGAGCCCGCTTTGAATGCATGGTTTGATACGGCTCATTCTGCCCGCAAATGTTTTAAAGAGGTCCATTTAGGATTGGCCATGGACAATGATGAGGGTTTATTCGTCCCGGTGATACATAACGCTGATAAACATTCGGATAAAGAATTACGCCAGATCATTAACGACTTTAAGATCTCGGTTCGTGATCGCGCCGTGCCTGCTGATAAACTCAAAGGAGGCACGATTACCTTATCTAATTTTGGTAAGTTTGCAGGGAAATTTGCAAGCCCGATCATTGTTCCACCCATGGTGGCAATCATTGCCGTGGGGCGTTTATATCAAGGCGTAGTTAGTTCCGAAGGTACCGTTAAAACGCATCGCTTATTACCTTTGTCGTTGAGCTTTGATCATCGAGCAGTTACTGGCGGTGAGGCTACGAGATTTTTAGGTGCGGTGATTGAGGCGTTGCAGAAACCGTAAGTAACTACACATCCTTGCGCTTGCGAGCCAGGCGCAAGGATGGATTAATCGAAAAACTCTTCTTCAACAACCACAACCTGCTCTTGTTGTCCTAATCCTATAATCGTAAACACCACTTTATCATTAGGTTTTAAGTATTTGTCATCACCCCAAGACTTAGCATTTCCAGGAGCCGATCCCATAGAGATAACATCTCCCGGGTAAAGCGTAAAATACTGACTTACATAGCTGATCACTTCAATGTCGTTATGAATGTAATCGCTGGTATTAAACTCCTGGCGTAATTCACCATTGACCCAAAGCTTAATGTCCAAATTACTGGAGTCGGCGATTTCATCTCGCGTTACCAGGTAAGGTCCCATAGGGGCTGCATTATCAAAACACTTACCCTTGGTAAATTGCTTGTCCATGGTTTCAAGTTGCCAATATCGTTCGGACAAATCATTTATGCAGGTATAACCAAAAATGTGGTCTTTAGCTTGTTCAGGGGTGATGTATTTGCCTTTCTTCCCAATAACAATACCCAATTCTGCTTCCCAATCTAATTTTTTAGTATGGCGAGTATATAGGATTGGATCTTGGGGGCCGCAGATTGCGCAACTAGGTTTCATGAATACAAGTATTTCATTTTCCGGCATGGGTGTCAGTCCCATCTGTGTGGTGTGTAAGTGTGAGTTAAATCCTATGCAGATAAGTTTTCCCGGCGTACCGACACAAGCACCTAGGCGTGCATCTTTATCAACCGCAGGTAGTGTCTCAACATCAAGCAGATTCAGATGATACAGCAACTCTAAATTGCTCAAAGTGCGTGGATTAATATCGTCTAGAATATGTGATATGTCTCTAATAATACCGTGACTGTCCACTATCCCTGGCTTTTCTTCGCCCAATTTTCCGTAGCGTACAAGTTTCATGCGCACTCCAATACGTCCCAATCTTAAATCGAATGGTTCATCTATAAGTATAGCCCATAGGTAACAAGGACTTAGATCCTGTACTACATCTTCTGTTTATTTTGACCATTTTGTCAAATTTTATTCTAAGCAATTCTACTACCTTGGTCGAATTACTTACTTGAGGATTGACGAATTACTTCAACATCGTTACAATGAAGTAATGTTTTAACGCATTAATACACTATTATGAAATTACATCCAACAAAAAAACAAGATTTTATCCATCACCTCATGCATGCCATTAGTTTTATAAAGGATGAACAAGAAGCATGGGCTTTTTTTTCAGATCTATGTACGCCCGCAGAACTAGAGGCTATGGCGGATCGGTGGCAGGTAGTTCCTTTATTACGACAGGAAATACCCTATCGAACGATTCATGAACTCACTGGGGTGAGTGTTACTACCATAACTCGGGTCGCTCGTTTTCTAAGCATGGGGAACGGGGGTTACACCTTAATTGCAGATCGTTTGGAGGAATCGTGAAATCACGTTTACGTTTGGCTTTACAAAAAAAAGGTCGTTTAGCATTAAGTTCTCTTGAATTATTAAAACGCTGCGGTTTGCAGTTTCGTATTAAAGACAATGCCCTCTTAACTCATGTAGACAATTTCCCAATCGATCTATTGTTTGTCCGCGATGATGACATTTCAACCTTAGTATTCGACGGTTTATGCGACGGGGGGATTGTTGGCGAAAATGTACTTTTTGAAGCGGCCTTAAGTGCCCCGGAGAAAGAGTATCGCATCATCATGCCTTTAGGGTCCTGTCGATGCCGCTTATCCATTGCCGTGCCTGAAAATTTTGAATTTTTAGAAGCAGGAAGTTTGGATGGTAAGCGTATAGCCACAAGTTATCCGTTTTTATTGAATCACTATCTACAGGAGCGAAAAATCTGTGCGGAAATTTTAGTTCTTTCCGGCTCGGTAGAGATGGCTCCGCGAATGGGCATGGCCGATGCAATATGCGACTTAGTCTCCAGCGGACAAACCCTTGAGGACAATAAATTGACTGCTGTTGATACTGTCTTAGAGAGTCAAGCAACGTTTATCCAATCCATGTATGCAGATACAGAAATTAAACAAAGTCTATTTCGCATGCTGGCACGAAGAATTAAAGCGGTGCAACACGCAGAAGAACGCAAATACATCATGTTTCACGCCCCCAAACAAGCATTAATGAACATTTGCGAACAACTTCCAGGGGCCGAATCACCGACAATATTAGCATTACCCGACCAACCCGACAAAGTCGCTGTTCATGTGGTTTCGAACGAACGAATTTTTTGGGACACCTTAGAATCAATTCAAAACTTAGGTGCAAGCTCAATATTGGTTTTGCCCATTGAAAAAATGTTGGAGTAATTATGTTACCAATCTATAACTGGGAGCAATTATCCCCTCAAGCACAAGATAATTTGCTGCAAAGACCAGCCAACAATAATGTTCAGCTTTATGGACAAGTGCAATCCATTCTAGCAGCGGTTAAAGAACGCGGCGATCAAGCTTTGTATGAGTTTACCCGTGAATTTGATCGGGTGGAATTGGATGCTTTACAAGTACAAGAAAAACTAATTAATAATGCACAAATTAATTCTAGTGCTTTGACAGCAATAGAGTCAGCCATCGAAAATCTGCGCATTTACCACAGTGCCACCCTACCCCAATCAACTATTGTTAATACCACACCAGGGATATCCATCCAACAAATCTATAAACCGATTCAAAGTGTAGGATTATATGTACCTGGTGGTAATAATACGCCATTGATTTCTTCATTATTAATGCAAGCCATACCGGCTGAAATTGCCAAATGTCCTATAAAATATTTGTGTACACCTCCTAATTCACAAGGCGAAATCGACCCTGCATTGCTGGTTGCTGCACGCTTGTGTGATGTACGCACTATTTATAAGGTAGGTGGGGCACAAGCTATAGCAGCCATGGCGTATGGTACGGAAACAATCCCCAAGGTTTTTAAAATATTTGGTCCGGGAAATGCATTTGTTACCGAAGCTAAACAGCAAGTGGCACTTGATCCTACAGGAGCTGCAATTGATCTACCTGCCGGCCCTTCTGAAGTTATGGTTATTGCGAATAACTCTGCCAATCCTCAATTTATTGCGGCAGATCTTCTCGCACAAGCGGAACATGGCCCAGACTCGCAAGTCCTTTTGCTCTGCGACGATGGTGAGTTTGCACATCAAGTTTCCAAAGAAGTTAAACTACAAGTGGCCTTGGCAAAGCGTAAAGACATCATAACCCGTGCGCTGAAATACGGTTCAATTCTTGTTTGCTCTAACTTACAAGAACAAATTGATATCGCCAATCGATATGCGCCAGAACACTTAATTATAAATCGCGAAGATGCAGATGAGCTGTGTAAAAACATTCTTTCTGCGGGGACTATTTTTCTAGGCCAATGGGCAGCGGAAACCTTAGGCGATTATATTACCGGCAGCAATCACGTGTTGCCTACCAATGGCTACGCTCATGCTTACAGTGGTTTAAGTTGTAAAGATTTTATGAAATCTCTGAACGTGCAAACGATTCAAGCAGAAGCTATTAAGGCCATTGGAGCTCATGCCATTATTTTAGCAAAGCTTGAGGGCTTAGAGGCTCATGCACAAGCGGTTCAATTACGATTAAATGCATTGGAGTAATATTATGTCCGTTTTAAACTTGATGCGATCCGATTTACAAAGCTGGAAATCATATTCTGTAAACAAAGACAATATTAGTTCGCGCTTGCACGCCAATGAACTGCCTTGGTCGCCGTTCAACGAATTGAATTTAAACACAAATCAATATCCTGGATATGCAAAAGAAGCAGCGTTATCTTCGATTCTGACCGAACACTATGGTGTCAGCTCCAACCAATTGCTGATTACCCGCGGCAGCGATGAAGCATTAGACTTTATTATGCGTTTATTTCTCCAGCCAGGATTAGACAGCATCTTACAATGCCCTCCTACCTTTGCCATGTATGAGTTCTACGCTCGTCTGCAACAAGGCAACATCATTAATGTACCCTTAAGTCCTATAAATTTTTCATATCAACTGGAGTCCATTTGCAACAACTGGGAACCCAACTGTAAGTTAATATTTTTATGCACTCCGAATAATCCAACAGGCTCTAGTCTACCGATAGCAGACATTGAACGCCTGTGCCTAGAATTTCAAAATAAAGCCATGATTGTGGTGGATGAGGCTTACATAGAATTTTCTTCACGACAAAGTGCAGCTTCATTAATTGCAGAATTCGATAATTTAATTGTGCTAAGAACATTGTCAAAAGCCCATGGTTTAGCGGCATTGCGTCTAGGATGTATTTTGACGCAAGAATCTTGTATCAAAGCGCTTCTATCCATTCGCGCGCCTTATCCCCTGTCGGAAATAGTATTAGATATCGCGCAACAAGCTTTACGACAAACGCAATGGCAACAAGAAGCGGTAGCAATTATTGTCAGCGAACGTCAGCGATTTGCAGAAAAACTGCAAGAAATTTCATACATTGAAGCGATATACCCGAGTGAAGCTAATTTTCTGCTCGTAGGTGCTAAGTTTGCCTTAGATATTAGGAATTGGTTGCAGGCAAAAGGAATCGCAGTACGAGCGTTTACCGATCCCACCCTACAGAATTTTTTAAGGATTACCATAGGTCATCCCGAACAGAACCAAGAATTATTGGCTGCACTTCAAGCATATTCACCGAGGATGGACTAATGGCTACAAAATTTTTATTCATAGATCGAGATGGGACTTTAGTTAAAGAGCCTTATGACAAGCAAGTTGACGAATTATCTAAGATTGAATTCTGTGAAGAAGTTATACCTGCTTTGCTTGAGCTGCAACGTTCAGGGTTTCAATTCATAATGGTCAGTAATCAAGATGGAATTGGTACCTCTAGCTTTCCGCAGAGCAATTTTCAAATTCCACATGATTTCATATTGAAGGTCTTTTCTTCTCAGGGCATATTTTTTAAAGAGGTGTTCATATGCCCGCATAAGGAAGAAGATAATTGTAACTGCAGAAAACCAAAGCCAGGATTATTAGGTGATTTTTTAGCAAATAATAACGTGAACGTTTCCCAATCTTGGGTGATTGGTGATCGTGAAACGGATAGTGAATTCGCCAAAAACATCGGCATTTCGTTTTTAAAAATTACGGATACGTTTGGTTGGAACAAAATTCAACGATATATTTTGGAACAAAACTCCGTTGTTACCTTAAATAGAACGACTAAAGAGACTGCAATAGAAGTGTGCATCAACACGCTTGATTGCGAACTTAGTGAAATAAAAACGCCAATTCCATTTTTCAGCCACATGTTAGAACAAATCGGCAAACACGGCGGTTTCGGTTTACGCTTACAAGCAAGTGGTGACGTGGACGTAGATGATCACCACTTAATTGAAGATACGGCTTTGTTATTAGGGGACGCTATAAAGCAAATTCTAGGAAATAAACAAGGCATTGCTCGTTATGGATTTACCCTGCCCATGGATGAGTCCTTGGCATCGATTGCTATTGATCTCTGCGGTCGTAGCTTTTGTCGTTTTGAAAGTAAATTTACACGAGAATTTGTAGGTGGTATGGTAACGGAAATGGTTCCGCATTTCTTTAAATCTTTGGCCAGTAGCATGAATGCTACTTTGCATTTACAAGTTACGGGTGACAATAATCACCATATGATTGAGGCTTGCTTTAAAGTATTAGGACGAGCTTTACGACAAGGCATGAGTAAGGCCGGCACAGGGATTCCATCGACTAAGGGGGTTTTATGATCGCAATCATTGATGTAGGCGGTAATAACCTTGCCTCCTTAGGAAATGCAATTGCACGTTTGGGGTATGAGTTTACGTTCACCCACTCCAAGCAGCAATTACTGAATGCATCTCAGGTTATCTTTCCTGGGGTGGGTGCGGCGGCATCGGGCATGAAGGCACTGCACGCTTATAATTTAATCGACACCGTGAGGCAGTTAAAACAACCCTTATTAGGGATATGTTTAGGCATGCAATTGCTGTTTGAACACAGTGAGGAAGGAAATGTTGAGGGATTAGGCTTGCTGGAAGGAAGCGTTAAACAATTAAAATTCCAACCAGGCTTTCCAGTTCCGCATATGGGTTGGAATCGATTGCAGTGGAAAACAGCATCATTTTTACAGCCTGAATTCAGCGATGATTATGTCTATTTTGTACATAGTTATGCTGCACCGATCAACAACAACACATTGGCAGCCTGTAATTACACAGAAGAATTTACAGCGGTCGTACAAAAAGACAATATAGTAGGTATGCAATTTCATCCGGAAAAATCGGCAGCGGTTGGTTTGCAATTACTCAACAATTTTTTAAAACGGGGGTCCCTATGATAACGATACCAGCGATTGATTTATATCAAGGAAAATGCGTTCGTTTACGTCAGGGACAATTCAATCATGTTTCAGTTTATGAATCCGCACCCGCAGTCCTAGCCTCTTCCTATGCACAGCAAGGAGCTAAATGTTTACATATTGTTGATTTGGACGGAGCAAAAATTGGTACGCCGCAACAACTGGATTTAGTTAGCGACATGGTCAATTGTGGCATTCCCGTACAAGCGGGAGGCGGCATTCGCTCGGTTACCCATGCCGAAGCCTATTTAGAGAGTGGAGTTTCCAAGATTGTGGTAGGTAGTGTTGCGATTAGCAATCCACCTTTAATGCAGGAAATCATCAACGCTGTACGCGCTGATAATATAGTCCTTGCCTTAGATATTCACATGGAAAATGGGACTCCTAAACCTGCAATCAACGGCTGGCAAACCTCAACTCATAACACCTTATGGGCGGTCGCTGCGTATTATCAACAACTTGGAGTCCAGCATATTTTATGCACCGACATTGGTCTGGACGGTATGATGCAAGGCCCTAATTTTGAATTATACGAGCAAGCTTTACACCGCTTCCCTGCCTTATCGTGGCAAGCATCGGGCGGCATTCGTCATCAAGAAGACATCCAAACACTTGCAAGCATGGGTTTAAGCGGTGCAATTCTTGGCCGCACGCTCTATGAAAGCAAGCTGGATCTAGCCGCCTGCTTCGAAAATCATTGACTCCGTCATAGCGAACATCAACGAAACAATCCAGATTGATACTTGCACAATGTTCTTTACTGGATTCGCAGATGCTCGCAATGACGTAGAAATAACGTAGCCTTGATTGCAGCCAAAAACGTAATCAAAGTTCACCTTAAAACATACGAGACAACATCATGCTAACGAAACGAATTATCCCTTGCCTAGACGTGCGCGAAGGAAAAGTGGTTAAAGGCGTACAGTTTAAAGATCACAAAATCGTAGGCGACATATTATCCCTAGCCGAGTTTTACAGCGAAGAAGGCGCTGACGAGTTGGTCTTCTATGACATTACCGCCAGTGCAGAAGCCAGAGCAGTTTCACCACAATGGATTGCAGACATTGCTACCGCCATCAATATTCCGTTCACCGTCGCCGGCGGTGTGCGTGATATAGACACCGCAAGAACTTTACTCAACTCAGGTGCCGATAAAATATCCATCAATAGTCCTGCTTTGGAAAGACCTCAACTCATTAACGAGTTGGTTTTGGAATTGGGACGGCAATGCATCGTGGTAGGAATTGATAGCCAATGGATTGACAACGATTATTACGTTTATCAATACACCGGTGATGTGAACAAAAGCCAAAACAGCCGTCGTAAAACCGTCGATTGGGTGCAAGAAGTACAAGAACGAGGTGCTGGCGAAATCGTTTTGAATTGTATGCACAGCGATGGAATGCGCAAAGGGTTTGACGTTAGCCAATTAAAATTAATTCGCGCTCTGTGTCACGTTCCCTTAATTGCTTCAGGTGGAGCTGGTTCCTTAAGTGATTTTGCACAGGTATTTCAGGAAGCGGAGGTCGATGGTGCTTTGGCAGCTAGCGTGTTCCATGAGCAACGTCTAAAAATTCGCGATGTTAAATCTCATTTGGCGACATCCTTTAACATTCGCCTAGGAGAACGGCAATGAACACTATCAAATTAGAAACAATCAATTTTGAAAAATGCCAGGGTTTAGTACCCGTGTGCGTGCAAGATGTTAACACCATGCAAGTGTTGATGGTGGGCTTCATGAATCACGAAGCGCTACAACAGACGATCAAATCAGGTTTAGTTACCTTTTACAGCCGAACTAAACAACGGTTGTGGACCAAAGGTGAAACTTCCGGCAATTGCTTAAGCGTTCAACAAATGGTTGTAGATTGCGATCAAGATTCGCTGTTGATTTACGCACAGGCTAAAGGTCCAACCTGTCATACTGGACATGAAAGTTGCTTTAACGCACCTGAATTTTTACCTCCCTTATATTGGCTGGGGTATTTACCGGAGGTAATTAAGCTCAAACAAGATAAAGGCGAAGAAAGTTATACCTATCGCTTACTCAAATCCGGAGTGAAACGCATTGCGCAGAAAGTAGGTGAGGAAGGCGTGGAAGTAGCTCTAGCAGCCATGACGGATGACCGCAGCGAGCTTTCCAATGAAGCAGTTGATTTACTTTATCATCTGTTCGTTCTTTTGCAGGCAAAAGGGATTTCTTTACAAACCATATCAAATGTAATCCGCAGTAGGAGTAATCATGAAACGAGCATTTCTATCGGTCTATAACAAGGCGCCCCTTCTACCATTAGCACGTGAATTACTCACGTTTGACGTTGAGTTGTTGGCTTCCGACGGCACAGCTGAATTTCTAAAAATGCAGGGCTTACCGGTGACGGCCATAAGTCAACATTTAGAACTTTCACCGCGATTGGATGGCAGAGTTAAAACATTGCACCCTGATCTTTATACAGGAATCTTAGCTGATCGCAGCAAACCTTCTCATCTACGGGACTTGCAAGATATCAATTTTGCCGGCATTGATTTAGTAATCGTTGATTTATATCCATTCGCAAATCAGATGGATATAGAACAAATCGATGTGGGCGGGGTTTCTCTATTAAGAGCTGCAGCGAAAAATTATCAAAATTGCACCGTCATTTCGGGTGAGTCAGAGTATCCGAAATTAATAGAACAACTCTCTCTTAATCAAGGTGAAACTTCCTTAGAATTTCGCAAATCCATGGCGGCAAAAGCATTTCGTACCACCAGCGTTTTTGATGAAGCTGTTGCAAATTGGTTGTCGGAGGACGAGGTAAAAACGATTTCACTTAAGAAAGCATGTACTCTAGCTTATGGTGAAAATCAGCAACAAAGCTCTGCTTTATACTTGCCGTCGCAAGCATCGCTATGTTTTTTTCAACATCAAGGTAAAGAAATCTCACACAATAACTTACTTGATTTGGAAGCTGGCTTGTATTTAGTTAAGGAGTTCTCGGCTCCTGCGGCGGCGATCATAAAGCATACCAATCCATGCGGCGTGGCATTGGGCATTTCCATCTTAGATGCCCTGCACAATGCTTTCATGGCTGATGCTAAAAGTTCCTTTGGTGGTATTGTAGTTTTAAACCAAACAGTGGATCGTGAGTGTACAGAGTTTCTAAGCCAACACTTTTTTGAACTCATTGCGGCTCCCGATTTTACAGAAGAAGCTTTACAGCATTTCAAACAAAAACCCAAAGTACGGCTAATACAAGTCTCACAAGGGATAACTAAAACAGAAGAAATTCGCTCGGTATTAAATGGATACCTCATTCAACAATCTCCTGAAACATCACACCCCGAGTTTGTGACCGTCACAGAAAAATTGCCCTTGGCCAACGAATTAGATGACATGGAATTTGCGTTTAAAGTAGTTACGCATGTGAAATCCAATGCAATCGTCATCGTCCAACACGGAATAACTCTAGGAATTGGAGCTGGCCAAATGAGCCGCATCGATGCAGTTGAATTAGCATTTCAAAAGGCTCAAGGCAAGTACTTAGGCAATACCGTTCTAGCCTCAGATGGGTTCTTCCCCTTCCGCGACAGCATCGACCGCATCGCAGAAGCGGGCATAAGCTCCATCATCCAACCTGGAGGCTCCATTCGTGATGCGGAAGTAATTGCTGCCTGCGATGAACACGGCATAACCATGGTATTAACGGGCAAGAGAGTATTTAAACACTGATACTATACACAGGTTAAATCATATTATACCTGTTGGACGAGGTAGACACTTTCCCCGGATTGCGGCCCTTTGGGCCTGGATCCAGGCTACTTTTATGATCTATCGGTTAACTGTTGGTCGATTCGATTTAGTAATTTTGCTAGGCGGCAGCCAGCTTGGGCTATGCGTTGTTCTGAAAGTTTTCTGACTGTTCGTTGGTATTTTTCGCTGGGTACTTCACCTGCTTTTACAGAGTAAGCAATGTTCACCGCTATGGCATGGGACTCATCTACCCAGCTCATAAAATTACTGCTGCTGCGCTTGCAAGGGTACTGATTTTCTATGGCTGCAGCTCGTTTTACAATGCCAGCCGAGCTTAAACGATGAGATCTAAAGGCGCCCCCGCCAAAATCCCAATACGCATGCAGATTATTTGCGACTGAGTTTTTACCTAAT
>CAMAYX010000007.1 GCA_945862405.1 Legionella genomosp. 1
AAATTAAATACGTATTTGCTCGACTGGAGTGGTGATTTTGTATTTTTCGCGATCGCTCCCTTACAAACTCTCCAAGAGCAATTAGGCGTACTCAGCGAAACACTTGAAAATATTTCTTTTAACATCAATGCGCGTGTGGACTTAAATCTATACGATTTTGAATGTTACTGGCCCATCGCGATGGAAAATGCGCTTGAGCCATACCATATACCGTTGATCCATACTGAAACGCTTGCCACCCTACAACTTGAGGAGGGCATCAACGTTTTTGATGGCTGCAACTCCGTTTGGCACGCACCAATCGGCAATACGAGAATACACAAGCAGCTGACAGGTTTTAAGAAGTTATTCAACATAGACTACCAACAAGAGGAATACATTAGCATCTTCTTGTTTCCCTTTTCAATGCTTTCGTCAACGTTTGGCTATTCCTATTCACTCCAGCATTTCTTTCCTTCCAAAGAAAGAGAGCGCACACACTTTTCAAGTAGGCTTTACTCAGTGAACCCTGCCTCAGAAAATGCAGCCAAAATTGCTGAGCCCTTTTTAAAATCAACTCAAGCAATCAATCGCCGCGTGTTCGATGAAGATCACCAGATTTGTAAACTGGTGCCACGCGAAAGCTGGACTGCCTCGCCGCTGACTTTTGCTTCACGACACGAAGAAAAAATTGCTCATTTCAGAAAGCAGTGCAGTCATTTTTTAGCTCAAGGATCTCGCAGTGATCATCCGTGATGCACTTGAAACTGACTTAGAAAATATTGCTGAGTTGGCTGACAATAACGATTTGTTAATCCCGCCCCTGGATCAAGCTGCCTTTGTCCGAATGTTGTCTTGGTTACATGCACGCCCTCCTCTGGGCCGCAGACTAGAGTTTGTTTGCGAAGAAGAAGGGAAACTGATTGCGCATTACGGTGCAGTCCCTTTCCAATATAAAGTAAATGATCAACACATGATGGCTGGCTTCGCAGCAAATATCGTGATTGACAAAGATGCGAGAAAAAAGGCTCTCTTCTTCCCGCTACAAAAACATTTCGCCAATCTTTACCCTGGACTAGGCTATGGCTTCACTTACGGTGTGATGACACGCGCCGGAGTACTAAAGCCTCATCTTGCGGTTGGCTGGAAAGAGGTTGGCGATTTGAATGTTTATGTCAAACCGGTTTATGCAGCGAATATTTTCAATAAACTATTTCCACGGTTTGGTTTTAAAAAAACCATCCGTCTGATTGCCAGCCCATTTCAATATCTATTCGATCGTTTCACTTCTTTTGGTCCAACAAATACACATGTCGAACAAGTCAAAAGATTCGATCCGTCACATGACGATTTTTTAAGTCGCTGGACCCAATCACAGCCCATCACCGCGGTTCGATCCTCTGAAATCCTGAACTGGCGCTTTGTCGAGTATGCGGAAAGAAACTACAAAATCAGCATTACCAAAAAAAATGGGGAAATGACAGGCTATGTTGTGACTCGAGTAATGCCGATGAAACAATTTACTTGTCTTGCCATTGTTGACCTCATCGCACTAGAGGATGATCCGCACACAATCGCAAGCCTTGTTAATCAATGCAGTTTGCTCGCCAAAGAAAAACAAGTCGACTTTATCAGCACTGTTTTCCCTGCACACTACAGCTTTAAGAAACTGATGATTAAAAAGGGTTTTATTCCGACAAAAGAAAAGTTCACGCTGGTGACACGCACACCCAAGGATAGTGCGCTCACGCTAAAAAAAGATAATTTTAAGCAATGGTTTATTAATTGGTTTGACCACGACTTTGTTTAGCTTGCAGCTCATCTGACAAGCCTGTAATTTCATAAAGCATCAAAGCTCCAGCTGAAACAACAAGCTGCAACTTAAACACATTCAGATCAGGATAGTTTTTAGGTGTAATTAAAAAAAGCTTTCCATGTTCATTGATTTGCTTGGGGACGTCAGCCAATGGGAATGATCCCATACCAGGGGCAATCATTTCCTTAACAAGAAAATTGTATTCATAGAAATTTTTCAGCAAAGAAGGAACGACTGGTCTTGATGCGAGTCCAGGTGCATACAACAACCCCATCGAAACAGCATACTGGAACGTCGTGCATCTGAAGGCACAAATTGTTAAGGCATTAGGGAATTTTTCAATTTCTGATTTGATTTCAGTTAGTGCATTATTTTGTGCAATGCGTTGCTCTTTCATAATGAAAAGCTGCTTAACGGTGGGGACTGTTCCGTATAAAGCAAACATTGCGGCCAAACTAATCATTACAAACTGAAATTTTCTATTCTTAAATTTCTGTGATGTTTCAGCTCCTTCAATCACTTGATACAACATCCACGCAAAACCCACATACGCCAATGGTAAAACTGGTATCAAATAATGTGCTCCAGGATGCTTAAGGACTAATATTGTTTGTGCAGCAACAACAAGTACAAAAACAAAAGGGGTCCGGATTGAAATGTTATTAACAAGCTTTTTTGCCCGCAGTATTAATACCGCCACTATAAAGATAAATAAGCTGAGCATTACACCGTAAAGTAATGAATACCAACTTACTACTAACTTGATATTGGTTAAGAGCTGTGACCAGTCCATCACTAATCTGCTTCCAGAACCATGGATACCTGAATGACTTGCGACACTCCACAACCATCCAAACATTCGATCAAAATTTGTGTATATAGGTGTGATTAATAGTAAGAAGGTTATTAATGCATAGAGAAGGATTTTTATTATTTTTTTATAACTGGATATTAGAAAAATTAAACCTAACATTGGCATAAATGTAACTTTTAAGGCTAAGCCAAAACCAAGAATAATGCCAACCGAAGGCGTAGGAAATTTTTGTGAGTTTTGTGGATTTTTTCTATCTGAAAATATGTATGGTGTGAGTAACCCAAGGAAACAAAACGTTGTAAATAGCAGTAACGCTTCAGGTGCAACATAGGCGGCACGAGGTGTAAGTATCGCAAACGACACACCACTTACTTGACAAAAAATCGCCAGCCAAATTGTTTTACTTGCTGATAACACGCGATAACCAAAGTAATAAAGTGCACCAGCATTCATGATCAGAACTACACAAGAAACGCCGTATAAGTATATTTCTGGATCTTGGAGTACTGAATCTATCAAGTTGCTTTGTTGAACTCCATTGAAAATTTCGGAGTAAGCATTAAGGAATAGAACAACTGCCGCAGATATAAATTGAAGCGGTGTACCTGGATGATCAACATGCCAAGGAACCTGCCCATCCAGAATTAATAAGCCATTAAAAAGATATGCATAAGCTGGATCCTGATCATATCCAGGTGGTCCTGAATATAAGGGAAAAATTACAGATAAGTAGCTGAGGTTGAGTGCGACAAAAGCAATCGGGATCAAAAACAATAAAATTTTATTTTTAGTGGTCTGATATTCGGGCATTGAGTTAAGCTCTAAAGTACACGTAAAAGTTCATTTATTTTTTTACTGACTTTTTCATAACTACTAAACTTTCTTCTTTCGTAGTAAAGCAAACCTGCATGGGGACGCTCTAAGATTCTTTGTGTCGAAACTTTTTGTAAATTTTGGGTGCCAAAAAAAATATAATGTAAAAACATCATCGGAAATAATCCGATCCATGTTTTGAATTGTGAAGGATACTGCAAACATAACGCAAGAAATCTAAATCGATTACGCCAAGACACTTTTGCACTTTCAACGGAACCATTTGCTTTTAGAGGTGTAAACGTTCTGAACAACGGCCCAATACAGCGATAACCGTTATAGAGAGAATACTGGCGCGTAGAATCTAATAGATTGTACTTTTGACTAACTACTACGCTGATCGCATGCAAAATATCATGATCTGGATGGCCACCTTCCCAGGAGGGGATGTACATACTAACAATCGCAGGATAATCAAGCAAAAACTGCTCTAACCAAGTTAATGCGTTTTGAATGTTATTAATTAGATCACCATCTGATATACCGACCTCATCTCCAACAAAATATATATCCTCTTTTGATACGCCTAATTTTGTTAAAACTGATTGTGATTCACTATTTCTAATTGATGCATCGCGATCTTTTGATACACCTTTGGTAAAAAAAACGCACGAAACATTTCGACCGATAGTTAACTCATCAAGAATTTTTTGAAATACGCCTGATTCATCATCCTGATGCGCAAAGAAAAATAAAGCTGATTCTTTGGATTTTTGAATTAACGTTTTCATTCGCTGACTAGCTGTAACCGATATTGATTACTAGGTGTGACTTTGATTTTATATACACCTCTCGCTCGCCCTACTCCATTCGGTTCAAACAGTTCAGCGTTATCCTTCCAAAATCTATCATCAGCTGCATATATTGCTAAATAAGAATAGTCCTTAAGCAAAAGCCCTAAAGGTCGATCGCAAGTCCAAACATCCCCCTCGTTGTATTTTTTTCCAACTGACCAGCAATCGTTAGGAGGGTAAGGAAGCATTGCGTAATCAAACAAGTGTCGTTCGTACCCATTGGTGTTCTGAGCTAAAAAATATACTTTTTCGCCAGGTTTGATGTGTTTACGCACTTGATCTGACAAAGCTTGTGTTGCTTTTCGTTTTTCAAAACTGACTTGATCTAGTGGCAGCTTCTTGATGTCTGAATAAAACTTTGCAGGAACAAAGCAATATACAAGTAACGCACAACCAAGTGGAATCAATGTGGCATAGATATTTTTATATCTCGCGGCAATGACTGACATCAACCATGCGAATGTCACAAGTAACCAAGCCAACAGGTACGTCATCGAATATCGATCGAACGAAGCAAGCCTTGTACCCTCGTATTCCGTAAAGTAGGTTAGGTATAACCATAACAAAAATAGCAAGTACCCGACAGCTCCAGCAGCACAGGCCAATACAATCAGGAAAGCACTCACCTTTTTTTCTTTGGGGCTAATCAAAACAATTAACCCACTTAAACCTATCGTCATTAGCATGACGAGAAATATGGATAAATTCAGGTTCAGTTTTTTAAATTCGCCAATGAAATAACCTGGCTTGAGTAGCGCATGAATAAATGCAGTGATGGTTGTACCTGCTCGTTGACGATAGGACTCCTGCATAAATCCGTCGAGCGTCAGGCGAATCACTTCAGTTTTTGCTGTACCAATTACGCTGACGTACCATTTCCACGAAAAAATAATGATACAAACTGTGGCAAAGCAGACAGCTAAATTCTTGATCATGCCTTTCAGCTTATTGCTACACGCCGTATTGGATGCCTGTAAGCGCGTATCAAGCATCCTAAGAGCATAAATAAAGACAACAAGTGAAGTAAACACTAAGGCGATATCTTTTAACAACAGAAATCCACTCAGACAAATTGCCAACACCCAAACATCGGCGCGTCCTTCAGTAGGCTTGAGTGCAAGCGCTAAACAACCCGCAAAAACTGCAGTAATCAGTGGGTCCGCGTAGATCGTGTTGTAGTCAAAATTGAAAAAGTAAATAATCGGGAGCATAGTCAGATAGACGATGCCAGCCCAAAGTGGTCGTTTAAAAATGGCCCCGACTATGCCAAGTAATGCAGAAAATAAGAATATGTTTTGAGCAAGTAATAAATTTTTTTCGGACCAGAATGTCGATTTAGTAATGTAATACTGAAATATTTGCTGTCCAGGTGGATATGATCTCAAACTAAATGGTGATTGTGCATTGAGCAATGCGTTTGTGTCGTAAATCAGTTTTTGACTTCTTGCCCATCCTCCTACCTCGTCCCACAGAAAAAACATGAAGTCGTTGGGAATGGAAAAGTATGACACTGCAATGGGTACAAGCCAAATGCATACGACCAATTTATTTTGCTGATGTTTCTGTTGTGATTTTTTATTTCGCCAAAAAGCGATTAGGCCTGCGACACAGCCTAGACCAAGAGTAAAGTTTGCACCCCAAGCTAAGTACCCCGCAATCGCAAATAAATATGTACTTGTAACCACAAAACTGACCCAGATAAAGGGCGCAATTAGTGGCCTGATCTTTGCTGTGTTGATTAAAAAAAGTAGATATCCAACTGTGGATACAAAAAAAATTAACGACTTGAATGTCATTTCCCAACCCTTTAAATCAACCATCAAATTTAAACATAACTTAGACGAACTTGGTGCATTAACAAAACATATTTTTTACAAGAAGCAATTAAATTATTTTCCTTCGTATGCTTAGCATATTCATCTTGATAGTCTAGCGTTTGATTGACATTGGGTTTGCATGAAATAACATCAAGTTAATTTTATTTTGCTACAGAACAACACTAAAGAATAATGAATATGTGAATATCAACTTACATCATAATAAATTATAAATAAATCTTTTATTTATTTAATTAACTTTCTTGTATGATGTAAAAATTACATTTTTATCCACAATGATTTCTTCAAAAACGATCCAATTTTTATTTAAATTGATAATTGGATTTCCGTCAAAAAACCTATAGTTTGTAATTAAATAGTCGGCATCTTTTTCATCCGTTACAATAATCCTGACTTTTTCTTGCTCAGGTAGAAATGAAATACTTTGATGAATAGATGTATATCCAATTACACCAATCTTTAAAATTGGACGATCATCAGATATTAGAATATTTTTAATGCCATTGTAATTTGTAAGGCCCCAATAGTCAGCATCGAATTTTTCATTCCATCTTTGAGAAGCAAGGAAATTAAAATAAACATTTTGATATGGATGATTTTTTATTGACCAATAAGCTAAGAATGTTACGTTTAGAAAAATAGCACAAATTAAGCTAAATTTTAAAAATTTATAATTCAAATTTCCATATAAATAATGTATTCCATATACACATAGTATTATTAAACTTGGAAAAATAAAATAAAATTGTCGCCAGCCATCATAAATTGTTGAACCTAATAAAATACTAATTCCAATTGGACAAAGAATTATTCCAAGCGCAATTATTTCAACAGTATGTTTATTTAACAGATTTTCCCTATTATTATTTGAAATTATAAATAAAGTCCTCGCAATACCAACTGCAGCAAAGATTATATATAAAAAAGGCACAGTTATTGATATCCACACTGGCAAATAGTGCCATGGTAAATTTTTAGCTCTAATATAATTTCCCATATATAGGTTTAAATTATCCCATCGGAAATTAGACATATTTTTTAAGGCTACCAAAAATCTATTTACTGGATCCTCCCAAAGCCATGGCCAAAATAAAATCACAAATACCGAAACAAATAATAAATAAAAAAGAGTTATATACGCTTTTCTTAACCAATCGTTCTCAGATTTAGCTTTGCAACCAAGTAATGTAAATGTCATTAATGGGAACATTAGTCCCGCAATTCGAATATCAATTGCCATTGCAGTTACTACTGCATGTATTAATGCATTTTTATAACTATTTTTTTCTATAAATTTCAATAATGTGTATGTGCAAAATACACAAGCGGACATAAAGACAATATCCTTATTGTTATAAAATGATTCAGCAAAGATTCTTGGGCAAGTCACATAAAGCAAACTTCCTAATAATCCCCATTTCCAATTATTTGCATTATTGATAATCTTATATATGTAAAATATACTTAAAAAATAAAAAATAAAACTAAATAAATGCCTGAGTAGATATTGATTTCTTGATTCGTTTATATCCAACACTCTTTCTAATATAAATATTGGCATGTCAAAAAATACGCCATAATCTTTATCACGATACTCATTTAATGGTATTTTATATTTTTGCAACTGAACATCATTTTCTAACAACTTAGTATTTACTAAGTCAAAAGTATATTTTAAGCTAACTCCACCATTGTCTCTGCTCACTGGCTCATCAAATGATATTCCATAATCATTAAATATGCTTAGCCCTAGAATAAATATTAAAACAAAATAAATTGATACTATTAATTTTCTATATTTATCATTAATAATATTAAACGTCATTTCTTAGCACACCTTTTTAAACAAAACGTTTAATTGAAATTTAACAATTTTTATTCATGTTGTTTTTTTATCTTTAATTCTAAATTACATAAATTCTCGTCTAATATTTTCTTATTTACAAATAGCACTCCATCTATATTATTATAAATTTGAGAGTATTTGTTGGTTACATTTATATCATTTATATATTCTGATTTTAAATCTCTTATAATTATTATTGAATATATAGTATATAGATCTCTAATTTGATGATTGTAATTTTTATTTATTGCTCCAGAAGTCATATCATATGTTCTTGGAAGCCAATCAACTTTTGCTTTTGTGTACATATCAAATTCCCAAGGCTTATCAGAAATAATCTTTGTACTCTTATCGCATTCTTTTATAAATTTATTAATTTCTTTACTTTTATGTTCTTGACTAGTCAATTCGATCCCATTATATCTACTCAGCATCGACCAATGCTTTAAGTCTATTAATGACGAAATAGACACCATTACTACATATACTACCAATAAATATTTTATAAAATATTTATTTGTTTTTTTACTTAAGACTTTTACTATACAAATAGCTAAGCTTATAAAAACTGGTGATAATATTCTGTTATCTAACGGTGTTGCCAAATCAATGAATGTTACGGTAACCAGTATAAAGCATAAATAAATCAAAGAAAATATTGAGAAAATTTGACTTATATATTCTTCTTTTTCTTTTGTTTTACTTTTATCCGCTCTTAAATTTAAGATATTTATTAATATATAAATTATTAATACTACACCAACGATAATATAATAAATATCATATACTCTAAAATTCCCTGGCAAATACCACTTGCCGATTTCTACAAAAGCCTTTTCAATTTGATCAATCTCAGGAGGGTGTAACTTAATTGACCTATTTGATAGCGTTTTAAAATTTAAGTATGTGTATATAAACCAACTGGATGTTACAGTTACGAAAATTACAATGTGTATTGCTATTAATTTTATTCGCTTTAATATTAATATATTCTTATTAAAAATTAATATTACTACCACATTTGTCATTAGGAGTGTTACTCCAGCATACCTTGTCATTGAAGCCAAAATGACACATATGACTAATACTAAGTTTAAGAAAATATAATCTTTTTCATCGTTTGTATTTATCTTAATTAATTTTTCTAAATATTTAAAATTTATTAATATAATTAGGAAAAATAATGTTTCTGACCATGCATAAAAATAAATATGCGTAACCAATGGGTGAATACATATCTGTATTGCCAATATAATCCATATTAATCTTTTCCCTTTACAACCATAATTTGATATTACATAAATGACTGCCCCTAAAATTAATGAACTTAATAATCGCGCTCCATCAATTACACTTACATCAAATATCCATGAAAATGATGCGATTAGTAGTGGATATATTGGTGGCCACTGTGGATTAAAATATTTTAATCCTTCTCCATCTATTAGGCCTTCAGCACTTTTTAAGTAACCAATTGAGTCAGGGCTTGTTCCGAGCCCATAGGGTGTAACTGCATACAAACATACCCCTGCTACCATTGCTAATGTTAATGCTAAACACTTCTCTATTTTTTCCATATTATTTCTTGTATCTATTTGCTTTACTTAGATAACGGTTTCAAATTCGAATGCTTAATCGACTAATCGAGTCGCATTATTAAAAATTTTTTCAATATTTCTATACTGTCTATCTTTAGATTGTCAGCTGTTTATATTATTGCCAAATTCAACATTATTAGAATAATGTACTTATAAGCTGTTTAAAGCATTCGATGTATTGTTTAAATGCATTCTTGTCATTATTCGGTTATTTCTTGGAACACTCTGTACTATTCTGGCTTTCATTGTTTTCGAGTTCTGAAGTATGAGATTTTTTGCCACTCCCATTCGCAAGTGAATCCTATTTCTAAACAGGTCGATCTAGTGACCCTAAGATTTTTTATACTTGATTTGTTCAAGAGTCTTGAGTTGATCGCAGGCTCTCGCCACTAATCAATAATCAATTTATCAGCACGTTCACGCTTTCAAGATGAGATATGGGATACTTTAGAACAAACTGCACATCCTGATAAAGAATCTCAATCGTCAGTCTAGTAAATAAGACCTTTACAGCCAGTTCTATCGCAAACATTCGTTTTCTCACTGACTTGATTCCTTTGAAATGCTCTCTCATTTTAGCCAGTTGGCAAGCGTCACCTTGATCTGAGCCAGTCACAATAATGTGACGTGATCCTCACGCAGCAAACTAGCAGATTTCGTTCCTATCAAGGTTTACCCTGAAAGCCTCTGACATATACAATAAAGCCATTCTTGAAAGCCTCGCCACTCCATCTCAATGTCTCAGAACAGTGACTAACAACAAATATGAACTTGCAAATCATTTGTAGATGATGAGGGTTCAAAATCGATAAATTACTTTAATGATGCGTTTGATGGCAGCCTAAGCGGTCCATATGAATACTTTATTTTGTTCTATTGAACCAATACATTCCTAAAAATGACTTTTATAAACCGTAATTGCATCTGAACTTGAAACTACTCAAGTTAGTTTTATCACTGAACACAATAATGATTAGATTTGAAAACGTCTTAAGAAGTGTTTCACTTGAGCTTAAATCGTATTGTAATACTTGAAATTCCGACTTAACTAAATTCACTCTTTAAGATATTTCTCTTTTGATGAACATCAATTCGACGTCACTAATTTCTTTTCAAAATTTTGTATCATCACATCGATATATTTTCTTAAGTATTTTTATTCTTTTCAAAATCTCAATTTACTCAACAAATTCAATCTGGTATGGTGATTTTTGGGAACATAGTGCCGTTATTCAAGCACTTATAGAAAACATATCGGCCCCTTCTCATCCTTTTTTTCCTCTACAAACACACCATGCCTTTACATCCCCTTATCACTTATTAGTTGCAATTTTCAGTGAAACTTCAGGCATAGGACTAATTCATAGCCTTGCTATTTTTGGTATTTTGAATTTTTGTATTTTCATTTTAGGTCTAAACTTTTTTATTCAAGGTTTTGCATTCCAAGATGCTCGGGGTACTTGCTTTTACTCTCTTTTGTTTATCCTATTTCTGTGGGGCAGCCAGCCTTGGGGCTTCAGTGGTTTTTTCCATTTTGAACTGATTTCTGACATTCTCCCCTATCCCTCTACTTTTACAACCGCCCTCTCTTTGATTGGATTAGGTCTTGGTTTTAAGTTACTTCGGTCTGAAGCGATCACTCATTACCTTTTCCTGATTCTGATCTCTACGTTAGTTTTGTTATCTCACCCCCTCACTTTTATCTTTCTAGCTTCTGGCTTGCTTTGCCAAGCGCTCACCAGCAAGCAACTATTTTCTACAATTTCTAAACGTGTCACAGTCTTCGTCTTGGCGGTCTGTATCGCTATGCTTTGGCCTTATTACTCGATATTTGCATTGTTAACAGGTGCAGGCGATGTTTACCACGCTTCTAATCGAAGCATGTACACAGACGTATTGATCAGAATCTGGCCAATTCTAGTCTTGTCACCCTTGCTCTGGCTCGCGTTTAAGAACAAAGCGACTCACCCTATATTTTTGCATTTGCTTTCGTTGATTTTTATTTATTTTTTTGGCTGGTTCACGGGCAAATATTCATATGGTCGGGACATCACCTTCATTGTGATTCTTATACAGATTTTGCTTGCCAGCCAATTCGCTCATTTTGAAATGCGATTATCAGAGTCATTCCCTCGTTCCATCTTGACTTATCAGGTGTCGCTTGGTGTCATCCTACTGTGTCTAGCCTCTTCGTGGCTGTACCCAACGTTTACGCGTTCGCTCACGGTGCTCAACAGCCTTGTCTCCGGGCGCACCGTATCGAATCAACATATGTACAAAAACCTGACCTTCTTACCTCAATACATTGAAAAAGGAAGTGTTATCCTTTCAGATATTGATACCAGCTGGCTTATTCCAAGCTTTGGCGGAAAAGTCATTGGTGCATTACATGTACAAGCGTTTGTGGCGGATGATGCGCAGCGCAGGATTGATTTGATAGACTTCTTTTCTAAAGATGCAACCTCGGCCAGACGTCAAACCATCATTCAAAAGTACCAGCCAGAGTATTTTTTAATCAATAAACAAGCGACTAAAGATTGGCGGGAGTTACTCAACGAAATTGACTCATTTTCTAAAATGACTCACGTCTATGAAAATGATCAGTATATTTTATTCAGGTTTAACTGAAAAAATTGTGTACGCTCTGGATCTTTCAAAACGTAGGGCATCATTGAAAATAGATGCGCAGGGTAATGCTGAATCCCAGCACTGATTACCTCTTGCTGGGATATTTATAACTTGGCCCGTTTGGGTTCGACTGATTTCTGTTTTAATCTGCGTCACCTCAGACCAACCATTAACCGATAAAGAGCTCATACCCAAGTATCTAAGCGAAATCAACACAACAATCGTCAACACACATATTTCAATGTATCGTGCTGACCTTGTCGATTGTGCTTTGAGACGTTGCGCCGTATTAAGTGAAAGATTTTGAAACGTCAAATATACGGATAGAGCAAAATACAAAGTAAGCACCGCACCTAAAAATCTAACATCGGGAGCTGACATAAACCAGAAAAACAATCCACACAGAATAGGCAAATAAAGTAAATATTCAGCCCTACATCCTTGTGAATCCTTACCCTTCATCAATCTAACTCCATTGATCAGCATCAATAAAGTTGAAACTGCAAACATCCACTTTATCAGCGGACTCAAATTGGTTAACCAAGCGATAAACCATCCGTCAGCCAAAGCAGTCTGATTGAAGAACTCAACACCAGGATGTCTTGCCCAGCTAAAAATAAAATCTGTTTCAAAAATAGCAATGTGTTTTGGTACGGCCCAGGATAAATCCCAAGCACCCAATATCGTAGAAGGGAATAGAGGCGCTCCTGACAAGAGATACCCTCTCAACAAATGTATAAAGATAAATAGAGACAGTATGATGATCATTCTCAAACTCATCACACTTGCAAATGACTTTGTAAAGATCAAAAGCAATACAACACAAAGCACCGAACCCAGCGCAAAGCCTACGCTACTCAATTTAATCAACACAACTGCGATACAAAGAAAGAGAATTGCTCTTGCGCAATGCACGAAATTCGCGTCTATCTGGCTACCTTTCGAGACGTTTCGTACCAGATTCAGCAAATACAAAAACAGCACAATTTCAAGCAATGTGACTGCGTTATCAGGCGAAGGGTTTACGGTGGATGCCGCAACTAACCCTAGCGATATGAACAGCACAATACCAATACTGAGCTTCCATTGTGCTGACTGTTTCTGCCCGATCTCAATGACTGTCAGCAATGTCAGCAGCAAAAGAAACAATCCGCCAGCGGCATAGCCCTTGTTCCAGAAGGGCGCAACATTCAATAACGCTAGAAACCCGAAATACGCTTGGTTAAGTGCCAGTCGCCAATGCAGATTGCCAAGACCTAAAACAATAGGTTGTTCATTCAGCCAGCGAATACTTTGAAAATGATAGAGCCCCGAATCATAGTTATTAGGCGTCCCCATTACCCTCATACACCACAGCAAAATCATGATGGCTATGATGAGTGATTGCCATGGATAACGCTTTAGCGCAACGATCAATCCATTCAAAACATCTTGTATCGGCGGAGTTGTTTTGTACCAAAGTCCAAAGCACCCCACTGCCGCTATCCCTATAGTCACTGACCAGTCGATTGGTACGAATAAATGTATCAACTCAAGCACGCTCAGGACGACGCAAAAGCCAAGCCAAATTGTTAACGTGCTGAGTTTTGTCGGTAACGACATACCCAAACAGCGCCAAGTAAGATTTCCCCAACCAAGCAACGCTGCGCAGGTCAAAATTAAGACCAGTATCAACACAAGCAGATCAATCACCAAATTTATCATGTCAAAAATTTAGGCAGATATCGTTTGATAACGCGTTGAGCGCGCAAAATCTTTGTGACGGCTTTATCTGTCCAGTTACGAGGATGACCTTTGATCTCTAAAAATAAGGCATCCACCTCTTTATAAAATCTATCTTCTAAACGCCCTGAGCCTGATATTGAGCCTTGATAAAGCCTAAAGACCGCAACATCTTGCTCTAGTACAGAATGCTTTGCGCCAGACATCAAAAATCTCAAAAACAACTCATAGTCCCAGCAAGTGCCATTGTTTATATTGAAACCCCCAGCTTTTTTATACAACTCTGCTGGAAAAAACGTTCCTTGCTGAAACATCACTGCAGACAAGTGCAGCATGTTATTTAAAGTTAATTGATCAGTCCTGATTTTTGTTCTTGTACCGAATTCATCTTCTGTATAGCCCTGTCCAGTCACAAAAGCTTGTGCATTATTTTTTGCGAAAAACTCAGTAATGTTTTTCAATGCTCCAGGCAATAGATAATCGTCGGAATTAATGAATCCATAAATATCACCAGTCGCACGCTCAAACCCTTTAATCAATCCGTCTGCTGGTCCTTTATCAGGATCAAAAACCTTAATAATTCGTTCGCCATAGGACTCGATCAACGCGCGACTATTGTCCTTGCTACCTGGATCCACAACAATATACTCAACCTCACAGCCGGTCTGAGTCAGTATCGAATCAATACATTGACGCAGATATTGCTCCTGATTGAAGGAAATAGTGACGATCGATATTTTCATTTTTGTTGTTGTTTTTGTTTTTGTAGATATCTTTTGTAGCTGCTTGCGACAAAGGACCAGGTTTCTGCAGCACACCTTCGCCACGAATATTGAGCGGCAAGCGCTTTAGCTCGATTCGCCAGATACTCTCTACGCTCTGGTTGATTAATCAATATTGCTAGCGCGATGGCGATAGACTTTTCGTCGGTTGGATCAAAATACTCACCGCCATCCTGTAAAGTTTCCGGCAAACTGCTTTGCTTAGAACAAGCAATAGGTACACCAACAGACATCGCCTCAAGCAATGCGATACCAAATGTCTCACAACCGGACGCAAATACAAAAATATCTGCCTCGGCAATTTTTTGAACGATCTCACTGTAAGGCAAGAACTCTTGCATCCTAACAAAATTTCTTTCCGGATCACATTCATCTAATGCCTGATCCAGCATGGCTTTTGCACGCTGGCGTCCAAATCCACCAACTAGTTCAAGCTCGATGTCATACCCTTGTGTACGCAAAAGGGCGACTGCCTTGACGACACTTACGTGATGTTTGTATTCAAATATGGGAGACACATAAAGACAGCGGATTGCTCTTTCTTGATGATTTGGCCAAGGGCTCAATGTGCGGGGTTCTTTAAATGCCTCGCCAACACCGTGGGGAATAACACTCGTATGAGCAAGCTCGCCCGTGTGATGTTCAATTTGTTTTTGAGCATAGCGCGTCAGAAAAATTACCGACTCAGAAAACTTGAAAGCCTTTTTTTGAATTTCAGCCATAACTTTCAAACGCAACCGCTCTTTGCTCAAGCCATACACAGGCATGATGCTATCTTCAAAAGGCAATAAATTCTGATTAAACGTCACCATCGGCTCAAACCGACAAAAAGTACTCGCATCCACCGAAAATAAAATCTGACATCCTGCGGTTCTGATTTCCTTTGATAGTTTTGTACCTTGCCACAGTAATTGTCTAAAAACAGACTGTTCTGCCTGTGGAGGATGGTGTTTGATCAGCCAGTGACGCGGTGGGATCGCATCTAGAAGTTTGCCATATGACCAAACATGGACCTCTTTAATGCCGTAAATCGCGGGATCTTCAATATCAAGTATGCCGATCAAATGAGCCAAGCCTCCTCCAGAGCCGAGGCGAGTCCCATCAATCGCGACCTTGAGGTCAGTCATGTTGGGATCCTGACTGAAGCGCCGAAACAAAGCTAGCAGCAGCAATCTCAGGGGTAACGCGTTTAGCCATGCTGGCGCTGACCTGTCCCATTTTAAAAAGCGCCTCTCTGCTTAAGGACGAGAGTTGATGCATTTTTTGCGCCAAGTCTTGTGCGGAATCCTGATAAAACGTATAGCCATTCAAGCCATCAATCAGAAATTGAGGCCGCGCCCCGACATGTTCGGAGAGTAACAAAGGTAAACCTGCAGTTGCAAATTCATGTACCACCACACCCCAAGGCTCATAACGACTAGGCAAAATAAACGCACCTGATTGTCGAGCAAGTTGTACCAACTCTTCTTGTGAAGAAAAGGGTTCAATCTGAATGTCGGACTCTGACGCAAGCTCTTTTTCTAACGGACCGTTTCCAACACACGTTAAGGTCCAGTCCCCTTTGTATTTCAACTTATAGAGCTTATAAGCTTCGATTAGGATATCGATCCCTTTTGTTGATGCAAAGCGACCGGCATAGAGAAACCGCTTCGGATACTCGACTTGTTTATCCAAAAACTGTGCTTCGGCGGCCTGAGCAAACACTTTCGAGTTGCCTGACAATAAGTTGCAAAGGATCTCAGTCTTTTTAAATCCAATGCGTCTGGCAAATTCATACTGAAGTGGTCCTGGCACCCAAGCATAATTAAAACAACGATCCTTTTTCATCCAGTGGATCCATTTCGCAACAATTTGTTGCCTAAAGCTACCCGTCCATTGACTGTCCATTCCCGTCACAATCACCGAACCTTGTTCTTTGAGCTTTGCAACAACCGGCAGATACCCACGATCTTGCCAGCCAGATATGTAGACCAGGGCAGGTTTAAGTTCGGTTGCGAAATTTAAAAGCTGTGCATCGTTAAATGACGTTCTGTCGTGATAAGTCACACCTGGAATAGGCGTTGGAACAAAAGGCGTTAATTTATTTTGATTCCAATGGACAACCTCTACTGTTGCGTCGTAATAGCTCACCAACCGCTCGAGAATCGGGAGGTTGTAACCCATGATTTCTGTGTATAAGTAGAGGATTTTCATTTGCATAGCCTTGAATTTTAAGTGCGAATCAATGAGTGATAGACACTTAAATGCTTTTCTGCGCAGCGATCCCATGTAAAGTATTTTGCTCGCTCAAGACCCTTCTTGATGAGCGCCTCGGTGCGTTCCCGACTAAAGACTACGTTTTCTATTGCAAGAGCCATACTCTCAGGCTGTCTTGGATCGAAATATTCACCAGCCTCGCCAACAACCTCTGGAATCGAACTGGTATGACTACAAACGACAGGACATTTCTGCGACATCGCTTCAATCGGTGGCAAGCCAAAACCTTCATACGTCGAAGGGTACACCAAGGCCGATGCCTTTTGATATAGCGTGGCCAGAGCGTGATCATCACCTCCGAACTGTTTGATTTGATTGGGTTTGAAGCCTAAGGCTTTGATCTGCTCCTGCTCCATCATTGTCAGGGTCCCACCACCGAAGGCAATCAAATCAAAAGAGTTTTTCAATTTTGCAGACAATGCAATCGCTTGGAGAAAAGCCGTAAAATTTTTATATCCCCCTCTTAATCCCACATAGAGAAGAAAGGGTCGCTGTTCCTTGAGCGGCTCCACCTCTGTGAGAAGCTCTACTTCTGATATTTGCCCGGGAGGTAAACCGTCACAGCCAAGATAGGCCACTGAAACTTTATTTTCAGGCGTATCAAAAAGGGTAATTAGATCTTTTCGTGTGTGCTCAGAGATGCAAATCACATGATCTGCTCTTGCAACCGCGGCATACTTATCCGACTGACGCATGCTCGCCAGCGCTTGATTGGACAAGCTTTGTCCGTCAATCCCCCCTCCAAGCTCACCGATCATGTCAAATACTGTCAAAACAACCGGTGTCTTTTGAGGTGCGCTACGCGTCTTTGAAAAATAGGTTTCGTGAACAAGATCTGGATGCCACTGCCGCAACTTGTGACGACCGATCAACCCATTCACGCCAACCATTAAGCCTGCTGTTTTAGGCAGGTAATCTTTAACTTGCGTTCCATGAACAACTTTTGAAGGGAGTTGACTTAGATATTGATTTCGATAAAAGGGCGCAAAAACACCAACTTCCACCCTTTCTTTCACACCAGCGTCTTGACCCACTGCATTGAGTTGTTCAGCTAATCGGCAAAAATAGCGCGCAATTCCACCTGTCTTTTGCAGACTAAAGATCTGATGGTCATAGGCGATACGCATTTATTTCATTCGCAAAATACGCTTGACGCGTCGCCACTGCCTTCGTGCAAATGAAGGAGCAATCTGATCATTTGAAATATAGCGATCCGCCTCTATATTCGCCAGAAGGAAATCCGGATGCCTGAGCGGAAACTGTATCGGACTTGTCGGCATATCAGCATGGATACCAACGACATGGGTATGCGTTGCCTCTGGTCCAAAGCCAATATTTGAAATTAGATTCACATTGGGTACGACTTGCAATAAGCCATGCGTTAACGTTGCAAATGTCCACGAGCAATCCCAGGTGTCGAGCTTTCCCTCATACACAAGCTCAAAGGAGGCCGCCCAATAATCACGCTCACCTTGCGTTTCAAAAAGCTGATTCAGCCAGCCTTGCTGCTTGAAAGCTGGCCATTGTGGGATGTCACGCTGATACAACTGCCAGGCCCTTCGCCAGGTTGCCCAACCCCAAATGTGTGAATAGCGCGAAAAATAATAGCTCGCCTCTCCCCTCTGCTGACCAAACTGAAGATTGCCACCGGTCACCATTCCAACGCGCGGTTGATATCTGTAGCGTTCAAGCATTTCCTGACAAAATCTAAAAAAGCTTTGCTCGGGCAAACAATCATCTTCAAGAATAATGGCTTCTTCAACCTGCTGAAATACCCAATCGATTCCCGTTGCGACACGCATTTTGCAGCCCATATTGCTGTCAGCATAATTCGTCAGGACTTCGCATTCCCAATCTACACGCTCAATTACCGCACGCGCTTGTGCGCAACGCTCTGCTTCGCCCATACGACCTGCCCTGGGACCATCTGCGATCACAAGCAGCTTGGATGGTTTGGCTTGCGCAATGGCGTTAAAAACCCGCTCGGTTGTGTCGGGTCGATTGAAAATCAGAAACGCAACAGGTGTTTGGAGTGAAAATTCTGGCATGGTCCGTGCGGTTTAATTGGAAATACTTTGCTGGAGAAACGCGACGAGTTTTTGCTGCATGATCTCTTCACTAAAGTCACTGCGGTAGCTCTTAAAATGCGTCCCAAGATTCTCAATTTTGCCTAAATTGCATAAGGCTTGATACATCGCAAGTGTATCGTCTTGTGGAACGGCATACCCGATTCTATATTGCTCAACACGATCACCCATCAGGCATGACTTGGACACAAGAATCGGTTTTTCAAAATACGCAGCTTTTGACAGCATATTGCTACTGCGCCCAAAATCACGGTATACAGCAAAAATAACGTCAGAAATCGAGATGATTTCGTTGAAAGTCCGCTCATCAGCCAAATACGTCGGCTGGATATAGAGATTCTCTGGTGGCCTAGAAAGTACCTGACGCAAGGCAACCTCGTCTTCGGGCATGAGATTGTTCTTATTGATTCTACCTATCTGAACAAAAAACCATTGCTGGGGGTCAGCTACAGCAATCAGCTCAAACCAGCGAGAGAGATTTTTTTGCTTACCAATTGAGCCTCCCATAAAGACGATTTTTCGCGAGCCTGCCAAAATACGTAATTCACGCGCTAAGTGCCCTGACTCGGCAGGAAGTACCGTGTCAGTCACGTCAGGTAAATATTCAAAAATGTACTGCGGCAACTCTGCTCGGTAGCAAGCCGTTAGCCTATCATCCAAAAGTAACGTACCTTTGTAATCCAACGCCTTGTAATAGCCTTGATCCGGACGTTCAGTCGGTGTGATGCAAAGTGCACCCCAAGGTGTGCCTTCCTTAAAACGAAAGGATTGCCAGCTCTCCACTGCTGGAGAATAAGCGTCAATATACATATTAAATACCACCTGCACTTGCCCCGGGTACTGATCCAGGACAACGTTCACTTGCTGTAAAAAATCTGCAGGTCTTAAATATGAAATGACGGCCTTAACTGAAGACTGTTGGGACTGTTTTGATTTCTTGTACAGACTATGCAGCAGCTGCAGTAGCTGTCCAAACCGTTTCAAAATACTACTCTTAAATCGGGAACCTAAATATGCAAAAGGTCTCTTTTGAGCTTGATTTAAGTGCCAATGCTGCTGATATTGCGCTTCATCACAATAAGCATTCCAATTCAACCATGCTTGGCGCAACGTCTGAATCAGACGAGACCTTTTGTTCATCACAGACGCAGCGTGGCCCTGATCCTGAGTGCCAACAATACGCAAGGTTTCATTTGGAGGATAACCTTTGGAAGTCAGTTTGGCCTCAAGACCGAGGGGATCGCTTGTGATCGCGATGACACCATAACCGCCCTTTAAGAGCAGTACTGCAAAAAGGATATGCCAAGAGTCAAGATGCCCTTCGTTTGAAATAGGGTTGTACAAGACGATGAAGTTTTTTTCTTTCATCTGAGTCTAATCACGAACTAGCGGATGATGAACGCTTGCGAGCCGCTTCATAAACCGCTAAATACTGAGAGGTGATAACTTCTGGCGAATACTTTTCCAAAGCTGAACGTCGTGCAGCCTGGGCCAAATGATGATGACGTGCAGAGTCAGCCAACACCCACTGCACACCTTGTGCCAAATCCTTTGTGTCAAAAGGCTGCGCGAGCCAGCCGGTTTCCTGATGCGTCACGATATCGGGTAACCCGCCAATCTTGAACGCGACAACAGGTGTGCCGCAAGCATGTGCCTCAATAGCGGTGTTAGGTAAATTATCCTGCCTTGAAGGAACCATCATGACATCGGCTGAAGAATATAGCGTAGCCAGCACATTGTCATCTCGAACGGGTCCAAGCCAATGCACCGGACAAGGCCAGTCCTGTGAACCGGCGGGGCGATTTTGCCCAAAGATCAGAAGCTCAACTTTGCCAGAAGTCTGCGACGCAATTTGCTCCATGCACTGGCGCAATAAGTCTTCGCCTTTCAGGTGTGGCATCCCGCCCGCAGATCCTGCCAGTACATATTGCTTAGAAGGATCTAGTCCTAAAGATAAGCGAGCATAATGCTTAGGAAGTGGACGCCATACGTACTGCATCTCTAAAGGATTCGGTATGACATGTACAGGTGAATCTTTAAAGAGAAGGCTTTCACGCACGCAGTCAGCCATCCAGTGGCCTGGTGTCACAATCGTAAATCGCTGTTGAGCCCAAGCGCGTTGCTTAGCCTCCCAGCTAAATCTATTCAGATCAGGTCCGCTTTCTCCGGGAGGGCGATTGTCCTGCAAATAGCCAAGACGAAACCTGGACTGCGCATCGTCTGGAGCAACATGCTCTCCACCGCAAAAGGCCCACATATCGTGAAACGTCCATACTAGTGGTTTCGTTAAACGACCAATGTCTTCTATTGAAAGAAATTTTGCAATCCAATGCAGATTTAATACATCTGCATCGCAGCGATTCAACTCATCGACTAAGCCCGCGCTTTCATGACCAAAGGAATGCAGAATGGGATTGTCTGTCTTGAATTTTTTCTGTTGACGCTCTTGTAACTCGCGCTGCAATTTCCCTTTTACACGCTGGCCGAATGATCTGGGCGCACGTCCGGCAACCACGCGATCATTAGCCGTCTCGCGATTCAAGACTCGCATATGGCTATCCAAGCCGCAAAGCGTCAAGGAGACGTGCAAGCGATATGCAGCCCGCGAGGCGCCTCCAGTATTGTCGTCACGTGATATTTGCCAGACTTTCATACCCATGCTCTCTCATGCTCGGTCGATCGGCAACGCTCAATGATTTTGGTCAGACTTTCACGCAGTGCTTCCTGACTAAAATCCCGACGATAAGCATTAAACCCCTCTAGGTTAGGTTCTTGAACGATCAACTCACACAACGCTGCATACATTTGCGTCGCATCGTCCTGAGATACCGCCTGACCAAGACCATAGTGCCTCACGCGCTCACCCATCAAATACTGATCTGCGACGAGGATGGGCTTTTGGAATGACGCTGCCTTGCCAAGCATATTGCTACTAATTTTAAAATCACGATAGACAGCAAAGAGAATATCTGAGCAAGCGATCATTTCATTAAAGGCACGCTCATCAGGTAGGTAGCTTGATTCTACATACAAATTTTCTGGTGGCGACATCATGATTTTTTCATAGGCCTGAAGATCCTCTTCGTTCAGTGAGTCTTGATGAATTTCACCTATCTGAACAAAAAACCATCTTGATGGGTCTGCACACTTGATGACAGAGAACCATTTACTCAAGTTTTTAGTTGTACTGATTGTTCCGCCCATGAAAACAATTGTTCTTCCATGGGCGAGTCGCTTGACGTTGATCGCACGGGCGCTATCCACTTGCGGCAAATCAGTGTTCGTGATGTCGGGAAGATAGATGAATTGCTTTTCTGGCAAAGTATTAGTGTAAGACTTCACGATTGCTTGATCTAAAAAACACATTCCTCGCAAGGAGGGTGTTTTGTAATAGCCTTCAATTGGGTGGACAGAAGGAATAAAGCGCACGCCTATCCAAGGGGAAGAACCATATGAAGTGAGATATGCTTGTGCCTCATTCCAGCGTCTTTGATCTGTTCGATACAGATCCATATACATATTTAAAACCAATGATGGTTTAGCATTGGATGAGACAAGTGCTTTATTAACGCGCTGCACAAACTCAAGTGGCTCTAAATAATTCAGCTCTGGATCGTTTCCCATTACCACTTGTTGTGACATGTTGAATTTTTCTTTCAACTTAAGGGCTAGGCGCTTTACTTTAGCGATGATGCGCTGAGCAAGCGTTGACCTTAATACATCCCAATCTAAGATTTGAAGATTTGAAACTGATGATTGACCACTCAACTGCAATCTCTCTTGTAGTGCGGATACATTTGGCGTCAAGGCGAGCACACGATAGCCGCCTGAAAGTAATAGCGAAATAAACATTGCATTCCACGAGTCCAGATGCCCATGTCCTGACAAAGGGTTATAGATCAGGATGCAAGGTTGATCTGCACTCATGCCGCAACAACTTTCTGATACCACATCTCAAGCAAGACCAGCTTGTAGGTAAAGTACATTCCAACCCAGTCGCGCTGCGGAATGGTTTGGCATATTTCATCCAATTTTTCACGCGCAAGAATGCCTTCTTTGACAAGCTGGCCATCGCGAAGCACATCCACGTATCGGTTTACGACACCAGACAGCCACTCGCGAACGGGAGGCTGAAACCCCGCCTTGGGTCGGGCAAGTACTTCGTCAGGCACGATCCCTTTAAGCGCTGCGCGCAACCAGGATTTTTGACCTAAAGAGTGATCGGGATTGTTGGCCCGCCACGCCATTACCAACTCAATCAACTTTACATCTAAAAATGGGGTGCGCGTCTCGACACTGACTCCCATACTGACGCGATCACCAAGCGATAAGCAGTTTGATACTAACCACGTCTCAAAAAGCATTCTGATCACGGCCGCAGGTATTTGGTCGTGCGTGCGAGTACCAATTTCCGTTGGCTTAAAGGGATTGTTTGCTGGCAAGGCTTTCATTGCCGAGCCATACACACGTTGCTTAACCTCAAAGGCATCGCCAAAATCATAGGCGAGTGTGTAAAACAATAATTGTCCAGCGGCTTGATGAGAGTCACTCACTTGTCTCAAGATGCCTGCCCAGTGCCGAACGACCTTGGGGCTGTGAGGATTTGTTTCAAGCTTGTACAACACTGTTTGTGCCGCTGCTGAATCCAGCCAAGTCGCAAAACTTCCAAGCCATGGATGCTTTGCAAGCTGTTGATTCAATTGCACAGACTGTGTCACCCAATGGTATCCCCAGAAGATTTCGTCTCCACCGATACCAGAGAGTAAAACTTTGATCCCATGATCAGCTGCCGCCTTGGGCACAGAATAATGACCAAAAGCGGCAGGATCAGCGATCGGCTCATCCATAATGCGCACAAGGTCAGGAAAAAAATCTACAAAGTCATTTACCGGTAATTCCACTTCGTGAACAATCATTCCCAAGGACTCGGCCAGGCTTCTTGCCTGATGACGCTCGTCATACTTGGGTCGCCCAGGATATCCTACACAAAAAGCGTGCATGGGCTCCGGGTAATTTCTTTGCGCGAGCACGGCAATCGCACCCGAGTCGACCCCCCCAGACAGGGCGATCCCAATGGGTACATCTGCTCTCAGGGTGAGTTTGACTGCCTCTTCAATACCAGCCCGTATTTCGCTCAAAATACGTGATGCGTCATTCGTCTGAGGCTTGGGTTCACTGACATTTTCGACAGACCAGTAACACTGAGGCTCTGCGAACCAGTCATCAAGCGAAAGTAATAAAGTGTGTCCTGCCGCAAGCTTCATGACACCATTTAATAGTGTATGCGGCTCAGGAACATACTGATAGTGCAGGTACATATCCACAGCTTCAACATTCAATGCTGGCTTCTTTTCCAACAGAGGAACGAGACCTTTTAACTCAGAGGCAAAAGCAAGATGCTGAACTGTTCGCTGATAAAACAGTGGCTTCTCTCCACAGGGGTCACGCCCAAGGAAGGCTGTTTTAGACTGTTGATCCCAAATGACAAAAGCAAATTGTCCGCGGAACTTTTTTACGCAATCTCGCCCCCAGACAATGTAGGAGGTAAGCAATACTTCTGTGTCTGAGTGACTGACAAAACGATGTCCCTGGGTCTCAAGCTCTGTTTTAAGCTCCAGATAATTGAAAATTTCACCATTGAAGGTGATTACATAGCGATTAACGTGACTTATCATCGGCTGACTAGCCGCATCGCTCAGGTCGATGATCGAGAGTCTAGTGTGCCCAATTTGGACATGCTCATCGGTAAATACGCCCGTCGCATCAGGACCACGATGAGTGAGTGTGGCCAGCACTTTTGCCGGCAATGGCTCGCGCATTAAAGGCTCTCGGTGAATCAAACCTAAGATGCCACACATATGAATCTCATCGTAAAGAGTTGACTAATCCGATGCAAGAACAGTCTTGTATCGCACTCAATGACTGAATAATTTTTTAAGTTTCCTGAGTATCCAGGAAGGCGCTCTTAGCAATTGTGCGCCTCGTCTTTTAAACCGATTCTTTAAGCGATCGGGGTGTTCTTTTCCACCAAAGTTTCGATCTAATACGTAGCGATCTGCCGCCAGATCCTGCTGCACGCGAACTGGATGCGTCAACTTCCCTATCGCCTCGGCGGGCATACCATCCAAATTATCCGATGCGACTGTATGCGTGGCATCCGGTCCAAAACCAATATTAGTGACTAAATTCACATTAGGAGTTGCTGTCATCCCACCGTGATACCAAACGCAGGCTGTCCACTGATAATCCCAAGTATCAATTTCGCCGCGACTGACTCGATCAAATAAATCAGTGAAAATCTGCCTTTCAACAGGATCTTTAGTTTTATTTTGCCAATCGGCCGAATGCTTCCAATCTTGCCAGTACGGCATATCCACTTGATACTTTTGCCAAGCACGCCGCCAAGTCGCCCAACCCCAGCAATGATTGAATTTAGAAAAATAGTATGAATCATTACCGCGCTTTGTCCCATCTTGAAAATTATTGCCTGTAATGACCCAGACGCGCTCATCATCTTGATATCGCGTGAGCAATTCGTCGCAATAACTAAAGAAATCAGGATGTGGCAAACAATCATCTTCCAGCACAATAGATGACTCAACTTGGCTAAATACCCAATCTAAACCGCTACTCACCCGCTGTTTACAACCTAGATTTTCATCAGAAAAATTATGAAATACTTTACATGGCCAATCTACATGAGTAACAATTTCCCGAGCTCTTACACAGCGCTCAGCATCTGTAGGGTGACCCACTCTCGGCCCATCAGCGACAATAAACAACTTTGATGGTCTAATCTTCCGAATTTCAGAAAAAATTATCTGTGTATGGGCTGGCCTATTAAAAATGATAAGCGTAATTGCTCTGTTTATGGACATTTGTAAACGTATGATCGAATAATATTAAATTTGACGAAGCAGTCGTCTTCTCAGTATGCCCTTTAATATAGCCCACCATCTCCATAACTGAGATTTACTTTGCAAATCAACGCCTAAAAATTTGCCAGAATTAAAGGTGATTGGTACATAGTGCTTATAATTAATTCCAAATGTATTTATAAAATATCCAAATGCAAGTGCGCCATCAACATTAACGTTTAAGCTATCAACATTATCAATAATAGTTTGCAGTTCTTTATAGGATTTAGCCCCATAAGTTGCACCCATGCTCGAGTAAAAAGCTGGGCCAAGAGTCAAAGATGGTTTGCCCCAATAAACTGCCTCAACTCCAATAGTTGAACCCGCGTTAACTATTAAATCTGAATTTTCAATCAGAGCATATGAATCAACAGGCGTATCATAAGATATAAAAATAATATCAGGATTATTTTTAAGGCTCATCCAACATTCTCTATCATCAAACGAAACATCAGCAAGATTAGGATGTAAACGAATAATTAGTTGGCAATCTAATTTTTTTTTACAAATATCAATTAAATCTAATACAGCGTCAAATTGATTTTTCCATCCCTCCCATTTAAAAATATCTCCTACTGCCTCAAACTCGTAATCTGATGATGAAAAAAAAGTTATTATTTTTTTACTTTTATCAAAAGTAGGAAGTAGCCCCTTTTGGTGCTTGTCTGTATATGACTTGCCTTGTTGTTCTTTACCTAATCTGCGATCTTCAAAAAAATCAGAGCCAATTTTTCGTGCCGCTACATCCTTATTAACTCCATCCCAAATTTCTAAAATTCTGTCTTTAGCCTTATTTTGATCGTGAGACATATAGGTCGTAAGATCATATTGAAGTTTTGTAGCTCCTCTCTCGTGGATAAATAATTTTATATTTGACTCGACAGCTGCCCTCATAACAGCGCGATGATTGCAGAACCTACCATTAAAAAGATATACTTCGTCGGGATTGGTATTGTTGATAATATTAATCGTAAATTCATATACTCGAATTGCACTATCTATCATCTGTAAAATTTCATTTCGATATACATCTACATTCAAATTGCTATTTTTTACAAGACTTATTAAGGATGATGCGACAGAAATACCAACCTCAAAATTTTTATATTTAAAAGATTTCAAATCTTCAATATCAATAAAATCATATTTAGATGGATAATTAACAAGTGGCAAGACCTTAGGTGATATGAATATTAAATTTTTCGAATTTAATAGTTTGACTCCCTTCGCTTCTGGCAAATCACTTCGAAATAACGCTTCATTTGGTGAAAAAACGATACCTTCTTTATATGGGACTGCATGGCCGCAAAAAATATAAGTTACTTTATATCCAGTATCTAGCAAATCTTTAATCAACTCAAAAGAGGTCTCAAGATGAGGTGTGCAATTCCAAAAATCTATAAATAAAGCTTTTTTCACTATTCTCTCACAAGCTCTTGAATAAATATTTATCACACATTATTATATGATATCTAATTCTAAAATTATGGAAATATGAACAAAACATCATTTGCTACGGTTTTAAAAACATATCATGGTGATCTCGATTACGTAGAGCGCTTACTTCCAACGTATCTATCACATAATAAAGATAATATTCCACTTTACCTAATAGTTCCCGATCAAGATTATAGTCATTTTAAATCTTTTATCAATAAAAATCATTATATTTATGTAATTACTGATGAAGACGTTTCAAAAGATTATGTCAGCGCTTTTGCATATCCAGAACTTAAATCAAGTATTGGAATAATTAATGCTGGAGTATCCAAGCTTGCATTTTGGGAAACCAAACTCGCCGATAATTATTTCGCTATAGATTCTGATATGGTTTTCATTAGAGATTTCTACTATCATGATTTCATTGGTCCAACCGGCATACCATTTTTAGCATTATCTGCGTACCCCGAATTGAAAACTGATAATTTTTACTACAATAGATATTGGAATTCTAGAGATTCATCTTATCAAAATGTAAAAACAATTGTTGGCTTAAATAATTATCAAAATCTAAATACACATAATAGCCAAGTTATGTCTTCTTTGATTCTTCAAGATTTTAAAAATAATTTTTTAGCCCCCCTGTCATGGACTTATGCCGATGCCATGATTTTCGAGCGTTATGAATTCTTCTGGTATGCGGCGTGGGCACAAAAGAGTAAGGTCACAGAAATTAATATCAGACATGACTTTGTTAAGATGATTCAGCATCAAGGTGAACATTTGATGTTTTTTAATGCTGGATTTAGAGAGTCAGATTTTTCTCGGGACTATATTGGTCTTATAGTTAATTCGAATTGGTCTCGTCAATATGGTATTATTGACTTTGATAACCCGCCAGTAGAAAAGTATATTAATATCGGAGCTTGGGCGGAGTGGAATCAGAAAATCAAATGAAAATTTGAAACTTTTAAAAATATAAATTATTTACTAAAAAATTAATTTCCCACAATTAATTTTCACAATTGACCCTAAATTATTGTTTAGCAAGTTTTCCAAGTCCCCTTTAAAAGGGGAGAGTTTTTTATGCCTTCACATCAAGCACACCTATCTCATCCTAAGTATCGACCCGACATTGACGGCTTACGCGCTATTGCTGTGTTGTCAGTTGTAGCTTTCCACGCTTTCCCAAGTTTGGTAAGTGGAGGCTTTATTGGTGTTGATGTATTCTTCGTAATCTCAGGCTATTTGATATCAACAATCATCTTTGTGAATTTAGACAAAGGTACTTTCAGCTTCACTGATTTCTACTCACGCCGGATTAGGCGTATCTTTCCTTCGCTTTTAATTGTCTTAATTGCTTGCTTTTGTTTTGGTTGGTTCACATTGTTTGCGGATGAATTCAAACAGTTACTCAAGCATATTGCTGCAGGCGCTGGTTTTATATCTAACTTTATTTTGTGGAATGAAGCTAGTTATTTTGATAATTCAGCTGAAACTAAACCGTTACTACACTTATGGAGTTTAGGCATTGAAGAGCAGTTTTATATAGTATGGCCTTTACTATTATGTTTTGCTTGGAGGCTAAAATTTAATTTATTATTAATTACCGTTATTATTACTATTACTACCTTTTTTCTGAATCTTGTTGGTGTAAAGCAAGATATTATTGCTACCTTTTATTCACCACAGACAAGAATATGGGAATTGTTAAGTGGAAGTTTATTGGCTTGGCTTAAGCTTTATAATAAAGAATCAATCAGTTTAATTAAAAGCAAGTTTGATTTTTGGTTTTCCCATTTTATTTACAAAAAAAAACAAGGGGGTGACGAAAAGACATTAAATAATTTATTTTCATCTATTGGTTTTTTCTTATTACTGTATGGTTTTTGGAGCATGAATAAGGATTTAAGTTTTCCTGGGTTATGGGCTTTAGTACCTGTCTTAGGTGCAGTTCTAATTATTGCAGGTGGTTCTAATGCTTGGATTAACCGCGCGGTCCTGTCTAATAAGGTTTTCGTTTGGTTTGGCTTAATCAGCTTCCCTTTGTACTTGTGGCACTGGCCTTTACTTTCTTTTGCTAGGATAATTGAAAGTGAAGTACCAAGTCTCAACATACGTATATCTGCTGTTTTAATTTCCATAGTGCTTGCTTGGCTTACTTTTAAATTAGTTGAACATCCGTTCCGTTACGGTAAGTACAATACTTTCAAAGTTTCGGCACTTATTTTACTTATTGGTTTTGTTTGTATTTTTTCAATCTACTCTTATCGTTCAAATTTGATTTCTAGTAGCGCCGAAAAAGCATTGAATATGTCAAAACAACTGGGCTGGGAAATTCCTGCTGGGAGCGCCGAGCAATCAAAGTTTTGTAACGAAGCTTTTCCAGAGCGTGCAATGATGACATCAAAGGAACGAGATGATAATTTCTGCCTGTTGCAAAGACATAGTATCCCTAATGTTATATTAATTGGTGATTCAATAAACCTTAGCCTTTTTCCAGGACTAAGTATGTTTAATGATTACAACATCCTTGTTTTATCGGCTAGTGCTGCGGCTCCTTTTTTTAATGTCCGCACAACAGAATTTAGCGACTCTATACGTCTTAATAATTATAAGTTAACAAATCAGGCACTTGACTATGCTTTAACTGCTAGCAACATTAAAGTTGTAGTTTTGGCATCACTTGCAAGTCCTTCCCTTGTACTTCCAGACTCAGCGTTTAAAATTACCGATGTTTTAAACCCTGACAATAAGGACCCTAAAAGTATTTTTACAAAGTCACTGAGATTTACTATTAAGAAACTTTTGGATGCTGGTAAAGATGTAATCTACGTTCTTCCTAATCCCAATTTGTCCTATGATATTAAGTCTTGCCTCGGAAACATTCGTGCACTTCATCTTCCAGGTTCAACCCTTAAAGGGTGTACTCAGCCTGCTAGCATATATTTTCATTCTCAAGGGGGTGCACTTTATAGGCAGTGGGTTAATTCAGTACTTAACGAATTTCCACAAGTAAAAGTGTTTGATGCCGCTCTTGAGTTATGTGACTCTGATTTTTGCTACGGCAGCAAAGGTGGTGATATTCTCTATCGTGATAGTGGCCACTTAAGTGTTAGCGGATCAGTTCTTGTGGCACCTAAGCTTCACGATTTAATTACCAATACACTTAAACACTAATTAGTAGCTAGTTAGTAAGGTTAGCTCCGAGCGATTGGGAAATTTTACAGATTTTATTTGATTCTATTTGGCTTAAGGCTCCGCGTGAAGCATCAGTTTCTTGTAATAAACCGTATCGAGGGTTCTTCCACAATTAATGGAATGCAGTCTTGCCGGTCTGTAATATGCAGAACAGAGTTAAAGCCTACTTCACCTAAGTGACCTTTTCGTAACTGTTTAGATATATTTCTTCGTATATTACCGATTTCCAAAGTCATTCTACGAGTACATTATCTGACTTAGCGTCCTTCAAAATTGTATTAAAAGTTTATTTGAGCATCACAATAAAGATCTCCAACACAGTAATTTGAAAGAACTTTCAGCGGAGGTTTATAAAAAGGGATTCAATTAATTTACTAATACCCTTGGCCCTTTAATTCGATGACAAATACAAAATGTTTATCGAAGTATTAGATCGAAATAGTTACTGACCTATCATTTTGGGCATCTATCCTCTCTTATGATCCAACTTTTGACTCGGAGGTATGCGATCGGTCACCAAATGCTCTGTTGGCGTATAGCATGTCTCTAATTACAGGGCGTTTGTCATTAGTTCGTTCATGAATAGTAAATCCAGCATCCTTCAAAACCGTTCTTATTTTTTCTTTAGTTCTCATTTCATCCCCTCCACCCTCAAAATCTGAAATGAAATCATGGCATGAAATTGCCACATTTTCAGTTATCTTTAGTGCTTCAGTTGCACCCTCAAGAGCACTTACTTCGGCTCCTTCAATATTCATTTTTAAAAAATTAATTTTACTTATATTATTTAATTTTATAAATGCATCAAGCGTCGTTGATTTTGTCTTAAGCACGGGGCCTGCCAACAAGTCTTCTCTCACAGTTGAGTTTATTCCTAAGCTATCGGGGTCATCTGAAATCAATAAATCACCATCTTGATTTGACAAACCTAGCTCATGGACCTCCACATTTGAAAACCCATTAATTGCAATTAATCTTCTGGCAATTGAAGCGCTTTTACTATGAGGCTCAAAACAATATATTTTTCCTTTATTTTCCACTAAACCACAATAT
>CAMAYX010000008.1 GCA_945862405.1 Legionella genomosp. 1
TTTGGTGTGGTTTTAGACCTCTCTAATGTCGCTGTGCTCGATTAGAAGTCGGGATTCACCTCTAGGGCGGATGAGATTTTTTTAGTAAGTTGGGTTATCGGCCCAAGATTTTTTTTGAGATGTACATGACAAAACCGCAAACTTTCCAAGATATTATTCTTACCTTGCAAAATTTTTGGGCTGCGCAGGGCTGCGTTATTCTTCAACCTTTGGATATGGAAGTGGGTGCTGGGACGTTTCACCCGGCTACTTTTTTACGTGCAATAGGTCCGGAGCCTTGGGCTGCTGCTTATGTTCAACCTTCGCGGCGTCCTACCGATGGTCGTTATGGCGAAAATCCGAATCGGGTTCAGCATTATTATCAATTCCAAGTTGTGTTAAAACCATCTCCATTGGACATTCAAGAAAAATATCTGGATTCTCTAAGAGCTTTAGGGGTAGACCCGCTGGCTGATGATATCCGTTTTGTGGAAGATAATTGGGAATCGCCTACACTGGGAGCTTGGGGCTTAGGTTGGGAGGTTTGGCAAAACGGTATGGAGGTTTCGCAATTCACCTATTTTCAACAAGTGGGTGGTCTTGTTTGCAAACCAGTTACCGGTGAGCTTACTTATGGCCTAGAGCGTTTGGCTATGTTCATCCTCAACGTTGATAGTATTTTCGACTTACCATGGAGTAATACAGCTCATGGAGTTGTGACTTATGGTGATGTATTTCATCAAAATGAAGTAGAAATGTCGGCTTATAATTTTGAACACGCGGATGTAGCAGAATTGTTTAAGCAGTTTGACTATTATGAATCGCAAGCACAAAAACTAATTGCGCTACAACTTCCTCTTCCTGCCTATGAAATGGTGATGAAAGCATCTCACGCCTTTAATTTATTGGATGCACGCCATGCGATATCCGTGACGGAGCGACAACGATTTATTTTGCGTGTACGTCAACTGTCTAGAGCTGTAGCTCTTGCTTACTTCCAGGCTCGTGAGGCTTTGGAATTTCCTATGCTAAAAGGTGTGTGATGTCGACTGAGTTATTATTTGAATTAGGTTCTGAAGAATTACCATCTGCGGCGGTGAGTGTGCTTGCTGGTGCACTCGCTAACAATCTTCTTTCACGCTTTGCTAAGGCTGGCTTGAAACATGGTGTTGTAAAACATTTTGCTACACCACGACGATTAGCGCTCCTTATTGAAGACATGCAATTGCATCAAGAAAGTCAAAAAATTCAAAGGCGCGGCCCCTCCTATAATCCTGATGACGTTCAAAATCCTTCAGCAGCATTACAAGGTTTTGCAAAATCATGTGGTGTTGAGGTAAGTGAATTATCGAAATTAACCACGGATAAGGGCGCATGGTGGGCTTACGAGACGGTCAGTCCGGGAAAACCTACAGTAGAATTATTACCCGGCATGATTCAGGAAGCTATTGCAGAATTACCAATTGGTAAACCTATGCGTTGGGGAAATGGCGACGATGAATTTGCTCGCCCTGTGCATTGGGCAGTATTGTTGTTGGGTAACGAAATAATACCCGCACAAATTTTAGGGGTTAAAACCGGAAAGAACAGTTTTGGCCATCGATTCCATCATCCACAAGCTATAGAAATAACCACTCCGAAACTCTACGCAGCTTTGCTTAAAGATGGAAATGTTATTGTTGATTTCCAAGTTCGCCGGCAAATGATCATTGAACAAGTACAGAAGTTAGCGCAGCAGCGTGGTTATACAGCGGTTATGCCAGAAGCTCTAATTGATGAAGTTACTTCGATTGTAGAATGGCCTCATGCCTTATTAGCAAGTTTTTCTGCTGACTTTTTGCAAGTTCCTGCTGAATCTTTAATTGCTGCCATGCAATCCCATCAAAAGTGCTTTGCTTTGCGCGATCAGGATGGGCAATTAGTTCCTTATTTTATTACCGTTGCCAATATTGCGAGTACAAATCCGCAACAGGTAGTAGAAGGGAATGAAAAAGTTATGCTAGCACGCTTAAGTGATGCCGCCTTTTTTTATGGCCAAGATAAGAAAAAGCCGTTAAACGATTATCGTGCTGCAACGGCAAATGTTATTTTCCAAGCGCGATTAGGAAGTTTGGAAGACAAATGCCAGCGCATGGAATTGCTCATGGAAGAATTCGTTTCTCCTTTGCAATTAAATGCAAAGCTAGCGGCGCGCGCAGCGCAATTAAGTAAATGCGATCTTATGACGGGTATGGTAGGTGAATTCCCAGAGTTACAAGGATTAATGGGATATTACTATGCTATCAATGATGGGGAAGATAACACCGTCGCACAAGCTTTAAATGAACAATATATGCCTAGGTTTGCAAGTGATGAATTACCCAGCTCTACTTTAGGAACTGCACTTTCTTTAGCGGATCGATTGGATACCTTGGTTGGTATTTTTGCGATAGGGGAAAAACCCTCTGGCGTAAAAGACCCCTTCAAGTTGCGGCGCCATGCTTTAGCTGTGGTACGTATGCTGGTAAATACTTCGGCTCCCTTAAGTTTATCTTCGCTGATTTCACGAGCCCTGCACGCTTATGGTGATTCGTTGCCGACCACTAACATTCTTGCTGATTTACAGACATTTATACTAGAACGCATGAATTCCTATTACCAAAGCAAAGAAATACCCGCTGATGTTGTTATGGCAGTGCGTGCGCGACAGGAAGACTGGTTGTATGATGCGGATAAACGCATTACTGCCATGGTGGAGTTTTTATCGCTGCCAGAGTCCAGCGCGCTTTCCGCAGCAGCCAAACGAGTCAATAATATTTTGCAACAGAACTCATCAATCATTGCTGGTAAATCGATGAACGAAAATTTGCTGCTTGAAGCTGCTGAAAGAAATCTTTACCAGCAAATAGAAAAAACTGAAAAGCAATTAAACGAACTCTATGCAGCTAAGGATTATGTAACCATTCTAAATCACTTAGCATCATTAAGAACTCCCGTGGATTCGTTTTTTGATCAAGTGCTGGTTATGGCAGACGATCAAGCGATGAAAGAAAACCGTTTGTGTTTATTGGCCCGACTACAAAATCTATTGCAAGGTGTAGCGGATATTTCCTTATTGCAGTTTGGTGCATGACCAATTTAATTATTTTAGATAGAGATGGTGTCATCAATCATGATTCTCTGCAGTATATCAAATCCAGGGAGGAGTTTATTTTTTTGCCTGGAAGTTTAGAGGCAATTGCTAAGCTCACGGCGGCTGACTATAAGATTGCAATTGCCACCAACCAGTCTGGAGTTTCGCGAGGATATTATGATTCGGAACAACTGGCTGGCATCCATCAAAAATTAATGAAAGAAGTTCAAAAGATGGGGGGTACAATAGATTTTATTGCGTATTGTCCTCATCTGCCAGAGTCCGGTTGTTTTTGTCGTAAACCGCAACCGGGCATGTTATTGGCCATAGCTCGTCATTTTCATTGCTCATTAGCGAACGTCCCGTTCATAGGTGATCGAATCACGGATATTCAAGCAGCGGAAGCCGTAGGAGCTTCGCCAATGATGGTGATTTCACCTATGACCAATCAACAACAATTAACAGCATATCCGCACATACCTGTTTTTGATTCACTTGCGGATTGTGTTCAACAAATCCTGAGTAAGAATGAATAAGCTCGTAGTTGGCTTTGAAGCCGATCACTTATTTACCAAAGCACAAGCGCTTGCCCAACAATTAAATTTATCCGTCGATAATCAATTTCTACCGCAATTGTGCGTAGGAGTAGAAGGTTTAATGTTGAAAATTGATAAATTCTCTCCCTTAGCGGTAGATTTAAATGCTAAATCCATACAGAAGCGACATGATGAGGGTAAGAAGCAAGGACTAGTTAAAGCTTGTAAGCCCAGCTCTGGAATAAAAATTTTGGATGTGACTGCGGGCTGGGGGCGCGATTCTGCGGTTCTTGCCAGTTTTGGAGCTCATGTGCATATGGTGGAAAGAAATCCAGTAATGGGGGTTTTATTGCAAGATGGTTTACAGCGTTTAAATTCTGGCTTTGCCAAGCTACTATCACTTACGGTGATGGACGCGAAAGCATTTTTGCAACAGTTGAGCACTGAGCAATTTCCAGACGTGATTTATATTGATCCTATGCATCCGGTACGTCAAAAATCTGCTTTGGTAAAAAAGGACATGCAGGTATTGCAATGGTTGCTGGGAAGTGATGAAGATGCACATGAACTCTTAAAAGCAGCCTTGCCATGTGCGAAACAGCGAGTAGTGGTTAAATGGCCGCAGAAGGTTTTACCCTTACAACCGCCAACCATGAGCATACCGGGAAAGACGGTGCGCTTTGATATCTATATAAAATAAATTTGGTCAATATAATTCCCGCGTAGGCGGGAATCTATTGTTCATCAGCATGAGCAGTAGGAATAGTTTGGTTAATACTCGCAAAGTTCTTCGCGCAATCTACGTTCTTCATCTAGTTCTTCGATGCGTCTTCTGCGTTCTAGTTTTGTTGCAAGATTCACTACGCTCAAGTTGTCTTGGGAGTCAATAAATTCGTCAACGCCCACTTCGAAATCATCAAACCTACGAACGGTCATGCTACTCTCCTTAGCCTGAACAGATATCCTTGTCTAGGAGAAAATAGCAGAATTTTTGTTGAAAGGACAGTAAATTCTAGCGAACTTCCATGTTGCGATCCCGCTCTTCTCTAGGTCTCTCTTCAGGTTCTGGAGGTCGTGTTGACTTAAATGCTTCAAATCGACTTTTGAACGCTGCATTTTCTTCATGAGTTGATCTTTGGGCATCCGTTTTTTTCTGCATAGCTGCAATTTGCTTATCCGATATTGCTGCTTTTGTTTCGATCGCACGTAATTCATCTGGGGAGTCTTTGAAAATTTCATTTGCCGTCAACTTTTTACCATTTACCACCAAGTGAATTTTGTCGGCTCCAAAGCCTTGTTCACGCCCAGCTGCATAGGCCGCCTTGGCCATATTTAAAGCATGCTCTGGATCTTTATGCTTTATCTCTAATTTAACATTGGCATAACCTCCGGCCCGGACACCTTGAATAATATCGGACATATCTTCTTTTAGCGCGGTACTCCAATCGCTGTAATAGATAGGACTGAAAATGCGATTGGGTAAGTTCATTTCAAAGACGCCGGGCGATGTTTGCGTGATTTTTCGCCCATTTAAAGACTCAAACATAGGCACATCTTGCATGCTGATGCCTTTAAACATTGCCTTTTGATTTGTACTAGAAAATTGGATGGAGACTTCGGAATCATCGGACTGCATATTTTGCGCCCGTAATTTTTCAATTATTTCCCGATTTACTTTGTTATAACTGTGAATTCTTGCTAGGAATGAAATTCTGTTAGATTCTGCGCTGGAAATATCGTGTGTTTTTTGAATGGTTTCTTTAGTAGTTTTCTCGAATTTATCTAATTCTGTTTTATGGTTAGCTTGCATCGCTTCAACCATATCTTTCTTAACTTTTTCCATGACGGCATCAGAGGCATTTCCACCACCTGTACCTAACAGTGATCTTAGTCTAACACCAGATGGGCCATCAAATTGTGCCTTCAATGCTTGCAACTCTGCTGCTTGCTGGGCTTTTATAGCATCAAAGGCTGTACTTTGTAGTTGGTGCAACTTGTCTCTAATAACACGAGGTGTTTCGGCTGAGTTGGGGTCAGCTAAATACTGACAAAGCAATCTCATTTCTCTGGTGTAATCATCAAGCTTATTTTTGGTGCCTCGGGAAACCGCTAAGGCTTCATTAATTCCTGTTAGAGCAGCTTGAGCTTCGGCATTACCTTCAATGTTGAGTTTCTTTTTTAAACTGTCGTCACCAATGTTGACTTTGTCAAAAAGATCGATGTTGCCTTTATGTTCTGAAGTGTAGGTTGTAGCCGCTTTCGCACTGGCTAACGCATCGGCTAAACCTATGACTTTTGCATAGATTTTAAATTTTTCACTGCTATTAGCATTGTTCACCACCATAGAGCTATCTTCATAGGCTTTGAAGAGCCTATTTTGAGCATCTGGTTGAACAATCCAGTCTGGGTTATTTTGAATGTCTTGTTGGATTGCGCGTATTGCTCGATCAGCAATAGCTTTACCTAGAAGAAGTCCCGGGCCAACGAAAAACGCAGCAGCCATTGTGGTTACCTCAAATAATTCATTATTTGTTGTTTACAGTATAACACGAAATAATTAACTAATACTTACCAAGCTGGAATAGCACCATCTCCGAATAAACTTTTTGCTTTTTCTTTCACCTCAGGTGAATTCATCGATTTTACAAATAAATCCAATTGCGGGTGTTTGTCCGTGTTTTTGCGCACAACGATCAAGTTGGCGTAAGGTGAGTTTTTATCTTCCAGAAAAATTGCATCATGCGTGGGGCTAAGACCTGCTGGTATTGCAAATGTTGTGTTGATGACCGCGGCGTCTACATCATCCAGAACTCTAGGAAGTTGTGCTGCGTCTAATTCTTTAAATTGTAACTGTTTAGGATTTTTCGCTATGTCTTGTACGCTGGAATTCTGCTCAGATTTTAAAGTAATTAGACCTGCTTTTTGTAGTAGAAGTAGAGCACGGCTTTCATTGCTTGGATCATTGGGTAAAGCAATTAAAGCTTTGTCTGGTAATTGCTTTATAGATTTGATTTTTTTGGAATAAACACCGGCTGGATAAACAAAGGTTTTCCCAATCACTTCTAAATCATATCCATGCGCTTTGCTTGCGGCTTGCAGGTAAGGCAAATGCTGGTAGACGTTTGCGTCCAAACTACCATCTTGCAAGGCTTCGTTGGGGAGATTGTAATCGTTGAACTCAACAATTTTAACATTTAAACCATAACGTTCTTGGGCAACTGTTTGCGCAACCTCAACCAAGTCGGTTTCAGGACCTGAAATTGTACCAACCGTAATTGTATTAGGAGAAGGTTTGCTGCAAGCAACAAGGGATAATACTAAAGTAAAAATACTTAAAAAACGCATGCAAATCTCCTAATAAATTCTTTTATATTGAGCTAATGAAAACCTTAATTATGAGTAAAGCGACGTGATAACTTATCCCCACCCATTTGCAATAATTGCACAATCACAATTAAAATCACCACCGTGGCTACCATCACCGTTACATTAAAACGTTGATAACCATAACGTATGGCTAGATCTCCCAAACCACCGCCGCCAACAGTTCCCGCCATGGCTGAATAATTCACTAAGGTTATCGCCGTTACAGTAAATGCATGAACTAAAGATGATAAAGCTTCCGGTAGTAAAATAAAACGTATCATCTGCCATGTACTTGCCCCCATGGCATAACCTGCCTCAATTAAACCTGATGGGAGACTTTGATATACATTATCTACCAGCCGGGCAAAAAAGGGTGTGGCCCCAATGGTTAAGGGAACAATAGCTGCGTGCAGCCCAATCGAAGTTCCCACAATCAAACGAGTAAATGGAATTAATGCTACCAATAAAATAATGAAGGGGATAGAGCGGCTGATGTTGATGAAGCCAGAAATAATTCGGTTCAAAGCTGCATTGGGTTTTATCTTAGCACTTGTAAATAATAGTGTACCTAATGGTAAACCTAATAGAACAGCAAAAATTGTACTAAGCAACACCATATATAAGGTTTGACCTGTTGCAATTAAAACATCATATAACATCGTTAATGACATACCCTAGTATCTCCACCGTTGTATTTTTGGATGCTTCGCATCGCTTTATGAAAGATTGAAGCAAATCTTGATCTGCAGACAGCTCGGCGACCAAAACGCCACAGGTGATGCTGTCGAATCGATCAATGTTGGCCAACAAAATATTAATGTCGAGATCAAGTTCACGACTGGTTTGACTGATGAAAGGAACCGTCGCACCTTCGCCTTCAAAAAATAAACGCACCACAGGATGATTGGTAATTTGCGAACCTATCTTACTGCTTAAGCACATAGGTAATTCTGGACTAAGTTGTGCATACAAGAGGCCGCGGGCAACGCTGTTTTTGTTGTTAAAAACATTGGCCAATGCGGTCATTTCAATAATTTGACCATGCTCCATTACCGCCAGACGATGACAAATGCGTTTTACTACTTCCATTTCATGAGTAATGAGAACAATGGTAATACCATACAGTTGGTTAATCTTTTTTAACAAGGCAAGAATGGCGTCTGTAGTCTCTGGATCCAGCGCAGAAGTTGCTTCATCACATAACAGTATTTTGGGTGAGCAAGTTAACGCTCGGGCTATAGCTACACGTTGCTTTTGACCGCCGCTTAGTTGATTCGGATATGCTTTTGCTTTTTCGCTAAGCTCGACCAAAGGCAGCAGTTCATTGATTTTCTGTTCGATGGCTGCTTCATCAATGCCTTGAATGCGCATGGGTAAGGCAATATTGTCATAAACGGTTTTGGAACTCAGCAGATTGAAGTGTTGAAAAATCATGGCCATCTTATGGCGTGCTTTCCGTAAATCATGACTGCGAAACGAAGTGATGTTTTCACCGTCGACGGTTACAGCACCTTGATCTGGTTTTTCCAGCAAATTAATGCAGCGTAATAAAGTAGATTTTCCCGCACCACTTTTACCAATGATGCCAAAAATCTCACCTTCTTGAATGAATAAATTAATATTACTTAATGCAATATGTTGGTCATAGGATTTTGTTAACCCTGTAAGCTCAATCATGTATATACCAAATATTAAGCAGCAGGCGGGACGCTAAGAAGGGAAAAGTAAAACCCGCTTTAGCCGTATTTTCAAAAGATGTTGTCATCTAATGAGCGCCCGCAAGCTGAAGGTCAAATCGGCGCTAATTGCATTATAACAGTAAGCGTTGGGCTTGCAAAGAACTGTGGACATGTTTATATCGAAAACCTTGACTACGCCTAACGGCTGCATCAAGGCAAGGTGTGGTTGATATTTTTTCGATGAACTAGGTTTGCAATTCTTTACGGTTTTTAAAATATTCTAAAGCTTCTGGATTCGCCAACGAACCTAAATTATTAACTGGCTCTCCTTGCACGGTTTGTCGAACGGCTACTTCGACAATTTTCCCGCTGATGGTTCTAGGGATGTCATTTACTTGTAAAATCTTAGCTGGAACGTGCCGTGGGGATGCGTTGGCGCGAATCATTTTGCGAATGGACTCTTGTAGTTCTTCACTTAACGATGCTCCTTCATGTAATTTGACAAAAAGAACTACACGAACATCATCATCCCAGGGTTGTCCTATGACAATGCTGTCGACAACTTCCTTAATTTTTTCTACTTCGCGATAAATTTCGGCAGTTCCGATTCGCACGCCGCCAGGATTTAAAATAGCATCGGAACGGCCATAGATGATAAGACCTTTATGTTCGGTAATTTCTGCAAAGTCTCCATGTGCCCATACCTTAGGGAATCGCTCAAAGTAGGCATGACGATAAAGCGTTTTATCAGGATCATTCCAGAAGCCAACGGGCATGGAAGGGAATGGTTTTGTGCAAACCAACTCACCCCGTTCCCTTTCCACGCTATCACCTTGCTCATTGAAAACCTCTACGGCCATACCTAGCCCAAGGCATTGCAATTCACCACGGTAGATAGGCAGTAACGGATTTCCCAGAGCAAAACACGAAACAATATCCGTGCCTCCTGATATCGACGACAATTGCACATCAGATTTAATGCATTGATACACAAAATCATAGTTTTTTGGTAATAGTGGTGAGCCCGTGGAAAGAATAGCGCGTAATGTGGATAAGCTGTGTTTTTGGGCAGGGATTACGCCTGACTTTTCTACTGCAGAAATGAATTTAGCGCTGGTTCCGAATACGGTTACTTTTTCACTCTCAATTAATTCAAACAAACTATTGGCATCAGGGTAGGTGGGTGAACCTTCAAATAATGTTAGTGTAGCTCCTAATGCTAAAACCGAAACCATCCAATTCCACATCATCCAACCGCAAGTAGTATAAAAAAATAAATTTTCGGTGTTACGAATGTCGCTGTGCAACCCTAACTCTTTAATATGTTGTAGCAACGTGCCGCCTGCTCCATGAATAATGCACTTAGGTTTACCGGTTGTTCCTGATGAAAATAATATATATAGAGGGTGGGCAAAAGGTAGTTTTTCAAATTCAAGTTTTGCCGAAGGCTGCAAAAAATCGTCCCATAAAATCCCGCCAGACAGTTCTTCAATCGCAAATGGGTCGCTTATCACCGGACAGACCACCACATGATTCAAACTGGCCATCATAGAGCTTACTTGTTTGATTTTTTCAGCTTCGAAATGTTTTTTACCATTGTAGTAATGACCGTTGCACACAAAAAGCACTTTAGGCTGAACTTGCCCTAAGCGGTCAAGTGCTGCATTTGCGCCAAAATCGGTGGAACAGGAAGACCAAATTGCTCCTATGGACGCGGAGGCTAAAAAAGCTATGACCGTATAGGATAGGTTGGGTAAGATGCCTGCCACGCGATCGCCTGGTTTAACGCCGGCTTTTTTCAACCCTGCGGCGCAAGCAGCAACTTGCAGGCGTAATTCACGATAGCTTAAGACAACGCGTTTTTCCGTCTCATCACGACTGATGATCGCAGGATAATCATCATCACGTCGTAAAAGCTGTTCAGCAAAGTTAAAGCGCGCTCCGTCAAACCAACGAGCATCCATCATATGATCATAAGAGCTCAGAATTTTTGCTGGAGTGTTGTCAAAGTTAATCGCAAAGAAATCGGCTAAATCTTGCCAAAATTGTTCTGGATTTTGAGTCGACCAGGCGTGTAATTCGTGATAGTTCTTTAATTGCGGGTTGTGCTTCTGGGCAGCAAATTCCATGAATTGCCACATTTGTGATGTTTGAGGGTTTTGCGGTTTCCAGACGACCGTTGTCATAGTTTCTTCCTTGTAGGTTAGGCCATTGACCCAACATAACGTTCTGTTCAAATCTCAAGGTTGGGTCAATGGCCCAACCTACTACGTCGCTAACAATAGCGACGAGGCAGACAAGAGATGTTTATTTACTTATAACCTTAGGCTGTTGTTGCGTAATGCAGTGGATTCCACCGCCGCCGGCAAACACATCAATGGCTGCTATTTGCGTTATTTTATGCTCAGGGAATAGTTTAATGAATAACTCATACGCTGCGTTATCGTATTGTGGATGACCAAATGCTGGCATCACAATGCCCTTATTTGCAAGATAAAAATTAATATAAGATAACGTTAAGCGTTCGTCTTCGAAATAGGTGGCTGGAGGTTGTTCTACGGTAAAAATTTCAAGTAATCGACCTCGCGCATCCCGGGTACTTTTTAATATTTCTAGATTTTCATGAAGCGTTACGTAATTTGGATCTTCTTTATCGTTAGTGATCAGTGCTAGGACTTTACCTGGTGATATGAAACAAGCAATCTCATCAATGTGACCATCGGTCTCATCGCCTAATAAGCCTTTATTTAACCAGATAAACTGCTTTGCACCCAGATAATCCCGTAAGTACTGCTCAATCTTGGTTTGGTTTAAATGTGGATTACGATTTTCGTTTAATAAGCATTCACGGCTGGTAAGCACGGTACCTTCGCCATCTACATGGAATGAGCCTCCTTCCATAACCAGAGGGGCGTGAAAATATTGTGCTTCTGCGTGGTCAATAACTGCAGCGGCAATTTTGTTATCTAATTCATAATCCTGGTAATTTACTCCCCAAGCATTGTGAATCCAATCTACCCCGGCTAATTTGCCTTTTGCATCCAGTAAGAACGTAGGACCAGTATCACGTGTCCAAGAATCATCAATTGGCAAGGCAACCAACTTAATGTTATCGCCGCATAATTTTGCAGCATCACTCATATCATCAGGATGTACGAGCATGTTGACGGGTTCAAATTGCGCTATAGCCTTGGCAACGTCAGCATAGGCACTGCGTGCACGATCCAAGCCTATAAGTCTCCAAGTTTCTTGATGGCGGGGCCAGGCCATCCAACAGCATTCATGAGGATGCCATTCGGCTGGCATGGTAAAGCCTAATTGATGTGGGGTCATGATCAATATCCTTGTGGTTTGTTGCCGTTTAAGTATGTCAGTTGACTAAAAATGCTGCGCAGTTCGTTCAAATAGGATTGAATGGTATCTTCCTCTAACTCAGCATCAATCAACTGCTTTTCATAAGATTGCAATAATTTCTTGGTATCAAAATGAGCGAAATTTAGGACGTTGGTAATGGTATCACCGCTTACCAAATCTCTAATTTCAAATTGGCCGTCTTCCGATAATTCTACGTCTAATGAATTGGTGTCGCCAAAAAGATTATGTAAATTACCTAGAATTTCTTGATACGCACCAACGAGGAAAAATGCAATTGCATATGGGTTGTTTTCGTCGTAAGGGGGTAGCATTAAGGTGGTGTTAACGCAGGTGCTGCCAGTGTAGTTTTTTAAGGTCCCATCTGAATCGCAGGTAAGATCTTGTAGAACACTATGCATATAGGGGTAGTTATGTAATTGTGATATGGGTGCTACTGGGAAAATTTGCCCAATGGCCCATGCGTCGGGAATACTTTGGAAAAATGAAATATTACAGAAAATTTTAGCCGCCAATCGTTCGTTGATCATTTCATTAAGTTTATGATCTCTAGGATCAGACTCATTCAAACGTTGTTGCAACTCCACACAAATCGCGACGTAAATTTGTTCTACTTTTGCTTTCTCAGTAAGCGAAATCACCCCATGTTTGAACATGGAATGGGCTTCATCTAAGGCATGTACTGCATAATGGAAAATTTCAGATCCAGAATGATTGTGGATGTTTTGATAGGTATCCCAAATATCATGAATTATACGTGATTCATGCACGTCAATATGTGGTAGAACAGGGTGACGTTTTGGAATCTCTATGTCGGTAATGTTGGTGATCAATACGGCATGATGAGCTGTTAGAGCCCTTCCAGATTCGGAAATAATATTGGGTTCGGGCATGTGGGATTCATGGCATAAATCACGAATCGCCAGCAGAATGTTGGTTGCATATTCTTTGATGGTGTAATTCATGGAGCAATCAGTAGTAGAGCGCGTGCCCTCATAATCCACGCCTAAACCGCCACCAACGTCGATGGTATTAATGGGCGCCTCTAAATTCCGTAATTCAATATAATATCGTGCTACCTCTTCCATGCAGTTACGTATATCGTGGATGTTGGCGATTTGTGAGCCAAGGTGGGCGTGCATGAGTTGTAAGCAATCTAAGGATTTTTTTGCTTTTAGTTCAGCAATTAGATCAAGAATCTGATCGGCATTTAAGCCAAATTTTGATTTAGCTCCGCCGGTGTTTTCCCACTTTCCCGCACCTTTGGTGACTAGGCGTACTCTAACTCCAATTCGCGGTTTAATTTGTAATTTTTCTGCTTCTTGTAAAATCACATGCAATTCAGATTGTTTTTCAATCACAATAAAAACGGTATGTCCCATTTGTTGTGCTATTAAAGCTGCACGAATATAGCCGCGATCTTTATAACCATTACAAACGATGGTCGATGGATTTTCTCGTAGCAACCCTAATACCGCCATAAGCTCAGGTTTACTGCCAGCTTCTAATCCTACTGCGTGGTTAGGCGCTTTTAATATTTCACGCACCACGGTGTATTCTTGGTTTACTTTTATTGGATAAACTAATTGATAACTGCCGTTGTAATTCGTTTCTTCGATCGCTTGTTCAAATGCAGTGTAAAGCCTTGCAACACGATCGTGCAGAATGTCAGTAAAACGGATCAGCAACGGCAAATGTAATCCTGCACGACTTGCCGCCCTAACGATGGCTTGTAATTCCACTCCTTGTTCAGAAGGGTTTTTACAAATTTCAATATTACCTTGAGGGTTAATATTAAAATATCCCTCACCCCAGTGGTTAATATTATAAAGATTGTCGTCGTCGGTTAGGGCGTTATTATTCATTAGCTTTGGTTTCTCCTGGTGCGCTACAGACGGATTAGGTCTTGGTAAGTTTCTGGTTGTCGTTGCTTCGCAAATGGGAACAATCTGCCCCATAGTTCGCGTTGGCTAAAATCCAATTCAGCCACTAAAACTGCTGATTGGTCACGGGGAGCCTGGACTAAAATTTCTCCCATAGGATTACTGATGAAACTGCTGCCGTAAAACTGCAAGTCATCTTCACAACCAATCCGGTTTACAGCAATCACAAAATTGTTGCTCATAATGCCTTGGGCGACCATCACTTTTTGCCACATAGGCTGACTATCAAAGCCAGGAGCGGTTGGTTCGCCGCCAATTGCTGTAGGATAAACTAGTATCTCTGAACCTTTTAATCCGTATATGCGTGAAAGTTCAGGGAACCATTGATCATAGCAAGTAGGTAATGCAAATTTATGCCCGAGCAGCGAATGCACCGGGTAATCTGAGTCTCCTGGTTTGAAATAATAGTCTTCGTGATATTTTTCGCCACTAGGAATGTGCTGTTTTCTGGTTACCGCCACTAATTCCCCAGCATTACTATAAGCTACTGCAGTATTATAGCCGGCATTTTCGAAGAGAGAGGCGGTGATAAAGACTCCCGCCTCTTTGGCAATTTGACTGACAAATTTAGCAGTAGCGCCTGCACGCAAATCTTCCATGTAAGGTTTAGGATCAACGTCTGAGCGCGTGCAAAAATAAGGAGAAAGCGTCAGCTCTTGTAAGCAAACTATTTGCGCTCCTTGTTTTGCTGCAGCAATAATGCCTGAAGCGAGGTTATCCTGATGTTCTTCTTTATTTTCATACCAAGGTTGTTGGACTAGGCCAACGGTTAATTTTGTCTGCTTCATGGCGGTTTTCCAAGGTTAAAAAAATGTGGCGTATTATACAATAGTTGTTCTGTTTTTGTACATAGAATTATAGGAGAAAAACTTATTTATTTGCTAATAAGGCATTGGCAACTTTGGATTGATTTTTTCTACCCATTAATTTACAAATCCAATCGCCGGTAGTAACAATCTTATAGATGTCTACGCCGGTAGAAAGTCCTAATCCATGCATTAGATAAAGAACGTCTTCAGTGGCCACGTTCCCTGTTGCTCCTCGTGCATAAGGACAGCCTCCTAGACCCGCTACTGAGCTGTCAAATTTGCGAATGCCAAGCTCTAATGCTGTATGAATATTGGCAACTGCTTGACCGTAAGTATCATGAAAATGCATGGCTGCTTTTTCTAGTTCCATAATTGAGACTGTAGCTTGTATCAAGGCTTGAGTTTGCTTAGGCGTGCCCACGCCAATAGTATCTCCAAAGCTGATTTCGTCAACGTTTAAAGCTAACAATTGTTGAGCTACCTTGAGCACTTGATGTGGTTTAATCTCACCTTCATAAGGGCAGCCTAGAACGCAAGAAATATAGGCTCGGATTCGAATGTTGTGTTCTCTGGCTAATGTGGTCACCGGCAACATACGTTCAATGCTTTCGGCAATAGAGCAATTAATATTACGTTGATTAAAGGTTTCACTTGCAGCGGTAAAAAGTGCTATTTCTTTTACGCCTGCTTGCAAAGCATTCTGCATCCCTAATTCATTAGGCACTAATGCCGAAAAAAGTACGTTTTCGGGTTTTTCAATGCCGGAATACACACTAATACCGTCAGCAAGTTGCGGGATAGATTTAGGGGAAACAAAACTGGTAACCTCAATATGGGTTAAGCCGCTTTGACTCAGTAGATTTACGAACTCAATTTTGTGTTTAGTATCCACAAACGCTGATTCGTTTTGCAATCCATCGCGGGGGCCGACTTCAACAATGGTCACCTGTTCTGGCATGACAGTCCTTAATGTTTGGTAGACTCTGGTTCTGGCTCTAGGGCCAGTAATTCTGCCCCTTCATTTACTTGCGAACCAATGTCATAAAATACTTCGCGTAACACACCATTCTTAGGTGCATGAATGGTGTGTTCCATTTTCATAGCTTCTAAGATCATCAAACGTTCACCAGCCTGAATTATATCGCCTTTTTGCTTTAAAATAGCAACGACTGTGGCGGGCATAGGGGCTATTAGTTGGGCTTCTTTGTCTTGCTTACTATCCGTTGATTGCCATTGGTAACGTTCTACGGTTAGTGAACCCATTTCTGTATAAAACGTCATATGATGAGCATGATTTTCTATCCAGGCATGATACTGTTCTACACCATTATCAAGGGCAATTTTATCTTCCGTTAGGCTTACCCAAAAATGCTGAGTTTCATCAGCCAGGGTTACGGACAATTCATTGGATTGAATTGGATTGATGAGTAGATCATAGGTTTGGCCTTTAACAACATAATGCGATCGCCATTGCGCCTTAAGATGCATTTGCCAAGCAAACGTATCGTTTGCTAATAAATTTTTAGTTTGAGAAAGCAAGGAGTAATCCAAACAAGCGGCCAGGAAAAGAGCAGATTTATGATTTGTCTCTGCCATTTCTATGGTTTCTTGAGTTAAGAAATCGGTACTCAGTTGGGCATTCATGAATTTAGGATGATGCAGGATGGCTTTAAGAAATGGTAAATTTGTTTTTAAACCGCCAAGATGATAATGGCGCAAGGCTTGTTGCAGGCGTTGCAAAGCCTCAGCACGATCATTGCCCCAAGCAATCGTTTTCGCAATCATTGGGTCATAGTACATGCTGATGGTTGATCCAAGCATAATACCTGTATCAATGCGCAATCCCTCTGCATTAGGTTCTTTAAGGTATGTAATTTTACCTGTGGAAGGAAGAAAATTATGGTGTGGATCTTCGGCGTAAATTCTACATTCTATGGCATGCCCATGAGCGGAAATTTGCTCTTGGCTTATGGGCAACTCCTCATCAGCAGCAACTCGTAACTGCCACTCAACAAGATCAAGACCGGTGATCATTTCCGTAACCGGATGTTCTACCTGTAAACGTGTATTCATTTCCATGAAATAGTAGGAGTCTTCCGACACTAAAAATTCTACCGTTCCTGCCCCCCGGTAATCGATGGCTTTTGCCACTTCGACGGCAGCCGTGGATAAGCCTTTTTGCAAAGCAGGGGATAAATTAGGAGCTCGAGCTTCTTCAATAATTTTTTGATGGCGGCGTTGAATCGAGCAATCCCGTTCGAATAAGTGCACGACATTGCCATGGTTATCGGCAAAGATTTGCATTTCAACGTGACGTGGATTCAGAATGAGCTTTTCAAGCAGCATGGTGTCGTCTGCAAAACTTGCTTTTGACTCTCGGCGCGCCCCAGCTAACTCCTGGGCAAACTCATGTTCTGCATAAACAGCACGCATACCTTTTCCGCCGCCACCTGCTGCAGCTTTCAACAATACAGGGAAACCAATTTTTTTTGCTTCAGACAATAGGCGTTCATTCGCTTGATCATTGCCATGATACCCTGGTGTTAAAGGAACTGCTGTTTTCTCTAACAGCTGTTTGGCTAACTGTTTGGATGCCATAGCTTCGATAGCAGGAACACTAGGGCCGATAAATACGATATTGGCTTCAGCACATGCGCGGGCAAAATGAGAGTTTTCAGATAAAAAGCCGTACCCTGGGTGAATGGCTTGTGCTCCCGATTCTTTTGCTGCTTTGATGATGACGTCAATGTTTAGATAACTAGCACTTGCTGCGGGAGAACCTATGTAAAAGGCTTGATCGGCGAGCTTCACGTGCAAACTGTTGCGATCCGCGGAAGAAAAAACAGCAACAGTTGCAATTCCCATACGTTTCGCGGTTTTAATGACTCTGCAGGCGATTTCCCCGCGATTGGCAATAAGAATTTTAGAAAACATGTAGCTGCCTCTCAAATATAAGTGTTTAATCCCAAACGGGCGTTTTCTTTTCTAAAAAGGCTTGTAATCCCCTTTGGCCTTCAGCAGAAATTCGCTTTTTTGCAATTAGGGATGCAGTGAATTCCCCAAGGTTGGCATCTATGTTGCGCGCAGCCACTTGGTCGACTAGGGATTTGCAGGCTGTAACTGCTAGGGGTGCAAGTTTGGTAATTTCTTCCGCCAGTTTTTTTGTATGTCCCCATAATTCTTCATCTGCCACGCTGTGCTGAACTAACCCTAGTTCTAAGGCACGTTGCGCAGAAATAACTTCGGCGCTGCTGAATAACCAAACTGCAGCCCGCTGGCCTATAGCTTTAACAACATAAGGACTGATAACTGCAGGAATCAATCCTAATTTTACTTCAGAAAAGCAAAAGCGTGCGGATTGTGCTGCTATAGCAATATGGCAGGCAGCAGCTAAACCTGCACCGCCGCCATACGCAGCACCTTGAACCATTGCTATCGTGGTTTTTGAACTATTATGCAAAGCCAACATCACATCGGCTAAAACTTTTGCGTCGGCTAAATTCTCTTCTTCTGTAAATGAAGCCATTTGTTGCATCCAGGCGGCATCTGCTCCAGCAGAAAAATGTTTGCCATTAGCTTTTAAAACGATAACTCTAATTTTTGGATCAGCTTCAGCCTGTTGCAGTAAGGAATATAATTTTGCCAATAGGCCTCTATCAAATGCATTGTGCTTTTCAACACGGTTAAGAGTGATTACGAAAATTTTTTCTTGTTGTTCACTCAGAACGTCGTTCATAGTTAACTCCATTTTCATTACATGCGAAAGACGCCAAAGCGAGTATCTTCAATAGGAGCATTTAACGCTGCGGATAGACTTAAACCTAATATTCTTCGAGTGTCGGCAGGGGCGATAACGCCATCGTCCCATAAACGTGCACTTGCATAATAGGGGTTACCTTGGGCTTCGTATTGGGATCGCAGTTGGTGTTTAAATTGTTCTTCCTCTTCTTCATTCCAAGTTGTGCCAAGTTTTTGATGTTTGTCACGATTGATTTGCGCTAATACATTCGCGGCTTGCTCTCCGCCCATTACCGAGATACGAGAGTTGGGCCAAGACCATAAAAAACGGGGCCCGTAGGCTCGGCCACACATTGCATAATTTCCTGCACCAAAACTACCACCTACGATAACGGTGAATTTAGGTACTTGAGCATTGGCAACAGCAGTTACCATTTTTGCGCCGTGTTTTGCAATGCCGCTGGCTTCATATTTGCTGCCAACCATGAAACCAGTGATATTTTGCAGAAATAATAATGGTATTTTCCGCATGGCGCATAACTCAATAAAATGCGCTCCTTTGAGTGCACTCTCACTAAATAAGATGCCATTATTTGCTACAATGCCAATGGGGAGGCCATATAGATGTGCAAACCCACATACTAAGGTGGTACCAAATAAGGCCTTAAACTCATCAAACTCAGAGCCGTCTACGATACGGGCTATGATTTCACGAACATCAAATGGTTTACGACTATCGGTGGGTATAATGCCGTTTAATTCTGATAAATCATAAACTGGTTCGCTCGCTGGAATTTGTTGTAGAGGTATAGATTTCTGCCGGTTTAGATTGCGTACTATTTCTCGAGCTATGTGCAAAGCGTGCTCATCGTTTTCAGCATAATAATCGGCAACCCCGGATTGACGGCAGTGCACATCCGCTCCTCCCAATTCTTCTGCACTGATAACTTCACCAGTTGCAGCTTTAACTAAAGGAGGACCTCCCAAAAAGATAGTGGCTTGTTGGCGAACCATAATTGATTCATCGGCCATCGCAGGCACATAAGCACCTCCAGCTGTACAAGAGCCCATTACTACTGCAATTTGTGGAATATTCTGCGCCGATAAATTCGCTTGATTATAAAAAATTCTGCCAAAATGATCGCGATCTGGAAATACTTCATCTTGCATGGGTAAATAGGCACCGCCAGAGTCCACCAGGTAAATACACGGTAGTCGATTTGCTTGTGCGATTTCTTGTGCGCGTAGATGTTTTTTTACCGTAAGCGGGTAGTAAGTTCCACCTTTAACCGTAGCATCATTAATTACGATCATGCATTCTTGGCCTGATACCTGGCCAATCCCGGTAATTAATCCAGCAGCAGAAATGGTTTCTCCATAAACTTGGTGAGCCGCTAATTGTGATAGCTCTAAAAATGGACTGCCTGGATCCAATAATTGTTGCAAGCGTTCACGGGGTAGGAGTTTCCCATGCTTTAGATGACGAGCTCTTGCTTTCTCGTCCCCGCCTAAAGCCACCTCAGCGACTGTTTTCTCAAGGTCGGCTACTAAGTTGAGCATGCTGGTTTGATTATTCTTGAACTCACTGCTGCCGGGGTTTAAACGGCTGACAATTTTAGCCATAACATCCTGCCTTATCGAATCAAAACTCTACTTAAAACAATCACTAACCATAACAGCCAAGTGACTTGGATAAAATAAGGCATGTGCTGTCCTTTAATCGCACGATAAGCAAGTGCCGGAATGCAGGCGATAAGTACCGGAATTAGAACCAGTGAGAATACTTGACGAATTAAGATTCCAGTTGCACTGCTGCTAAATACAGGGGATAACTGTAAATTTACATAGGTGTATAGCATATCAAGGTAGACGATTACGACTTGCGCATACGATGCAAAAATTACGATGAAAACACTTAAAATCAGATAAATAAAGCTTTGTCTAAGCATGTTATTACCTCGTTCCCCTTCATTCTAAAATTGACCTTATTCGCCATTGCGAGCGTAACAAAGTAATCCAGTGGCTTGTTCAATGATCGATCTGAATTGCTCTGCGCTGCTTGCAATGACAAGGAGTTTCTTTACACAACTTCCACAGCGATAGCCGTAGCTTCTCCACCGCCTATGCATAAGGCTGCGACACCGCGCTTTTTATTGTTTTGCCTAAGAGCGTGAATCAGTGTAACTAATATTCTAGCGCCGGATGCACCAATAGGGTGACCCAAAGCACATGCTCCTCCATGAATATTAACCTTTCCTAATTCCAATTCAAGATCTTTGATGGCTGCCATTGCTACTACAGCAAATGCTTCATTGATCTCATATAGATCTACTTGGTCCGTTGTCCATCCTGATTTGTTAAGTACATTGCGTATCGCCTTAACTGGGGCGGTAGTAAACCATTGAGGCTCATGCGCATGGGTGGCATGGGCAACAATTTTTGCAAGAATTGGTAAATTACGCTTTTGTGCCTCAGCTGCGGTCATCAAAATAAGGCTGGCTGCTCCATCTGAAATCGAACTGGAGTTTGCGGCAGTAACCGTACCGTCCGCTTGGAACGCAGGTTTTAAGTTAGGAATTTTTGCAATTTTAGCGGCATCAGGTCCTTCATCTTTACGAATAATCGTTTCACCTTTTTTATCCTGCAAGGTAACAGGGGCGATTTCGTGAGCAAACTTTCCTTTTTCTTCCGCTTCAATAGATAGTTTTAAAGAACGAATTGCAAACTCATCTTGTTGTTCTCGGGTAAAATTGTAGTGTTTAGCTGTGGCTTCAGCGAAAACCCCCATCAACTTACCGCGATCATAGGCATCCTCTAGGCCGTCAAGAAACATGTGGTCTTTTAATTCTCCATGTCCTAGACGATATCCTGAACGAGCTTTGCTCAATAGATAGGGTGCATTGCTCATGCTTTCCATGCCGCCGGCAAGGATAATTTGCGCTGATTTAGCTTTAATTAAATCATGTCCCAGCATGACAGCTTTCATTCCCGAACCGCACATTTTATTGATGGTGGTTGCGCCTTTAGTGTTGGGAATATTGGCTTTAAGTGCTGCCTGGCGAGCTGGCGCTTGTCCAATTCCAGCTTGCAGAACACATCCGCTGATAACCTCATCAATATCGTTAGGATCTATTCCTGCTTGCTCAATAGCTGCTTTGTGGGCTATTGCTCCTAATTCGGGTGCAGTTAATGACGATAAATTCCCCAACATATTCGCAGTTGGGGTTCTTTTTGCAGCGACAATTACTACCTCTTCGTTATTCATGGCAGTGTCCTTAATTTTCACAGAGATTCAATAAATTATACTATCCTGGTCAAGCTGAGCTGATTATCTGTGCTCCGATGCTCACATATTGTCATGTATGCTGCGCTTCGGTACTCGAAAATCAACACATTTTGGTGCATGCTAGCGAATTGTCAACACATTCTAAAGCGTATCGTTAAACAATTCGCGACCAACCAACATACGCCGTATTTCAGAAGTGCCAGCACCGATTTCATATAGCTTTGCATCTCGCAATAAACGTCCTGTAGGATATTCATTGATGTATCCATTACCGCCTAAAATTTGAATGGCTTGTAATGCCATTTGCGTAGCTTTTTCAGCGGCAAACAAAATAACACTGGCCGCGTCCTTCCTACTCACCAAACCTTGATCGCAAGCTCGTGCTACTGCATAGAGATAGGAGCGGGAAGCATTAAGTTCAGTGTACATGTCTGCCAGCTTGCCTTGGATGAATTGGAATTCGCCAATAGGCTGATTGAATTGTTTGCGTTCGTGGACGTAGGGAAGAACTACATCCAAACAGGCTTGCATGATACCAACGGGACCTGCTGCTAAAATGGTGCGCTCATAATCAAGACCACTCATCAAAACCTTAACGCCTTGGTTATGATGGCCTAATAAATTTTTTGCTGGAACTTTGCAGTTATCAAATACCAATTCACATGTATTCGAACCGCGCATACCTAGTTTGTCTAATTTTTGAGCGGTGCTAAAGCCTGAGAGACCCTTTTCAATGATAAATGCACTGATCCCTTTGCTGCCGGCCTGTTTATCAGTTTTCGCATAAACCACTAAAACATCAGCATCAGGACCATTCGTAATCCACATCTTGGTCCCATTAATTATATAAAAATCACCTTGCTGCTCAGCGCGCAATTGCATGCTGACAACATCAGAACCTGAGTTGGATTCGCTCATGGCTAACGCGCCTATGTATTCACCTCGAATTAGCTTTGGGAGATACGCTTCTTTTTGTTGGGCTGTACCATTCAAATAAATTTGATTAACGCATAAGTTGGAGTGCGCACCATAACTTAAACCTACAGATGCTGAAGCTCGAGAAATTTCTTCCATCGCTATGGTATGGGCCAAATAACCCATGTTGGCGCCGCCGTATTCTTCACTTACGGAAATGCCCAGTAAGCCCATTTCACCAAATTTACGCCAAAGAGCATTAGGAAAAGCATTGGTTTCATCAATTTCAGCTGCAATCGGCGCAATTTCACGAGTGGCAAATTGATGAACACTGTCGCGCAAAAGATCCAGTGTTTCTCCTAGCTGATGATTTAATCCTATGTGCATTGATCTCTTCCGGTTGCTTTAGCAATTAGGCTAGACTATACCTCTCATAGTAAACCTTGTCCAACAGACCTGGGTTCTACTTTCTGAGTGAATTATAGTACGTAAATAAGAGCAAAGCCTAGCTATACAATGTGGAAGAAATTAAAAAATAAACTTAGAAATATAGAGCAGAGTAGCTTTGAGCGCAGATAGTGCAAGATGCGCCAAAGAGGACTTTTCTAAAGGAGAGAAACCCATGCGTAAATTGGTACTTTGGGGCCATCATGCAGATGAATACCGAGAAATGTTTAATTTGTCCGACGATGATTTTCACAGTCGCTTGTTAGAATATGGTTGTGGTCTTAGTGCCATAAACACCGAGCTGCATGAAGGGAATGCCCACGTGGTAAGTTGTGATCCTTTGTTCACCTTAGACAAAGCAACGCTTTCCACTAAAGTATCTTTAGTATTTGAAGATATGATTGCACGGGTGAATCGTGATAAAGAGAAATTTGATTTTAGTCGCTATGGAAATTTTGAAAATCTAATCACTAGACGTCGCGAAGGGATGGCGGAATTCTTTGCTGATTATGAACAAGGCCGGGTAGAGAATCGTTACATCCCGGTGACAGATTATAATTTGCCATTTGCCGACTTCTCATTCGATTTGGCGCTTAGTTCGCATTATTTGTTCGCTGATTTGGATGACCAGGACATTGATTTTCATTTACGGATCATTCGTGAACTCGCAAGAGTGGCAAAAGAGGTGAGGATATTTCCGTTAATTGATCGGCATGGCCAACCTTCACCATTTTTAGGACCGGTGCTGTTGGGGCTGCAGGAAGGAAATTATGGGGTAGAAGTCAAAGAAGTGGCCTACCATTTACAACCTAAAGGAAATGCAATGTTGCGGGTTTGGGCGCAACAATGTCAATTGGATTAAGCTATGTATTCGTTGATTAGGCCTCTGCTTTTTCGCTGCGGGCCCGAAAAAGCACACCATATTACTTTGTCTGCCTTAAAATATTTGCCGAAAATCATGTTTTCTAAACCCGCTCGGCATCCTGTACAAGCTTTGGGTCTTGAGTTTTATCATCCGGTAGGATTGGCAGCGGGCTTAGATAAAAATGCAGAATACTTACCTGCATTAAGCAAGTTGGGATTCTCTTTCATTGAGGTGGGAACGGTAACCCCAAAACCGCAAGTAGGGAACCCACTGCCTCGATTATTTCGGTTACCGCAAGCACAGGCCATTATCAATCGCATGGGGTTTAACAATCATGGGGTAGATGCTCTGGTAGAAAACGTACGTAAAGCAGAATATGCTGGGATATTAGGCATCAATATTGGTAAAAATAAAGATACTAGTTTGCAGAACGCCAAGGATGATTACTTGTATTGCTTAGGTAAAGTATATGAGCATGCGTCCTATGTAACGATTAACATTTCATCCCCTAATACTCCTGATCTTCGCCAATTGCAGCAGGAAGAATATTTACAAAACTTATTAAGTCAGTTAAAAAAAGAACAGCTGCGTCTGGCGGATGTTCATCATCGCTATGTGCCATTACTGATAAAACTGTCACCCGATGAACGTGAAGAAGATTTAAAAAAAATGGCCGATGCAATTACCGTACAAGGAATGGATGGGATTATTGCGACGAACACAACGTGCTCTCGGGACGAGGTGCAAAATTTACCTAATGCAGATGAGATTGGCGGATTGAGCGGTTTACCTTTACAAACTAAATCTACTCAGTGCTTGCGAATCATCAAATCAACTATTGGCAATGCAATAGTCCTGATCGGAGTTGGAGGGATTGATACGCCTAATGCGGCCTTAGATAAGTTGAAGGCTGGAGCCTCATTAGTTCAACTTTACACGGGACTTATCTATCAAGGACCTACTTTAATTCAAGCGATAACTGAAAGCTTAGGGTAGGGAGTGTGTTTCGCAACACTCCCCGCATAGGTTTATAGTACGTTTGGACCGAGTTCAAAATCTACAATCCGTTCATTTTCTGTTTCACCTGTTGAACGAGCGGATTGGAAAAATTTATAACTTGAATAGGCGCTGGCTGCAGTTAAGGTAATTGCTAAGCCGGTAACTTGGTTTGCTGCAATATACCCTGCGGCAGCTAAGGCAGGTGCAATCACAGGGAACGCCAGAATTGCAATGGCTAAGGATCCAAAACCGAAGGTGTATAAGGAACCTAAAATAAGCATATCAAGGTAAGAATTAGAACGACGCGAAGGTTCAACAAAGACTTGTCTTACACTGCGAACTGCAGCTTGGTGCCCTTCGCTGAAGTCAGGTTCATCATCTTCCTCATCATCAACCAGACGGAGCGGCTCTTGCTGATCTTTGCGACCGGTTGTTTCTACCGGACGGCTTTGAGGTGCTGTTGGTTTTTTTAACCAAGGATCATTAGCATCCATTTGCAGCCCATCTAAATAAGCAGTATACAGTGGGTTATCGGTATTGCTTCGGGCAGTTTGTAACTGCTCTTCTTCTGATAGATCCAGGAATGCGGCCAGCTTATCTAATTCAGTAATATAATGCTGCGCCAATGGCTTATTTGGAGTTTTGAGTGTTTCGCCCCAGAAACTTGGCTCTGCAACTCCGTCAGTGTCTGCTAAGCCATTATCAAAATAAGTGGTGTCAACATGACCTCTAACAGGTAAGCAAAGATGAAACCCAGCACCAACCGCGCGATATAAATCTTCAATTGCACCTTGCACTATTTGTTGTTGGCTTTGACGGGTAGACCAATTGCCCATCGAAGTTGTTGGAAGGCTAAGAACTGGGTGGCCTTTTGAACCTAGAGTACTAGCTGGTACACCAAGACCGGTGCCGCCTTTAATGGAAAATAAATTATTTTGATCGCCATGATGACCTGCGTTTCCCGGAAAGATAAGGACTACATTTTTATCATCGGGGTTAATGCCTTTTTGACTTACGGTTTGACTAAATGTTCTTTCATTAACAAAACCTTCAAAATAAATGATCATAGCAGCTCACACGTAATTTTAGTGAATAAGTTATACACAAAGTAATAGATAATGACAACTTGTTTAATGGTTTCATCTCATTGCATTTTCTTTTGCAAATGATGAAACAACTTCATGTTCTCACTGTAGTCAACAGAAACTACTAAAACCGTAGGTGCATTTTTATTGGCAAAGGCCCATTTCAACGCAGGTACTAACTCGTTACTCTGTTGAATTTTTTTTGCATTACAGCCTATAGCTTGAGCAAAACCGGTTAAATCCCTATGATGCAGTTCGGTGTGCGAATGCGTATGGTAATGCATTTCCTGTTTCCATTTGATCAAACCATATTGTTGATCTTCCCAAACAACAACCACGTATGGAATTTTCTCGGTTACACCGGTGAACAAAGCTTGATTGCTCATGATAAATCCACCATCACCACATAGGGCAATGACTCTTTTTTGTGGATAAAGCCGTTTTGCTTCCATAGCCCCAGCTAAGCTTCCACCCATAGAACAAAATCCATTACTGATGAAGCATGTTTTTGACTGCCGAGCGCCATACTGGCGGGCAACCCACATTTTATGTGCACCAACGTCACTCACCAAAATATCTTCGTTGGCCAATACATCACGAATATCTTTTAATATACGCTTTGGCTTCATTGGGAAACCATCATCATCACTAAAACTACGAATGTCTTCTTCCGTCTTTTGTTGAATGGCTGCGAAATAAGGCTCTTTTTTACTTTGTTGCGCCCCAAGTTTCGCGTTAATTTGTTGAAGAATTTGGGGTATGGATCCGACCAGCTCCAATGTTGGAAGGTAATGTTGATCGATTTCTGCAGGTGCTGCATCGAGATGAACTATCGTTTTCTCACAACCGATATTCCAATTTGCGGGCGACCACTCCACCATACTGTAACCAACACAAATTACTAAATCGGCTTCTTCAAATGCGTTTAAAGCAATGTCTTTTAAGCCTAACCCCACGCAATGCAATGAACGTTCGTAGAGGTTACTAACGGCGCCTTTCCCCATAAAAGTATAAGCAGCGTACAAGTCGGTTTTTTTTAAAAATTCGCGTACTGGAACATCACTTTCCGTGCGTGTTGCGCCATCGCCCAAAAGTAGCAGAGGCTTTTTACTCTGGGACAGCAGTTTAAGAAAATCATCAATTTGCTGCGAAGAAGCTTCTTGTTGATTAATAAATTCCGTTTTATGAATAGGTTTTGCGTCGGTTTCCAATTTTGCTATGTCTTCCGGAAGTTCAATCATAACGGCTCCCGGCCGTCCCGAAGTAGCAATTTTAAAGGCTTTGGCAATAACTTCAGGGATTACATCAGCTGATAAAATAGTTGTCGACCATTTGGTAATGGGCTTAAACATCTCAATGGAGTTAATATTTTGATGTGAAATTTTATGTAAACGTTTAGTTTCAGCTTGGCCCACAAGGGCAATTAATGGAGCACCATCAAGATTTGCTTGCGCCACTCCCGTCATAAGATTAGTAGCACCAGGGCCTAAGGTGGCAAGACATATTCCTGGTATTCCGGTTAAACGACCGTGCATTTCTGCCATAAAAGCTGCAGTTTGCTCATGCGCACAGGTGATGAAGCGAATGGGGTTTTGCAGGAGTGAAATCATAATGTCTGCGTTTTCTTCTCCTGGAACTCCATACATAATATTAACGCCTTGCATGGCTAGGCATTCTAGTAACAAATCGGAAGCCTTCATAGAAATATCTCCTGTCAACTCAGAGTGATAGTACTGATAAAATCCTATACTATAATCACACATTATAATTTAGAGATCAGTCTATGAGTAAAATAGTACAAGATTATTTTGCAGAGTTACTTTCTAGGTATAGCGATACTGAGAGACAAGCCTTTGCGCAGCGATCGGCGGTTGCCGAAGAAGATCTAGAACATTTATTGACTAATTTTCAACAGCTACCTGCGGAATTTATTGAGTTATTACAGGCGGTAGGCGCCAGTAATAACAGCGAAGTACCTATGTTTTATTTTAACGATGACGAATTTAAATTACTTCCAATAAGTACCATGATAGAAGCAGCGCATAAAAAAGGATTTGTGGTGCAACCCGCTAATCTTGAATTTAGCGATGAGGAATTGTTGGTCATGCGTCAAGATGATGAACTGGATCGCTATATGGACGACGCTATAAATCCCCTTGCTTTAAACAAAGATTGGCTGTTGATTGCGGAAAATTCTGAGCAAGGTTCCAAATTATTCATAGATTTTAATCCGGGCTATGAAGGCAAGGTGGGGCAAATCGTAGGTTATTTTAAAGATCAAAATTTCTACTACGTTTTAGCTGATTCACTTGCAGAGCTTCTCGAATTACAAGTAGAAACAAACATACCCTATTATCGGCTTGTTTGAGGGTAATTAGATTTTTTTTTGAATTAAGAGTTTGTTAATATTACATTGTCTATAATTTAATTTAACTCAATCACAGGTCATTCTAAAATGGCTACTTCTGTTAGGGTTATCCCTAAAGTTGTTATTGATAGCCCAAAAAATGCTGCAGGGTTGGATTTATCCGATCACTATCCTATTATTTCCCAAATCAATGGTCTAAAAATTGTTTCAGCCAATATGCAGTTTTTACCCGGAATTATCGGTGGTGCAAAGGGGAAAGATACCGCGGAGGGGAGAGGACGTTCAGTAGTTGATTTTGCCAATTATTTTTCTAGCACCAACGCTGATTTATGCTGCGTGCAAGAGCTGTCAGGACTTACGAAAAACTCATCAAGACGGAAGGATTTTGTAGTTCATTAATAAGATAATATTTGAGCAGTCCTTTTTTTATTTGGTATACGGTTTGTGCTGTTTGGTAAGCGATTTTTTTCAGGTTAACCCACACATGAATAGCGCAG